>NZ_JBQFMH010000004.1:0-399013 GCF_056531745.1 Ruegeria sp. L12
CATCAAAACGCGGCGTAAATTGAAACTACAGCGAGCCTGAGCCTCCAAAGCCAATCAACCGCTCGTGTTCCAAATCATTTGATGACAGACAAGCGTCGATGCGCTGAGCTTGTTCAATGGGCGAGACACTCATCCACCTCTCTATCCACCCTCCATATATAGTATACGGTGGGGCGTGGTGGAACACGGTGAAACAGTTAAATCACTGAAAAACAATCATCCTGTGAAATTCTGGTACATGATGAAACACCCTGAAACAAGGATTAGATGCCTCTCCTGGGCACCAAATCCCCAAAAGAGAATAACGACCGGTTTTCCGAATGCTTGACTTCAACAGGCAACACATCGGGATTGGTTGTGCATCTGTTTGGCAATACATCGCTATCGCAAAATACTCTTAGAAATCTGGAGCTTGGAAAAATCAATGACGCGCGACGCCAAGCTTTAAGCGTCGCTGTCTTCCGAAAAATATTTGTCGTCAATCCATTCCCGCAACTCGCGCACTTCCGGCTGATCCGCGATTTCGGCGATCCGCGCCTTGTGGCGCGCCACACACAGCTGATGCAGTCGCGCTGTTTCCGGATCGCTGAGCAATTCGGCCCCGGCAGTGCGCGCGGCAGGCAGTTGAGGTGCGATCCAGTTTTCCGATGACCCGCCCCGCATCCGAACGCGGTAATATTTGCGGTTCACTTTGCGCCATTTGGCGACCGCGTCGCCACGATCCATCTTGACCATGAACGAATCCACAGATCGCAAAGCATGGTGGTTCAGCGCAACCAGATCATAAGCGCCCCGGCAATCGTAGCTTTTGAGCTTTTCATCCGTCATGAACTCTTCCGGCACGGGGCGGGCCGATCCGTCCAGCCAGATCACGTCATTCTCTGTCCCGGGTCGCAATAAAGGGCGATGGTTCGTGGGGCGTTCGAACGCCCCGGTGCCGTTCAGAATGGTCTTTACGCCGCGCACAGCTTTCCATCGCCCGGGCCGGGGATTTTCGTGCACTTTGAAGTTCTCGGTTATCCAGTGATCTTCAAACTTCTGGTGGCCGCTTGAGGTGAAGTTCAGTTCGCTCATCGACAGGGCGTGAAACGGACCGGCGGCGCGCAGCAAGTCGGTGAAATGCCCTTGGCCCACGCGAATATTGACGAACTCATCGACGTCCATTGAGATGATATAATCGGACCGCCTGACCACTGGCATTTGCAACGCGTATTTGATCGCGATGGGATGATAGTATGTCTTTTCCATCATCACAGCGGGGTTCTGCAGATGGGTAACCACACCCCTCTCATCCAACCGGTCGAGCAACAGATCGGTACCATCGGTGCAGTGATTGGTGAAAATCACAAAGTTCTTAATGCCGATGGATTTGTGAAACGCGAGCCACTCGAGAATGAAGGGGCCCTCGTTCTTCATCACGGTAAAAACCGTAACTTCGGGGTCATCCAACTTGTGCGAAGGGTCGGGCATATCGCGGTTAGCTATGGGCACGGGGGCTGAGCTGTCTGCTGCCATCCTAACCCTCCTCGGGTGCGGCAATCCGGTATCCCAGATTGCGTAGGCAACGGGCAGCTTTGCTACGCAGATCGGGGCTCTGCCGCAAGAAGCGCGTCATGCTGCGCGTCATATGGCTGCTGGCAAGCACCTCGTCATACTTCGCCTCCAGCACATCAAGCGGCATTCGATTGCTGTCCTTGAACAGCGCAGCCCGGCCTTCAGCATCGGGGCCGATGAAGATCGGAGTGATGTGCCCGCCCCCAAAGGCCACCGCGTGTTCGGTTCCGCAGCTCTCAAGATAGGACAGGGCGTTCTGGACGGCCGGATAGATGATATGGGTATCGTCGAACACCACGATGCATTGCGCATTCGTCACCGTCAGCACATTCAGAAAATCTGCAAAAGCCGCGGTGATCGTGTGCTCTCCGTCGATGAAGGCCAGATCAAACCGATCCACAGGCGGGTCCGAGCGCAGCGACGCAGAGGTTGTCTCACGCGTGGACAATTTCTGCATCTGGCTGTCGCTTGCATATTGCCTCAGCCCGTCCAGCATATGCTGGGTGGTAACATGCTGATACTGGTCCAGCGCCCCCCGCTCATCCGGGGTCATGTCGGGCCGCAGGTCGATCGACAGCGCGCTGAGGCAATCGTCGTCCATCACATGCGGCTGAAGGGATTTACCCAGATACGAGCCAATCTCGAGATACCGGTATGGACCATCTTTGGATGCAATTTCTTGCACGTTGATCAGAGTGCGCGTGCCGCGAATACCGACCTGTCCGCGCAGTTTGAAATCGTCAATCGACAGCGTGTTCGGCGCAACCATCGTCAGCGTACCTCAGCTTTCATCCGCAGCATCGACCAGTTCCTGCGCAAGCTTCAAAAGCGCTGTGTTGATGGCAGGCTCGCTGTCGAATTCGCCCTTGTCGATCAGGGTCTGCAACCTGCCCCAGCGTTTGGCCAGGATGCAGCGCGACATGGCAGGCGGGAACAGCTCGGCCTCGGCACCGGCTTGCGCCCAGGCTTGCAGCAACGAAGGTTTGGGGGCATCCCCGTCCACGCACCAGGTGTGCTCGAACAGGGTCATGATAAAGCGCAGAGGGGCCTGTTTCGGATGCCTCCGGTCGGCGACATAGGGCAGTTTGAAGACGTCAGTGACGATCTCATAGGACGGCCAGTAATGCAGAACGCCCTCGTCTTTGAACTCGCGCACGACTTCATCCAAAGCCACGCGCAGAACACTTTTCGAGACCGAGTTCGATGTCAGGCACGAGTTATCCCGGAATGTCGCAATCAGCGGGATCGGTGACAGGGTGAACAGGATCTTGGCATCCGGGCGATGCTTTCGGATCAGATGGTAGATTGCGCGCAGATTGTCCTTGTTCTCTTCAACGGTCGAGACGCGAAACTTATGCCGTGACGGGTCATAGACATCCTTGGGAATGGTGCGCCAGAACACATTTCCGGTGACCTCATCATACCAGATTTCCGACAATCCGAACGTCAGGATAAATACATCGGTTTCGTCAAAAATACGTTTGGTTTCCGCCTGAACCTCTGGGTCATAGCCATAAGATTCAGCCTTGTAGCCATGCCAAAGCTCTCCTTCGAAAACCTTGTTTTCCCACGCCCACTCGAATTGCTGACGGATCACAAAGGAATTCACCATACCTTCGCCACAGGTCACCACATAGGCGTCCTTGGCTTCTTCGTCCTTGTTCAGGACCCGGTAGTTCCGGCGCGACAGCCATTCCGAGATATTTGCGGCAAAGCAGCTGCCAAATGCCGTGATCTGCGTGTCCGGGGTGATAAACGGCTCTTTCGGGGTCCAGCCCTTCAACACGTATTTTCCCACCGCTTCTGCCGGGATCATCCGCGCCACGGTCGGATTGGCATTTGTGTGTTCACCCCGAAACCATGTTCTGAACTCGGGCGTGTCTTTGTTCGTGCGTTGAAAGTTGAAATGCCGCGCACGGTTCGATCTTGCCATATCACCCTCAGGTCGGTTGCTCTGGCGCTTATCGTTGGCTGAAACTGCACCTTCTTGTCGCAGCCATATCTACCCACAACACCACGCGAATTCTAGCAATGTTTTGTTGCCCGCCTTTTCCCTGAGGCTTGCTGGACGCACCCGGTCTGATCCAATAGAGTTGTCAAAAATCCGGTCGGTGGACACCCATGACGACCAAGGCGAGGTTTCAGAGCGGAACATGACAGACCTTCACCAAATCGGCATGCTCTGGATGCGCGGATCGCTGAGCTTTCTTGAGCAGCTCTGCGTTCAGTCCTTCTTAGATGCCGGGCATCACACCATCCTTTACACATACGAGGATGTCGACCGCGTGCCCGATGGAGTCGAGTTCCGCGATGCCGCCGATATCCTGCCCGAAACCGGGTTCCTGGTGCATGAGCGCACCGGTTCTCCGGCGCTGCATTCCGATCTGTTCAGATATCATATGCTGTGCGGTGCGGACCGGATGATCTGGGCCGATACGGACGCCTATTGCCGCAAGCCTTTCGTCACCGAGACCGGCCATTTCTTTGGCTGGGAAAGCAAGAAACACATCAATGGCGGCGTGCTGGGCCTGCCCCGCGACAGCGAAGCGCTGCAATTGCTGCTGGACCATTGCTCGGATGAATTTGCCATCCCCACATGGTATGGCAAGAAATACGTCCGGGAACTGGAAGAGAAGAAGGCCGCGGGCAACCCGGTTCATGCGGGCGAACAGCCATGGGGTGTCTGGGGGCCGCACGCGGTGTCGCATTTCCTGCACAAGACCGGCGAACACCGCTATGCCTTCCCGCAGGAGGGGCTGTATCCCTATACATTCAAGGACCGGCGCAAGATCGTCAAACCCAACAACAAGATCAGCGATTACGTCACCGACAACACCTATTCGGTGCATCTGTACGGTCGACGGATGCGCAAGTTTCTGGCGGAACACTACAAGGGAGTGCCTGATCCGACCGGCCTGCTGGGGCAATTGCTGATCAAGCACAAGATCAACCCGTTGAACGCGCCCTTGCGGGACTATCCCAACCCCGACCCCAACAGCGCCTTCGCAAAAGTGTTCAGGGAAGAGATCGACGGTAAACAATATACGGCGGCCACGCCCGCATCCGACGACGCTGCCCCCCTGAAATCTGTTATCGGTGTGACGACCATGAAGAACGAAGGGCCCTATATTCTGGACTGGGTGGCCTATCACCTGTGGCTGGGCTTCACTCATTTCCTGATCTACACCAACGATTGCTCGGACGGCACGGATGAGATTCTGGACCTGCTGGCGGAACGTGGGCTCGTCACCCGCGTCGACAACCCGGCGCGCATAGACAAGGGCGAGCGACCGCAACGTGTGGCGCTGGCGCTGGCGCAGGATCATTCGATCATTCAGGCCGCAGATGCCTATATGGTGTTTGACGTGGATGAATACATCGACATCCACACGCCCGAGGGCACTTTGCGGTCCCTGATGGAGGCAACCGGGAACCCCGAATTGATCGCAATGACCTGGCGGTTTTTTGGCTGTTCCGGCGTGGCCGATTTCGACGACAGCCCGGTGCCGCAGCAGTTTGACCGTTGCGCGCCGCAGAAAGTGCGGGTGCCGCATCACAACTGGGGCTTCAAGACCTTCGCCCGCAGGCCGTCGAGCTATTCGAAATTCGGTATCCACCGCCCGCTGGAACCGGTCTCCGGCGCCATGCCTCATTGGGTCAACGGATCGGGGCGCCAGATGCCTGATCGCTATCGCGAAAAGGGCTGGCGGTCGTCACTGGAAAGCTGGGGCTATGATCTGGTGACGCTGAACCACTACTCGATCCGCTCGCTTGACAGCTATCTGGTCAAACGCGACCGGGGCCGCACCAACCACATCAACCGCGAGCAGGGCATCGGGTATTGGAACATCCACAACCGCAATGATGAACAGGACGACTCGATTCAGGCGCACTTCGAGAAATCCAGACCGATGCGCGATGATCTGCTGTCGGACCCACGGCTGGCCAAATTGCATGAGGCAAGCTGCAACTGGCATCGTGCCAAGATCAATGCACTGAAGGATCAGCCCGAGTACAACCGGCTTTACCAGACTCTGGCGCAGGATATCCTGTCCCACAGTGTCTCGGACGAGGTGCAGCCGGACTTTGCGTCGCTGTCCCATACCGCACTGACCGGTGAACCCTTTGTCAGCGACAAACCCGAACCCGCACTGCCTGAGGATACGCCGCCAGAGGAACAACCGGTTCTGCAATCCTCGGGCCATCCCATCCTGCTGGGGGATGACGCGCAAGAGGCGTATGAGAGCATCCGGAAACGGGTCGAGACGCTGTTCTCGCCGCTCAAACCCGCCGCCCCACTGTCACGTGACAAGATCACGCTGGTGACGACGATGCGGAATGAGGCCCCCTTCCTGCTGGAATGGGTTGCCTATCATCGCTCAATCGGGGTGACGGATTTTCTGATCTATACCAACGACTGCGCCGACGAGACGGTCGAGCTGCTGGACCGATTGCAGGCGCTGGGATATGTGACGCGGCTGGATAATCCGTTCAAGGCGGACAAAGGGCAAAAGCCGCAGCGCGGCGCGTTGAACCACGCAATCACCCATCCTTTGATCTCGGATGCTGATTGGTACATGTGCATGGATTGCGACGAGTTCATCAATATCCATGTGGGCGACGGTACCCTGCCCGAGCTGTTTTCAGCGATGAATGAACCGAACCTGATCTCGATGACATGGAAGCTGTTCGGGAACGCCGGCGTCACTGATTTCGAAGACGCCTGGGTCATCGAAACCTTTGATCGCTGTGCGCCGCAGTTCATCCCAAAGCCCCGTATGGGGTGGGGATTCAAGACGATGGTCCACAAATCCGCGCCCTACGGCAAGATCGGCGTACACAGGCCGCTGGACCTGGATCAGGACCGTTTGTCCGAGGTGCGCTGGGTCAACGGATCGGGGCGCGAGATGCCGGAACAGGTGCATGCCTCGAACAGCTGGCGGTCGACCAAGCGGTCGCTGGGCTACGATCTGGTCACGCTGAACCACTATACCTTGCGCTCTGCCGACAGCTATCTGGTCAAGCGGGATCGCGGCCGGGTGAACCATGTCGATGAGGATATGGGCGGTTACTACTGGGATCGCCGGAACTATAACAGTGAACGCGACGCCCGCATCCTGCAACGGGTGCCTCGGGCCCGAGACGAACTGGACCAGATGATGGCGGATGCCGAGATTGCGGCGCTGCACAAAGCGGCGGTTGAGACGCACAAACGCAAAGTGGCCGAGTTGAAGGCCCTGCCCGAATATGCGCACCTTTATGAAAAGATTTCGGCGCCGGATCAGCCGGATGCGATTTTCATGCCCGAACGGACCGAAGCCGAAGTGGCGGACTAGCCATCCCGCTTGCGTGCCTGTTTCTCGGCATGGATGGCGCGGCGGATCGACATGAGCTGGCTCCACATCTGACGCTGGGCAGTCATCGGCAGGACCTGCGTGGGGCCGATCTGACACAGGCGCGCGTGGGTGTAGAACATCTCTGAATCCTGCATCAGCGTTTTGATGCGTTGGTGCCGCCACGCGACGGATCGGGTATGCAGCTGATCCAGTTCGGGGTCGGCGCGCAGCTCGGCCATGCCTTGCGCAATTGCATCGGCATGGCGCAGGATCGCGGTGTCTTCAACCTGATTGAAATCGCGGTCGATCCAATAGGCCAGATCAATCGGGTCTTCGCTGTGATTGGGACGGCCCCGTTCGGCCTTGACCAGATAGTTCTCGACCGAACCCAGAGCGTAATGGTTCAACTGTGCCATCCCATATCTGGGCACGACGCTGGGAATGACGGTGCCGGGTATGGCCGGGGCCGGATCGCCATTGCCGTCGACCAGATTGAAGTCCGCGCCGTCCTGCAGCCGGGGCCGGTGCACGCCCAGCCGATCCAACCGCTGGTCGGCCTTAAACAGGGTCTTGAACTGCACCGCGCGCCACGGCCACAGCAGCGTGTCGGGGGCTGCTCGGGTGAACAATCCGGTTACCGGTTGATCCTGAAAAGCAACTTGCCGGTTATGCCCGAACATGCGCCACGGCACCGCAAACCCGTCCGCATCGGGCCGTGCGGCAATCAGATCGGCGATCTGCCCGCTGCCTTCGTGAATGCAAAGAAACTCGTCCACGTCCGAAACGAGTATCCAATCGGCCTGCTCCACCAGCCGGTGGTTCAACGCACGGTTCAGCGCCCGCCACTGCACCGTCTTCTTGCCTTTGCGCGGGTTGGGCTTGTGGCAGACGATTTTTAGCGTGTGCAACCGATCCAGAATCGCGTCGGTGCCATCCTCGCAATCATTGCTGAAAATCAGGAAATCCGTCACGCCGATGGCACGGTGATAGGCGATCCATTCCAGAATGAACGGCCCTTCGTTGCGCATGGAGGTCACGATCAGGCAGCGCATGGGTCACATTCCGTTCAGCAAGTTAAAATCGCCGAAAATCAAGGACTTTCGACGCTCGATCCCAAGGATTGCACAATCGGGCACATTCGGCCAGAGGCGCAGGTCAATACGCGGCTTCTGCCGTGTCCGGCAGCAACAGGCTCAGCTCACCTTCGGGAAATTCATCGAACGACAGGTCCCACGATGCCCCGGGCCACAGCAATTGAAGCTGCTTTCGTGTGGGGCGATAAACAGCCGTATAAAGCGTTCCAAAACCGGATTTGAAAGCGGTCGAATACAGCGGCGGGCGTAGGAAGGCGTCGATAAAGCGCCTTTCGCTTTCCGGGTACTGGTTCAGGCGGTTCAGCAGAAACCGTTCACGTTCCACCGTTGCCGTAAACCGTGCATGTTTGGACCATTCAACATGGCCCTGATGATTGGTCGCCACCGGCACGTCCGAAATTTGCGGGTGCCGGTCAGGTGCCAGATAGACCGTGCTGTGATTGTGTTTCGCATCCAGCACGGTGACGTTATAGCTCATGTGGCAGGGAATGCGGCACAGGCAATCAACCGCCTCGGCCGTGGTTTCGCAGGTTTGCAGCACATAGCGCAGGATCAGCGGAACACCGAACCCGTCCCCCACCTCGCGCCGCCCGCCGAAGGTAAGCGAGACGGTCAGACCCGCATCGTTGATCCCATCGAGCAGGCCCAGAACACCGTCACTCATCCCGATGATCCCGCGCCCGTCCCAATGGGTCTTCAGCAGCGCCGCATCGAAGGTCTTCGGGTGGTAGTCGTAGTTGCGCACCAGAATCGGCGTCTTGCCGCGCCAGATCGCCTGACTGCAGCCAGACAGGTATTTCGGCGGGCAGTAGAAGCTGAGAAACCGCGCCTGACTGTCCTTGCCTCCGACCAGCTCGACCACTTCTTCGTAAAGCGGCAGGATCTCGGGCATATGCTTTTGCAGCGCGCGCAGGCATTCGCGATAGGTAGGGCGGGCCGAATACCCCTCTTGCGCCCACCATGTGCGGTAGGCGGGCCAGTATTCGGCAAACAGCCCGGCCAGCTTGGGACCGGGCTGCGCCTCGTCGATTGAGCGAAAAACAAGCGCCATGGGGCTTTCTACATGATTTTAAAGGCGGGGTCTTGCATCGGCTGCGCGGCGGGCAGCGGTTCAGCGGTATAGGCCGAGGTGATGCCGTGAATCCACTTCTTCGACTTGTCTGTCAGTTTGAAGCCCTTGGTCATCGACCGCCCACGCGTCACCAGAATGCCCAGATCGGCCCCTTCATAGCGGTAGTCACCGGCATTCGAAATGCGCAGGAAGAACGCCTCATTCTCGCCCACCGCGCGGCGGTGATAGTCGAACCGGTCGAACACCACACGGCCATCTTCGAGCATCTTGTAGATGCCCGATTGTGGGGCCTGCGTAATCCTGTCGACACTGTCATCGGTGTGTTTGATCACCATCTGCGACCAACTGTCGATCATGTCCGGGTCGGCCCAGCGCGCATTGAGTTCCTCGACATCCAGCTCGAAGGGTTTCTTGGAGAACTCCAAAAGGTGGAACAGGAACAGCGGCGCATCGGCATGGGCAAAGGCCGCGTGGTTGGTCATGGAACTTGCCCCGGTGATGCGCGGGTTCAATTCACCCAGCCACAGCTCATCCGTTTTCTTGTCGATCAGGAAGTCGAGCTCGAAATAACCGCGATAGCCGGATTTGCGCAGCTCTTCCCCGAACTGAAAGGTCAATTGCCGCGCTTGTTCGCGGGCCTTGGGCGGGAAGGCGGTCGAGAAGATTTCATTCCCGCACCAGCCGCCGCGATAAGGGGTAAGTTCCTTGAAGCCCACAAGCTCGGTCATCAGCGGGCCCACGATGGTGCCTTCGGATGTGGCGCAGGCCTCGATCGCCGCCCCGCGACAGTCGATCCGCTTCATGATCTTGATCTCGCCTTCGCCGACGATCTCGTCTTTGTGCTTGTTGAAATCGGCCTCGGACTTGATGAAGAACGTGGTGTGACCACTGTCACCAAAGGCGGATTGCAGCACCAGATCATGACCCAGCCCGGCCTTGTCGCAGATCTTTTTCAGATGATCATAGCTTTTGACCACACTCAGCGTGTTGGGCACGGACGGCACGCCCGCCTTGTTGCCGATGCGGACGGTTTCGATCTTGTTGTCGCATTTGGTACGCAGCTTGGCCTTGGGGAACCACAGTTGCCCGCCCAGTTCCTTGACCAGCTTCTCGGTCGTTTCATCAAACATCAGGAAGACAAACTTGGGCTTGCCGCCGCGCCGTTTGACCAGATCGATGATCTCTTTGTGCTGCAGCAGATAGTTGTTGATGTCTTCGATGGACTGGAATTCATCATGCGGCATTTCAGAAGGCACAAACACGTTCGGATGTCGCCCGTCAAAGCAGTCCATGTAGCAAATGTAGGTGAAATTCATCACCCATTCATCCAGCCCCAACAGGTTGAAATTGGTCGCCGATACAAAATAGATCGGGTCCGTGTTGGTATGAAAATACCGGCGGATTTCCGAGATGTTCTTCAGCACCTTCTTTGGCATATGGTCCTCCCAGTCCCTTATGTTTTCTTGACTGATTTCAAAGCGTCTTCTGTAAAGATGCGCAGGCCCAGATCAGCGCGGAATCCGTGGATTTCCGAGACGTCCAGTTCCTGCATGAATTTGAGGATTTCGGGGCTGATCACCTGCCCCGGCACCAGAATGGGAAAGCCCGGCGGATAAGGGATCACGAAGGTGGCCGAGACCATCTCCTCGCCCGCTTCCAGCCGGTTCAGCATGTCCTTGTCGGGCTCAACGTAATCACAATTGTCTTCGTCATAGGACAGGAAGAACGCGGTGCGGATATCCCCTGCCTCGGTGCCCTGTTCGCAGCGGAACGCGTCGTGGAAGCGGCTGAAGTCAGGCAGCGGCGGGACATGCTCGCTGAGGTTCCTGACGCGTTTCTCAAAGGCGCGCTTTTCCATCTTGGACGCGTCGTCCATCAGGTCGTCCAGTTCCTTGGCGATCTCGACCAGCACCTCGATCAAATATGCGACCGAACTGCGCGTGGTGCCGATATTCGTCATGAACAGCACGGTATTGCGCGAGGTCTTGTTGATCTGGATGCCGTATTTATCCATCAGGATCTTGGTCTTGAACGTATCGCCATCCCAACCGGTCGCACCCACATGCAGGGTGATGCGGGTGGCATCCAGAACGAATTCGTCCTTGGCCCAGCAATCCCAGACGTCGGCCCAGCCCTGATCGGGATCGAAATAGCTGGTCATGCCGCTTTCGCGATACTGTTCGGGGATCATATCGCCCGCCGTGACCAGCTTGAAATACTTCCTCAGCAACGGATGCGTCGTCACCGCCCGGCGGATCGCCATGGCGCTTTCGACCTGCCGCTGGACGAACTCGTATCCTTCAATCTCGACCTGCCTGCGTCCCACATCCAGCGAGGCGATGATCTGATAGTTGGGCGAAGTCGAGGTGTGGGTCATGTAAGCCTCATGAAAGGCCTCCTCTACCGCGCCCTTGAACTGCTGATCGTTGACGTGAATCATCGAGCCCTGCCGCAATGCGGTCAGCGTCTTATGGGTCGATTGCGTCGCATAGACCCGCACCCGCGCATCCGGTGGCGCGATCAGACGGGTATCGAGCCAGGCGTCATCACCCTTGCCTTCCAATTCCTTTTGCTGCGCCGCGTAAGCCTCGGCATGTTCGGTGGTGCGGAATTCCTCTCGCAGAATATTCGCTGAACGCATCGCGGTGCGCACGCGGGTGTTCGGGGCAAAGCGCGCATAGCCAAACCAGGCTTCGTCCCACAGGAACACGAGGTCCTTCTTGATCGCCAGACATTCCTGCATCACCCGCTGCACGTTGTAGACGATGCCGTCGAAGGTGCAGTTGGTCAGCAAAACCATGCGCACCCGGTCCAGTTTGCCTTCAGCGCGCAGGGCCAGCAGTTTATGTTTGATTTCACGGATCGGTACCGCGCCGTACATCGAGTAATCGTGCAGCGGATAGCTGTCCATGTAGACCACGCTCGCCCCCGCCAGCACCATACCGTAATGGTGTGATTTATGGCAGTCACGGTCGACCAGCACGATGTCACCGGGCCGGACCAGCGCCTGCACTACGATCTTGTTGCAGGTCGATGTTCCGTTGGTGGCAAAGAAGGTCTGTTTAGAGCCAAAGGCGCGAGCGGCGGCTTCTTGCGCCTCCTTTATCGGACCTTTGGGTTCCAGCAGCGAATCCAGCCCACCCGAAGTGGCAGAAGTTTCAGCCATGAAGATGTTCGATCCGTAGAACGCCCCCATGTCCTGAATCCAATGGCTGCGGCTGATCGACTTGCCCCGGCTGATCGGCATCGCGTGGAACACGCCGGTGGGCTGTTTGGAGTATTCCTTGAGCGCCGTAAAAAACGGCGTCTTATAGCGCCGCTGCACTCCGCGCAGGATGTTCAGGTGCAGTTCCAGGAAATCTTCCTGATTGTAGAACACCCGCCGGCACAGACCCAAATCAAGCCCGGCGATATCTTCGGCCGAACGATCAGTGATCAGATAAGCGTCCAGTTCCGGGCGCAGCATTCCGATCCGGCGGCAGGTCTCTGGCCCAAATTCCGAGGGTGACAGCGCATCAAGATCAGCGCCTTCTCCATAAAGGCTGATATACCGGCCCAGAACATTGGTTTCGTTCTTGGATTTCAGACTCAGGCCCGGGCGGACGATGACCGCCTGCACATTCTGGTTGAACAGAACCCCGATCAGCGCGTCCTCGACACTGGGAACCACAACGGTTTCATAGATGAACTGGTCCTCGCTGCGGCGCATCCGTTGCAGGCTGGATTGCAGGAACCGCTCCTGATGCTCGTTGACATTGTCGACGATCATTACTTCGAAATAAGGACGGCCCAGCGCCCGGGCTTCGTGGCTTTGGGTGGACTCGTCCTCGAACTCGTCAACCTCTGTCTCATCCGCAATCAGCGGGATCGAGCGGCGACGATACGCCCCCGATGTCAGCGCCCGCGACACCCGGCGCACGGCGGTCGAGAAATCGCCAAAGTTGCCATGGTCCAGCAACCGGCGCAGATAGTCGAACGCCGATCCGCCCGGAAAGGCAAAATACATCTCGATCGGGGCCAGCGCTTGTAGCAATTGACGCGCCCGGTCCCGATCCTTTTCGCCGGCACCCTGATCAAGGGACTCGGCCGTTTCCCGCAGCACGCTCCATCGGTCTGCCCTCAGCTGTGAGGCGCTGTAGTAATCCGAGATAGTGTGGAGCTTTTCGCTGTCGGAAATGCCGTGCATGAAATTTTTTCCTTTCTGCCGATACCGAAAAGCTGCCCGGTATCAGTCTGTGCCAGAGCGCCCTTTGTAGAGATACAGGTTATCGGGCTTGGTCGCGGCGTCTTCAGTATATCCCAGCGCCGTTCTGGGGTCGGATGCGGCAACGCCCGCGACGTCACCTTTTTGCGGAATGCGCAACGGGCCCAGCGTGTGCAGATACGCATCCGCCCCACTGGTGCGGTCATAGACCGGGAACTCCGCCTCACGGTCGCGGAAGCTTTTGAGAACCTGCCCCAGACCTTTCAGCCCGACCTCACGCTGGCGGCGAACCTGATCCAGATCGATCTCGATGGGGAAGATATCCTCTTGCCCCGCGGATTGGTGCAGCACAGTGGCCGATGGATCAACGACCAGCGAGCGGCCAACGCCCCCAGCGGCCAGACCGTTCACGTCGAAGACGTAACACTGGAACTGTGCAGCGGTGGCCTTGGCGATCGACAGCTCGGCCTCGCGGTCAGTGGTGCCGGTCAGGACCGGATGCAAAAGAACCTCAACCCCCTGAGAAGTCAGGTGCCGCGTTGTTTCGGGGAACCAGATATCATAGCAGATCGACAGGCCGAACCGACCCACATCCGGCACGTCAAAGATGCAGAAATCCGTGCCCGAGGCGACATTCTGTTCATAGGGTTTGAACGGGAACATCTTGGAGTATTTCGAGACGATCTCACCATCCGGGTTGATCACCACCGAAGTGTTGAAAATCCGCCCGTCCTCGTGCTTTTCGAACATCGAGCCGGGGATCAGCCAGATCCCGTAGCGCCGCGCCGCGTCCTGAAAGCGCGACAGGTCGTCATTTGGAAAGGGTTGGGCAAACCGGTCGAGCGGACCATGAGGTGCCAACTCGCTGAACAAGGCCATCTGGGTCCAGGGGAACCGAGCCATCATGATGTCGATCCGATGCAACATAGCGTCGACATTCGACTGCAGCGCGCCGACATGCATCTGGATTCCGGTTATCGCAAAGGGGGTCATTTTTCGTTTCTTCTCATTTTCTCGCCGATTGCGACCGCCGCTATGATCCGGCGTTCTTCATCGGAACACAAAATCGTGTATTCACGCAAGCCCGCTGTCCTCAGGCCATGTATTTCGTAAGATTCCAATCTCATAGAGCCTCTTCCTCGGCTGTATCTTCCGCCAATTGTTCCACGAAATCGATATCGTTGCGGACCCAGAAGAACCGGAAGCCACAACTGCGCAGCCATTTTTCAAGGCGGTCCAGGCTGGACCATTCCCGCCGAAGACCGCGGGTAGATTCGACCAGCGCCCATTGTCCATCGACCAGAAAATACACCGTCCAGGTGTTGGGATGCGTCGAGTGGTTGGCAAAGCCGCCGCTGACCACCTCGCGCGCCGTGCGCACCGCGACAGGGTAGTCTCCGATACGGTTTTCAGCCGCAAGTATCGCCAGATCGTTTTGACGGATCGTGAATGTGGGGAACGGGGCGACGCTCATGCAGCCTCGGTCTGTGCGGCATCGAGCAGCGCCTTGCGCCGTTCATTGATTTCCGCAGGTTTTAGGTTTTCGATACGGGTCGCAAGCGTCCAGACATGACCGAAGGGATCGGCGATTGTGGCGCAGCGCTCGCCCCAATAGGTATCGGTCGCCTCTGCAATCAGGCTGGCGCCGCTTTCCAGCGCGGTCGCGAGGGTCGCGTCGGTGTCTTCGACATACATGTGATGCCCAACCGGTGTGACCGTGCCCGGAACGGCGGGACCATGCGCACCCCAACCGGCGGTGACAAACAGCATGGAATTGCCGATCTTGATGGTGGCAAATCCCGGAGCCTCTTCCACGTCACAGGCCTGAACCTTCGCGCCAAAGGCGCTTTCGTAGAACCGCAGCGCTGCGGGTACGTCAACAACAACAAGCGACGCGGTGCAGGTACGATAGCCACGGGGCAGCGTTGCAGGCTTCTTCTTCATTCCGGTCCTCTCCGAATTGGGCGACGGTCGCCCTGAATGACTTGCAGGAAATTCCCGCACTATGCACCATACTGTGTCTCATTCTGAAGGACTCTGCAACACTATGATGCATAGTGCTGAATTTACACTCTCAATGCTCAAAAAGTTGGCGGTGTGCAGGCGCTGATGATCCGGCAGACCTCGGGGCCGACCTGCCGGAACCGGTGCGGCGTGCGACTGTCGAAATAATAGGCATCACCCGGCCCCAGAACCTTGCGTTGATCGCCCACCGTCACCTCGACCCGGCCCGATATGACGATGCCGCCCTCTTCCGCCTCATGGCCGTACATCACGCGACCGGTATCGGCGCCCAGATCATAGGTTTCCTGCAGGATCATCATCGCGCGCCCGTGCAGGTTTGATCCAACCTGCCGCAGCGACAGCCCGCCCTTACCGATCTCTGTCAGCTCTTCGGCGGCGTAGAACACTGTTTGTTCCGGCTCGATCTCGAACGAGAAAAAATCAGACATGCCAATCGGTATGCCCTGCAAAATCCGGCGCAACGCACCGACCGAAGGGTTCATCTTGCCGGACTCGATCAGCGAGATGGTCGAGTTCGGAACATCCGATTTCTTGGCCAACGCCCGCTGCGACAGGCCCGCCCGTTCACGCAGGGTGCGCAGGCGCAATCCAAGGGTCAGATCATCCTGACTGGTGTTTTTCATGTTCAGTATCCGCAACACTTCGAGAGTGCCGGGACCGTAAATCAAGGGCTTATGATTCACAAGAAACAGGCTTTCACCCGCCAACCCAGCCACTACAGTCACGCGGTCAGACATGCGGGCGCCGCGCCCCATAACCGGAAAGGACGCAAGATGCTGAATGCTCAGATTGCTGAACGCCGCAACACCTCGATCGCGCAGGGTGTGGGAATGCAGACGCAGGTCTATGTCGACCGCGCCGTGAACACCGAAGTCTGGGATGTCGAGGGCAAGCGCTATATCGATTTCGCCGCAGGTATTGCCGTTGTGAATACCGGGCATTGCCATCCCAAGGTGATGGAGGCGGTGCAAAAACAGGCCGCCAATTTCACCCATACCTGCCATCAGGTTCTGCCTTACGAGAACTACATCCGTCTGGCCGAGCGCCTGAACGAGAAGGTTCCCGGCGATTTCACCAAAAAGACCGTCTTTGTCACCACAGGTGCCGAAGCGGTGGAAAACGCCGTTAAGATCGCCCGCGCCGCCACCGGGCGTCCGGCTGTCGTCGCCTTTGGTGGCGCTTTCCATGGCCGCACCTTCATGGGCATGTCGCTGACCGGCAAGGTTCAGCCCTACAAGGCGGGTTTTGGTGCGATGATGCCCGACACCTATCACGTCCCGTTCCCGGTTGAGCTGCACGGCACCTCAACCGAGGATTCGCTGGGTGCGCTGACCAAGCTGTTCAAAGCCGATCTCGATCCGGGCCGCGTGGCTGCCATCATCATCGAGCCGGTACAGGGTGAAGGTGGCTTCTACCCCGCTCCGGCCGAGTTGATGCGTGGCCTGCGTACGCTTTGCGACGAACATGGCATCGTTCTGATTGCCGATGAGGTACAGACCGGCTTTGCCCGCACGGGCAACTTGTTTGCGATGGACGCTTATGATGTTTCCGCCGACATCACCACCATGGCCAAAGGTCTGGCGGGTGGGCTGCCTTTGGCCGCTGTCACCGGACGCGCCGAGTTGATGGACGCCGCGCATCCGGGCGGTCTGGGCGGCACCTATGGCGGCAACCCGCTGGGGATCGCCGCCGCCCATGCGGTAATGGATGTGATCGAGGAAGAAGACCTGTGCGCGCGCGCCAACGAGCTGGGCTCGCGCCTGAAACAGCGGTTGGAATCGATCCGTTCCCGCACGCCCGAGATCGTCG
Organism: Ruegeria sp. L12; assembly: GCF_056531745.1. NCBI lineage: Bacteria > Pseudomonadati > Pseudomonadota > Alphaproteobacteria > Rhodobacterales > Roseobacteraceae > Ruegeria > Ruegeria sp. L12. The sequence goes on from NZ_JBQFMH010000004.1 coordinate 17,095, forward strand.
ACATTCGCGGTCCCGGATTCATGGTCGCGGCTGAATTCAACACCAGCGATGGCAGCGCGCCGAATCCGGACATGGCCAACACTGTGCGCGTCGAGGCGCTCAGGCGCGGATTGATCCTGCTGACATGTGGCGTATATGGGAATGTAATCCGTTTCCTCGCACCGCTGACCGTGCAGGACGAGATTTTCGCCGAGGCGATGGACATCATCGAGGCCTCGATCGACGCTGCCAAAGGAGCCTGAACATGCTGGATACCAAAGTGACCAAGCTGGAGCTGAAAGATCCCAGCCTTCTGGAAACCCGCGCCTATATCAACGGCGCATGGGTTGAGGGTGAGGCGACCTTCCCGGTTCACAATCCCGCTACCGGCGATCTGATCGCCAACGTGACCGATATCAGCATCGAGGGCACCAAGCAGACCATCGATGACGCGTATGCTGCGAAAAAGGACTGGGCCGCCCAGACCGGCAAGGAACGCGCGGCAATCCTGCGCAAGTGGTTCGATCTGATGGTCGAAAACGCCGATGATCTGGCCACGATCCTGACCGCCGAGATGGGTAAACCCTGGCCCGAGGCGCGCGGAGAAATTCTGTATGGCGCGTCCTTCATCGAGTGGTTCTCGGAAGAGGCCAAGCGCGTTTATGGCGACGTGATCCCCGGCCATCAGCGCGACAAGCGCATCGTGGTGCTGAAACAGCCTGTGGGTGTGGTGGGCTCGATCACCCCATGGAACTTCCCCAATGCGATGATCGCGCGCAAGGTTGGCCCGGCGCTGGCGGTGGGTTGCACCTTTGTGGCGCGCCCCGCAACACTGACGCCGCTTTCCGCTTTGGCGATGGCGGTGCTGGGCGAACGTGCGGGCATTCCGGCAGGCGTGTTCAACGTAATCCCGGGCACTGACAGCTCGGGCGTGGGCAATGAGCTTTGCACCAATGACAAGGTGGCCAAGATCACCTTCACCGGTTCGACGCGCGTGGGTCAAATTCTGATGCGTCAGGCGGCGGGCACGATCAAGAAAATGTCGCTGGAACTGGGCGGCAACGCGCCTTTCATTGTGTTCGACGACGCCGATGTGGATGCCGCCGTCGACGGCGCAATGATCGCCAAGTTCCGCAACAACGGTCAGACCTGCGTCTGTGCGAACCGCATCTATGTACAGGCGGGTGTCTATGACGAATTCGCCGCCAAGCTGGCTGAAAAGACCAAATCCCTGAACGTCGGTGACGGCTTCGGCGATGGTATCACCACAGGCCCGCTGATCAATGACGCAGCCGTCGCCAAGGTCGAGGAACATATCTCGGACGCGTTGTCCAAAGGCGCAACCGTGACGCTGGGTGGTAAACGCTCGGATCTGGGTGGCACCTTTTTCGAACCCACGGTTCTGACCGGCGTGACCCGCGATATGGTGGTGGCGAAGGATGAAACCTTTGGCCCCGTCGCGCCCCTGTTCAAGTTCGAAGAAGAAGACGACGTGGTCGCGATGGCCAATGACAGCGAGTTCGGTCTGGCCTCGTATTTCTACAGCCGTGATCTGGCGCGCGTCTGGCGCGTGGCTGAGGCGCTGGAATCGGGCATGGTGGGCATCAACACCGGCCTGATCTCGACCGAGGTCGCGCCGTTTGGGGGCGTCAAACAGTCCGGTCTGGGTCGTGAGGGTTCGAAATACGGGACCGAGGATTTCCTTGAGATCAAGTATCTTTGCATGGGTGAGATTCAGTAATCTCCCAATACCTTGAAACTCTAACGCACCCGCAGTCTGCGGGTGCGTTTTTTTCAGACCGAAGCGTGTCCGCGCAAGCGAACCACCAGCGGCATCATCGCCAACACCAAAACGGCTGAGAAGAAGAAGGGTGCGCCGGGCAGATAGATACCTTCACCATCGACCGACGCCTGAAACAGCCCGGTCATCACCAAAGGTGACAGCACTGCCGCGACAGACGACAGCGAGGCGATGACCCCCTGCACCACGCCCTGCCGGTCTTCATCGGCCTGGTTCGAGGCCATTGCCGTCATCAGCGCAGGTACAAGATCCGACAGCGCGGCCAGCAGAAGAAAGATCACAAGCGCAGTAATTGTTGCCGTGAAGCCAAATCCAATCATTCCAATCAACGCGGACGTCATCCCCATCATCAAGGTGCGGTAATCGCCAATCCATCTGATGAAAAGGGGCATCAGTCCGCCCTGAACCGCCGCCAGCAGCACCCCGTATGCGGCCAGGGACAGACCGATATAAAGCGTCGACCAGCCAAAGACCTCGCGAATCCAGAACGCCCAAAGGGTCGGATAGACCATGTTGGCGAACTCAAAAATGAAAATGCATAGCAGCGGCACCGCCAGACCCGGAAAGCGGAAAGCGTCAAAGATCGATTTGAACGGGTTCAGGTCGCGCTTGCCGAAGGGGCGGCGTTTTTCGGGCGTCAGGCTTTCGGGCAGTGCGAACACACCGAACAACGCATTCGCCGCTGACAAGGCCGCCGCGATCCAAAAGGGCGCGGTTATGCTGACCTCGGCTGCGATGCCGCCGATGGCCGGGCCAAGAACGAATCCGATCCCGAAGGCCGCACCGATGAGGCCAAAATTCGCGGCCTTTTCGGTGGGTGAGGATATGTCGGCGATGTAGGCCGTCGCGGTGATGTACGTTGCCCCCGCAAGCCCCGCAAGCGTACGCCCGAGCAGAAGCAGCCAGAACGTATCAGCCAGCGCCATGATCACATAATCCAGCGCCAGCATGACCAGCGCTGCAATCAGGATCGGCCTGCGACCGACGGCGTCTGAAATGCTGCCGACAATGGGGCCACACAGGAACAGCGCCCCGGCATAGGCGGCCATCAGCAGCCCGCCCCAAAAGGCCCCTTGCCCGGTATCACCCGCGCCAACGCGATTCATCAGATCGGGCATGATCGGGAACACGATACCGATGCCGATGGCGTCGATCATCAGGGTGATAAGGATGAAGGTTATGGCGCGGCCTTTGAACATACCGCCCTATCGGATGGGTAGCTTCCTAAAGCAAGGGAAAAGGGCTGCGCGACAGTCAAGCAGCCCTTCCTGTTGTCAGCGCTACTGCCCCATCGCCACGCCTTCACGACGCGGATCGGCGGCGCCGATCAGTTGCCCATCCTTGATCAGGATCGCGTGCAGCCCGCTGTTGAGATCGACCAGCTTGACCTCATGCCCTTTGCCGGTCAGCGCATCGGCGAATTCGGCGGCGGCGGTTCCCTGCTCCAGATCCATCGACGACCCGTTGCGATGCACGAAATGCCCCGTTTCGACGGCATCCTGCGGGTCCATGTCCCAATCGACGATCGCGATGATGGTCTTGGCCACATAGTTGATGATGCGGCTGCCACCGGGTGAACCGATCAGCAAATAAGGCTCACCCTCTTTCATCACGATGGTCGGCGACATCGAGCTGCGCGGGCGTTTACCACCTTCGACACGGTTGGCCACCAGACGGTCACCATCTTTGGGCGCGCGGTCAAAATCGGTCAGTTCGTTGTTCAGCAGAAAACCCCGCACAAAGACGCGGCTGCCAAAGGCGGTTTCGATAGTCGTCGTCATCGACAGCGCATTGCCGTACTGATCTCGGATCACGATGTGACTGGTGCCGGGTCGGTCGGGGTTCTGCGACGGCGCAAACAGCGCGGTGTGGTCACGCGGCGGTTCACCCGCCTGGCGTTTCTCACTGGCTGTCTCCGGTTCGATCATTTCGGCGCGCAATTTCAGGTAATCCGTATCTAGCAGGCCCTTGACCGGCACATCGACAAAATCGCTGTCGGCCATGTAAAGCGCGCGGTCTGCATAGGCCAGCTTGGCCGCCTCGGCATAAAGATGCGCCATCTCGGCGTTCCAGCCAGTGCCTTTGAGGTCGAAGTTACTCAGAATGCCCAGAATCTGCCCCACGGTCAGACCACCCGAGGTCGGCGGCCCCATGCCGCAGACGTCATAACCGCGATAATCGGCGCAGACAGCGGGGCGGATCTTGACGCGATAGGCAGCCAGATCCTCAAGCGTGATGTTGTTTTCCACCTTCGATGTAGCGTCGACAGCGGCCACGATATCCTCGGCAATCGGGCCGTGATAAAACGCATTCGCACCCTGATCGGCCAAAATGCGCAGGGTCTCGGCAAAATCGGGGTTCTTCAACAAGGTGCCCGCCGCCAGCGGACTGCCATCTTCATTGAAGAAATACGCCTTGGCACCGGGAAAAACATCCAGCCCCCAATTGCGGTCGACGGTCGATTTGATCGAATTCGCCATACGCGGCGAGACCTCGAACCCGTTTTCGGCCTGTTCAATGGTCGACTGAAACAGCGAGGCCCAGTCTGTCTTGCCATACAGGTTATGGGTTACTTCCATCAGGCGCAGAATGCCCGGCACGCCGACGGCCTGACCGCCCGAGATCGCCTCGCCAAACGGCATCTTTTCACCATCGGGCAGCAGAAACCGCTCGGGCGTGGCCTTTGCAGGCGCTTTTTCCCGTGCATCAAAGGTTGTCAGCGTTTTCGAGGACGCGTCCCAATAGAGCAGGAATGCGCCACCGCCGATGCCTGACGATTGCGGCTCGACCAGATTCAGCATCAATTGCACGGCGATCATCGCATCCGCAGCCGTGCCCCCCGCAGCCAGCACATCATACCCGGCTTTCGCGGCAATCGGGTTGGCGGCGGACACCATGAATTCGGTGCCGGTGACCGAGTCCTTTTCGTCCCAGCCATAGCCCAGTTCCGGTGCAGGGTCCTGCGCACTGGCCATGCTGGCGATGGCCCCGAAGGCCAGCGCCGCTGTTGTCTTCAGCAGGGTTTTCATAGCGATCCACCTTTGAAAGAGTTCTGGAAACCGAGGCACTCGTTACAAAACCACTTTCAAACCGCCATTGTCACTATCTGACGACGTAAACGGACGCGTTTGAATGTCGGATGACCCGTGATGCGTTTGGACCGAGAAGATAGTCCTTGAGGTCCGGCTTATGGGCCCCGATGACGATGAGGTCAGAGCCCGCACCTTCGGCGGTCTCAAGGATTTTCTGATAGGCGGTACCGGTGGCAACGACGTGGCGGATGCCGGCATTGCGGTCTTCACCCAGAGTGTCGGCGCAGAGCGCGATCAGCTTTTCATGCGCCGCCTCCACCGCCTTTTCGTGGAATTCGGGCTGGAAAAAGCCCGAGACCCAGCTTTCGCCGAAATCCGGCAGAACCGTCACCACATCCAGCTGCGCGCCGTCCAGATCGGCCAGCACCGCTGCCCGTTCCAGAACACCCGCATCCAGATTGTCGTTGCTGATATCTACGGCACAGAGGACAGATTTGATCATGATGTTACGACCTCTTGTTCATTGGTGCGGGCGGCGCGACCGCGTTGCAGGAAGGCGATCAGCCCCAGCAACAGCAGCGCCGGGATGAAGATCAGCTCTTTCGGGGGCTGGCTTTGCGGAGCCTGAATGCTGGTGATGCGGACCGCCTCGTCGGCGTAATAGTCGAACATATCCAACTCATCCGCCACCGGCGTGCCAAACAGCGGTTCATCCAGCTTGACCAGCCCGTCCTCTTCCAGCGTCATCAGGCCCAGAGCGTCGATGCGCGCGGCACCATCAGCCTCGTCTCCGATTGTCAGGACCACGGTGGTTTCGGTCATGTTGCCGGTGTCGAAATCCGGGCCTGCGACCTCGATCCGCATGGTGCTGCCCGGTGTGGCATCACCAACGGCCTGTGTCAGCTGCGCCGGTTCGATCTGTGCGAAGGGTGGCGCGATGCGGTTCATGAAAAAGTCGGGACGGAATAGCGCAAAGGCGATCAGGATCAGCGCGACGCTTTCATAGATGCGGTTCTTGGTCAGGAACCAGCCCATGGTGCCGGCGGTGAAGATCAGGATCGCGATGGTGGCCGACACAGCCACCAGAATGCCCTGCACCCAACCAACATCGATCAGCAGAAGATCGGTGTTGAAGATGAACACGAACGGCAACGCCACGGTGCGCAAGCTGTAGAAGAACGCGGTAAAGCCCGTGCGGATCGCATCCCCGCCCGAGACGGCGGCGGCGGCAAAACTCGCCAGGCCCACGGGCGGTGTCACATCGGCCATGATGCCGAAATAGAACACGAACAGATGAACCGCGATCAGCGGCACGATCAGACCGTCCTGCGCGCCCAGTTCCACAACCACACCGGCCATTAGCGAGCTGACGACGATATAGTTCGCCGTGGTCGGCAGACCCATGCCCAGGATCAGGCTCAGCAGACCCACCAGCGCCAGCATGGCGATCAGGTTGCCGCCCGACAGGAACTCGACCAGATCAGCCATCACCTGACCCACGCCGGTCAGGGTCACAGTGCCCACGATCACACCCGCGGTGGCGGTGGCCAGCGCGATGCCGATCATGTTGCGCGCCCCGTCGATCAAGCCGTTCCACAGGTCGGTAACACCGGCCATGAAGGCGTTCGCGGTGTCGCTTTCGCCGCGGAAGATCGACTTGAGCGGCTTCTGTGTCAGCAGGATCACGAACAGCAGCGAGGTTGCCCAGAAGGCCGACAGACCGGGCGATTTCTGCTCGATCATCAGGAAATAGACCAGCACAATGATTGGCAGCAAGTAATGCAGTCCGGCCTTGTAGATCTCGGCAATCACCGGCAGTTCGACCTCTTTGGCATTGGGATCATCGGGGACCAGATCCTCGACCCCCGCCGCCAGTTTCAGCAGGAACAGATAGGCCAGTACGATCAGCGCCGACAAAACCAGCCCCGAACCCTCTGGCACGATCGCGATGATCGCCTTGATCGGGTACTGTACGCCATAGCAAAGCCCGGCAAAGCCTACGAAGAACAAAGCCATGCCGCCAATCGTGCGGCCCATCGAGACAACGCGGTCGCCCAGCGTCGGCATGTTCCGCTTCACCGCCTCAAGGTGGACGATATAGACCAGCGCGATATAGGAAATCGCCGCAGGCAGGAACGCGTGGGTGATCACCTCGACATAGGAAATGCCCACATATTCCACCATCAGGAAGGCCGCAGCGCCCATCACCGGCGGCATGATCTGGCCGTTCACGGAACTGGCCACCTCGACCGAGCCCGCTTGTTCGCTTGAAAAGCCCACCCGCTTCATCAACGGAATGGTGAACGTGCCGGTGGTCACAACGTTGGCAATCGACGAACCCGAAATCAGGCCGGTCGCCGCAGACCCCACCACAGCCGCCTTGGCCGGACCGCCGCGCAGGTGACCCAGCGCGCCAAAGGCCATCTTGATAAAGTAATTCCCCGCGCCCGCCTTATCCAGCAGCGCTCCGAACAGCACGAACAGGAAAACGAACTTGGTTGAAACGCCCAGCGCGATGCCAAAGACACCTTCGGACGTGATCCACATATGGCTCATCGCCTTTTGCAGGCTGGCACCTTTCCAGCGGATAACCTCGGGCACCCAAGCGGACGAGCCGAAGAAGACATAGGCCAGAAAGATCGTTGCGATGATCGCCATCGCCGGACCCAGCGCGCGGCGTGCGGCTTCGAACAGCAGCAGCAGACCGGCAAGCGCGAACCACTTGTCGGTGTCGTCCGCAAGGCCACCGGCATCGACAATTTTCTGGTAGAAGAAATAACCATAGAGCGCCAGAAACGCACCTACGATACCCATGATCCAGTCCTGAACCGGGATATAGTTACGCGGGCTGGATTTGAGCGCCGGATAGGCCGCAAAGGCCAGGAACATCGCAAAGGCCAGATGGATCTGGCGCGAGTTGTTCACCACGCTGCCCGGCAGCAGATAGTTCGACAAAGGCGAGGCGAGCACCACCTGAAACACCGACCACAGTACAGCTACAATCGCCAGAAAAAGCCCCACATTTCCTGCTGGATTACGCCCACCCGCATCGGATGAAGCGACCAGATCCTGAAGTTCTTCTTCGGATAAAGGGCGATTGCCCTGTGTGTCGGAACTCATATTAAAAACTCCCCGTCCTGCAGCCTTGGTTTTTATGGCCGTCTTGTCACCGGTTTCTCCCGGATATGAACCGGGGCGCCCCTGAAGGCGCCCCGCGTCAGGTCTGGCTTACTGAATCCAGCCTTTTTCCTTGTAGTATTTCTCGGCACCCGGATGCAGCGGAGCCGACAGGCCATCCGCAATCATCTCTTCAGGCTTGAGGTTGGCGAAAGCCGGGTGCAGCTTTTTGAAGTCATCGAAGTTTTCGAAGACCGAGCTCACAACCGCATAGACCGCATCTTCGGAAACGTCTGCCGAGGTCACGAAGGTCGCGCCCACACCAAAGGTCTGGGTGTCGCCATCCGAACCACGGTACATACCACCGGGGATGGTTGCGGTACGGTAGAACGAGTTGTCGTCAACCAGCTTGCTGACCGCGTCGCCGCTGACATTCACCAGAACCGAGTCGCACGCGGTGGTTGCTTCCTGAATCGAACCCGAGGGGTGACCGACCGTATACACCATCGCATCGATCTGGTTGTCGCACAGAGCTGCCGACTGTTCAGCCGCTTTCAGTTCGGTCGCCAGTTCGAAATCACCAGTGGTCCAGCCCATTTCGCCCAGCAGAACCTCCATGGTGCCGCGCTGACCGGAACCAGGGTTACCAATGTTGACGCGCTTGCCCTTCAGGTCTTCGAAATTGGTGATGCCTGCATCGGCACGCGCCACTACCGTGAACGGCTCCGGGTGGACCGAGAACACGGCGCGCAGGTTCTCAAACGGGCCGGCCTCTTCGAATTTCGAGCTGCCGTTATAGGCGTGGTACTGCCAGTCCGACTGGGCCACACCAAACTCAAGCTCGCCTTCGCGAATGGTGTTGATGTTGTAAACCGACCCCCCGGTCGATTCCACCGAACACCGGACCCCGTGCTCTTTCCGGCCCTTGTTGACCAGACGGCAGATCGCGCCACCCGTCGGGTAATACACACCCGTAACGCCGCCGGTTCCGATCGTGATAAACTCTTCTGCATATGCCGCTGGTGCCATCAGGGCCGCCGCGGCAAATGCGGTAATTGAGGATTTCTTGAACACTTTGACACTCCTGTTGTCAGTCTTTTTTGATCTGTTGGGGCGCCTGAAACCGTTCAGAACACAACAGAAAAAATCGCACTGGAATCAGGCCCCCCGATGGTAAAGAGGAAAGCGAAACCAAACAGCAGGTGTCTATACGGTAGATTACGTATAGGGTTGGGTTAAATGGGGTTCACATCGGGGTCCCCGCCCAATTGCAGAGACGATCCGGACTGAAGATTGGACACCACAGCGCAACAGGACATACGTCGGGATCAAGCCGGGTCTTCGCGCAGGCACAGGTCGCTGCGCGCCACACTGGCCCTGTGTCTGGCCGGGCTGCAGTTCATCGCTGTTTTGACTGTAACGCTGTCGACCTTTGTCAGTTCGGAAAACGCGCTGCTGCGGCAATCGCGCACCTCACTGAACGAGGTCAGTGTAAATGTCATCGGTCAGGTTAAGAACTTCCTGAACCCGGCACGGCAGGCGCTGGATGCAACCCGGCGTCTGGCGGAAAACGATGTGCTGAACATCAATGACACCGCTGGGCTGGAAAGCCACTTTTTCCAGCAGTTGCAGGTCGCACCGCAACTGGCAGGGCTGTATCTGGCCGACGACAGCGGTCGTTTCGTCTATGTCATGCGCACCGAAGAGCCGGGGCGCTATCGGACCAAGGTGATCCCGCCCTTTGAATACGGGCTGAGCGAACATCCCGCCGACTTCCAGTGGCGCAATGATCGTTTCACTTTGCTTGAGACCGCAGAAACGCAGACCGACACTTATGAGGCCCGCTCCCGCCCGTGGTTCAGAATGGTAAGCGAGACGAAGGCGCCGATCTGGACTCAGCCCTATATTTTCTACTCAGCGCGCCAGCCGGGGATCACCTATGCGGTCCCGGTGCTGGATCAGGCCGGAAACATCCGGGCCATTCTGGGGGTCGATATCCAGATTGATGCGCTGTCGGGCTTTTTGCTGGATATCTGGTCGGAACGGCGCGGTGCGGCGCTGGTGCTGAACGAAGACGGCTCGGTTCTGGCCCATCCGACGCTGGTTCTGATTGAACAGAACGGGGGGCTGGACACCCTGGAACTGCCGATGGTGGACCAGATCGACGACCCGCTGGCCCGCGCGGCCTTCGGTACGTTGCCGCACACCAGCATGGCCGGGGTCGAAGGCCCCGTTCATACGGATTTCGAACTGCGTGGGCAGGATTATGTTGCCATGCTGATCGAAGTGTCTGAGCCCGGCTTGCGCTGGTTGATCGGGCTTTATGCCGCCGAAGACAATTTCATCGGTGAGATCAAGAAAAACCGTGTGCAGGGTATCTGGATCGCCATATCTATCGCCATCCTGACCGGAGCCGTTGGTCTGGCACTGGCCGACCGGATCTATGCCCCGGTACGCACCTTTGCCAGTCAGACCCAACGCCTGTCCAGCGGCGAAATCACGCCCGATGAGGGCTTGCACAGCCCCTATCGCGAACTTGAAGATACCGGCGCAGCGCTGGCGCAGGAAGTTCGGCAACGGCAACGCTTTGAAACTGCTTATGGCCGCACCTTCGATCTGGCCTCGCGCGGGATGGCGCAGATTGCACCCGAAACCGGACAGTTCCAGCGGGTGAACGAACAGCTCTGCGACATCATGGGGTACAGCCCGGACGAGCTTGAAATGATTACGCTGGCGGACATCCTGCCGGAAGACGGCCAGCAGATCGCGGTGAAGTTCCGCGAAACGCTGCTGCAGGATTCCGAGTTCATCGCGGAAAACCAGTTCATCCGCAAAGACGGATCGACCATATGGCTGCGCGTGAATGCAATCCTGATCCGCGATGAAAACGGTGTGCCGGATCACGCGGTTGCCATCATCGACAATGTCAGCGACCGCAAGCAGGCCGAGGACGAAGCCAGCCGTCTCAGCCGCGACCTGTCCCATGTGGCGCGGGTCAATCTGATGGGCGAGATGGCCTCTGGGCTGGCGCATGAGCTGAACCAGCCGCTCAGCGCGATTTCCTACAATGTCGATGCGGCCAAGATCACGCTCGATGAAATCGGTGACCCTGATCCCGAGCTGAACGAAATTCTGTCCGACATAGACCGACAGTCGCGTCGCGCGGGCGACATCATCCGCGCGCTGCGCGAGGTGGTGCGTAAAGATCGCGGTCGGCAGACCGCATTCGAGCTGGGCGGGCTGATCCGGCAAACCGTCACGCTGATGGAGGCCGAAGCCAAGCTGCACGACATCAGACTGACCTACGCCGAAACCGCCCTGCCTCAGGTCATCGGCAACCGGACCCAGATCGCTCAGGTACTGGTCAATCTGCTGCGAAATGCTATCGATGCGCTGGCCCGTGTTCCGGGTGGGGCGGGCCGGATCACAATCTTCACGCTGGTCAGCGAAGAATGTGTCGAGGTCCGGGTCCAGGACAACGGGCCTGGTGTTAACGAGGATGTAACCCTGTTCAATATGTTTGATACCCAAAAAACCGACGGGATGGGATTGGGCCTGTCGATCTGCCGAACCATCGTCAAAGCCAATGGTGGCCGTATCTGGCACGACCCGACCGAAGGCAGCGGTGCGCGGTTCTGTTTTACCCTGCGTCGCAGCGACCGGGCCGAGGACGGCATGTCATGACAGCAGAACCGCTTATCGTTTTTATTGTGGACGACGATGACGATGTGCGCATCGCCCTGTCCCGCTCGCTTGGTAAGCGCGGCATGAAGGTGGCGCATTTCCCCGACGCTCAGTCCTTTCTGGATCAGGTTGACGAAGATGCTGCGGGCTGCCTGATCCTGGACTATGGTATGCCCGGGATGGACGGGCTGGAGTTGCAGGATCATCTGGTCCGGCAGAACTCGAGCCTTCCGATCATCTTTATCTCGGGGCACGGTGGAATTCCTGAATCGGTGCGCGCCACCAAAGCAGGGGCGATTGATTTTCTGGTCAAGCCGTTTGACCTGAGCGTGCTGATCGAACGTATCGAAGCCGCCTGGGAGGTAGGCAAAGACCTGCGTGCAGAAAAGGCGCGGCGGCAGGTGCTGGAGGACAAGCGCGGCCTGCTGACCGAACGGGAAGAGGAAGTGCTGCAGCATATCCTGACCCATCCTGCCCGCACCTCAAGCAAAGAGATCGCCGCCGAACTTGGCATCAGCCCGCGCACGGTCGAGATACATCGTGGACGTATTCAGCAGAAGGTCGGGGTAAAAACCACCATTGAGCTTTATGAGTTGTTCGGACATATGCAATGATCGCCAACCTGATGATGTATGCCCGCCCGCAGCTTGAAGGCGCGCATGAGCGGTATTGGACCCTGATCCGCGACAACCTGAGCCGTGCCGGCATCGACAGCCCCCAGCACCTGTCACAACAGGCCGATGAATTTTCTGTATGGCGGCACCCCGATCTGGTGCTCAGCCAGACCTGCGGCATGCCCTATCGCTTGTGGCTGCATGACAAGGTGCAGCTTATCGGCACACCGGATTACGGCCTTGAAGGATGTTCGCCGGGCTATTACCGCAGCGCTCTGGTCGTGCGCGCAGATGATCCGCGCGACGATCTGACTGCGTTTCGGGACGCAAAGTTCGCCTACAATCAATCTTTTTCGCAATCAGGCTATGCGGCGCCCTATTGGCACTTTGCCCCGCACGGGTTCTGGTTCAGCAACCGCCTGCAGACCGAAGGCCACTTGAACTCGGCCCGCGCAGTTGCCGAGGGCCGGGCCGACATCGGTGCGCTGGATGCGGTATCTTGGCGTTTGATCTGCGCGCATGAGGATTGGGTAGCAGGCCTGCGCGTGCTGGACTGGACCGATCCCACGCCTGGGCTTCCCCTGATCACATCGCAGCGAAACGACGCAGTCGCCATCTTTGCTGCGGTCCAATCTGCGATTGATCAACTGGAACCGCCAGACCGAACGGCGCTGGGGCTCTGCGGGATCGTGCGCATACCCAAAGCGCGATACCTCGCCATCCCCAACCCGCCCGAACATGATCAGAGGCTCTGACCCGTCAAGAGACCGTTTGCTCTGACACCACCTCTCCGAATCTGGTGAAGAACTTGCCCGACAGTTTCTTGGCCGTTCCGGCAATCAGGCGACTGCCCAATTGTGCAATCTTGCCACCGATATCGACCTTGGCCGTATAGGCAAGGATCGTTTCGTCGCCATCTTCGGTCAATGTCACGTCCGCCCCGCCTTTGGCAAAACCGGCGGCACCGCCCTTGCCTTCGCCCATCAGCGAAAAACCGTCAGGTGCATTTGAAGTGTCCAGCGTCACCTCGCCCGAGAACTTCGCCTTTACCGGTCCGATTTTCAGCACGACCTTCGCCTCAAGCTGATCCGGACCCGCTTGCGTCAGCTCTTCACACCCGGGAATGCACTCACGCAGCACATCCACGTCGTTCAGCGCCTGATAAACCACATCACGCGGAGCGTTGATGCGGATTTCGTCACTCAGTTCCATTCGTGTTTTCCTTTGATCAACAACATCTTGGATAAACGCGCAGCGCCTCTTCCGCCGCCTCTTTTGCGCTCAACTCAGGGCGCGCGGGCCAGATCGCCCGTACAATACTACGCCATCTTTTCATCATCACGGCTCTCCTTCACGATATCGGTGTTTCGCCAGCGCACGATCTCGACCAGGATCGAAAGCGCAATCTCATGGGGGTCGACCGCATGGATATCCAATCCGGCCGGCGCCTTGAGCTGCGCGACCCGGCCCTTGTCCAGACCGTTTGCGATCAGCTTGTCGCACAGCACCTGCGCCTTGCGGCGACTGGCCACCATGGACACGCGCAACGCCCGGGACTCCAGCGCCGCTTTCAGTGCCGCACCATCCCCATTGCCCTGCGAGGCGACAACAACGAAATCCCGTGCCTCAAGCCCCAGCGCAGGCAGATTATCCGGGTCAAATCCGATCTGGTCCGGTGCCTCTGCGCCGAAGGGCAGGCAGACCCGAAAACCCGCCAGAGTGCCATGCGCCGCCAATGCGTCAGCGATGGGAGAGTCACCAAAGATCACCAACCGCGGCGCGTGCTGATAGGGCTCGACCAGCAGGTCCACCGTCCCGCCGCTGGGGCATCCGCTTTTGTAGATCTGCACGCCGTCAGGGTCTGTCATGGCCACCACCTTGTCCGAAGGTTTCACGCGGATAATGTCGGGTTGACCACTGTCCAGCGCGGCGTTGGCCGAGGCCCGAACAGCGCGCTGAACGCAGGCCCCGCCCAGATGGCCCAGAATCCGGCCATCCCGCGTGATCGCCGCCTTGGCCCCGGCCTTGGCCGAGGTCACATCTGCCGTACGCAACACGGTTGCGACGCAGAAACTCTTGCCACTCTGGCGCAGCTCTTCGATTGTGTCGAATATGTCGAAACCGGGCATAACGGGTCCTTTCACAACTTGCGAAACTGAGGTTCCAGCGCCGCCAGCGCCTCAAGCGTATTGGCAGGCAAGTGCGCATCCAGATGGGGCTGTGCAGCCTGCATCGCAGCAGCAACCGGTTCATAACTGTCCCACCCTCTCAACGGGTTTAGCCAGACGATCCTTCGCGCCTTGCGCCGGATACGCGCCAAAACCGCACCCAGCGCATCCGGGTTGGAACTGCAATACCCATCCGACAGGATCAGCACGATGGTTCGCCCGTTCAGCGCCCGCGCGCCGTAACCGTTCAGAAAACTCTCAAGACTGCCCGAAATATCGGTACCGCCACCAAACCCTTCGGCCATCAGCGACAAACGCCCCGCGGCGCGCAGCGTATCGTGATCGCGCAGCGCATCCGTGACCCGCATCAGACGGGTGTGAAAGAGGTAGGCATCCGCCTGCGTATCAGCGCCGATCAATCCTTTGAGAAAGGCCAGAAACACGCGGGAATACACCGTCATTGATCCGCTGACATCACACAGCGCGACGATCCGCATCGGGCGCGGCGGCCGTGCGCGGCGATACAGATCAATCGGCTCTCCGCCCCGCGACAGACTGGCCCGCTGGATGCGTCGCATGTCCAGAATTGGCCCCCTCAAAGCGCGTTTCCGTCGTCGCGACCGGCGGTCCCGAATGGCCCGCGCAATCTTCATGGCAACCATTTCTGCTTGTTTTAGACTCTTATCATTCATCAACTCCCGCAAGTCCCGACGCGACAGGTTGGCCGTTCGGGTCGCAATCAGCGTCCCGTCCATCCCCTCGGCCTCGTCGTTGCCCGGATCAGGAGTGGTAGCGGCCTGATCGGACTCCGTTCGAGTGTCGTCCTTGACCTCATCCGGGCTCTGCCAGATCATTGGCTTCGCTGACTGAACCCGAACATGTGCATTTTGCGCCAGGCCTGCACGCTGATTTCCCGCGTTGAACCAATAGGCATCGAACAGTTCATCGAAGCGCCGCCAGTCCTCGGCGTCCCCGGCCAACAAGGCGCACAATGCCTGACGCGCCTGGTTCGCATCGGTCGCCTCAACCACCGACAACGCGGCCAGAGCATCTCCTGTCTCTTTCGACCCGACACGCAGCCCGTTCAGGCGCAAATGCGCGATGAACCCCGATATGCGGTCCGACAGGCCCATGGCCCGAGACGGAAAGCGCGTCACCTGCATCATGCCACCTTCCCGATCAGACGATCCATCACCTCGGGCGGGGCTGCATCATAATCCGCGGCCGTCTTTAGCAAACAAACCAAAGTCGCCTGCACCTCGTCCCGGGACTTCACCAGATCATTGACCCCCAGCCCGGACAAGGCCGCCGCCCAATCCAACATCTCGGCTATGCCGGGGGTTTTCTCCAGATCCTCCTTGCGCAGCGCCTGCACGACGCCAATGATCTGCCGCGCCAGAAGCCCTTCAATTGCGGGCATCCGCGCCCGCAGGATCGCCATCTCGGTTTCACGCGACGGATAGTCGAGGAAACTGTACAAACACCGACGCCGCAGCGCATCCGACAAATCACGCGTGCCATTTGCGGTCAGGATCACGATAGGCCGCACCCGCGCCGAGATGGTGCCAAACTCAGGAATGGTGATCTGAAAGTCCGAGAGAACCTCCAGCAAATATGCTTCGAATTCCTCATCCGCCCGGTCAATCTCATCAATCAGCAGAACCGGAGGCTTGTCTTCCGAAATAGCCTCTAACAAAGGCCTTTTCAGCAAAAATGCGTCTGAAAACAGTTGCGCTTCATCCACCCCGCCCTGCGCCTCACTGGCGCGGATGGCCAGCAGCTGACGCTGATAGTTCCACTCATAGATCGCATGGCTGGCATCCAGCCCCTCATAACACTGCAACCGGATCAACCGCGTATCCCGCCACGCGGCCATAGCCTTGGCAACCTCGGTCTTGCCCACACCGGCAGGGCCTTCCAGCAATAAGGGCCGCCCAAGCTGCTGTGCCAAATGCAAGGCCATCGCCAACCGATCATCGGCAACATAGCCCTGCGCGGCCAGCCCGCTCTGCACATCACTCAAAGTCAAAACCAGGATCCTATCTTCATCTGGCCAAAAATATCCCGGGGGAGGTGCGGAGGAGGCAGCGCCCCCTCCGCTCGGTCGGACCGGCATCTGCCGGTTCGAAACCGATTACCCGTGCATCCCCAACCCATTGGCGATTTTCCAGATCCGCCAGTGATCATGCGGCATATGGCTCTGCACCAACCCGAAAGGTCGGAACGCATCATGCACCGCATTCGAGAACGCAGGCACGCCCCCCACATTCGGGCTTTCCCCGACACCCTTGGCACCAATCGGATGATGCGGTGAGGGCGTCACCGTGTGATCAGTGGTGTAGTTCGGCGTCTCCCACGCAGTGGGCAGGAAGAAATCCATCAGCGTACCGGTCTTCACATTGCCCATCTCATCATAGGCGATCTCCTGCCCCATCGCGATGGCCAGCGCCTCGGTCACGCCGCCATGGACCTGACCTTCGATGATCATCGGATTGATCCGGGTCCCGCAATCATCCAGCGCATAGAACTGCCGGACCTCCCATTCTCCGGTATCCACGTCGATCTCCATGACGCAGACATAGGCCCCGAACGGGTAGGTCATGTTCGGCGGATCATAATAGCTGACCGCTTCCAGACCGGGCTCCAGCCCCGGAATGGCCTGATTATAGGCGGCGAAGGCGATCTCTTTCATGGTCTTGAACCGCTCGGGCGCGCCTTTGACGGCGAACCGGTCCACATCCCATACCAGATCATCGTCATGAACCTCAAGCAGATAGGCCGCGATCATTTGCGCCTTGGCACGGATCTTGCGCGACGCAATCGCTGTGGCCGCGCCCGCCACAGGGGTCGAGCGTGAGCCATAGGTCCCCAGCCCATAAGGCGCGGTGTCGGTGTCGCCTTCCTCCAGCGTGATGTCATCGGCGGGCAGGCCGATCTCGCTGGCGATGATCTGGGCAAAGGTCGTGGCATGGCCCTGCCCCTGACTGATCGCACCGATACGCGCGATGGCCGAGCCGGTCGGGTGGATGCGGATTTCACATGAATCGAACATGCCCATCCCAAGGATATCGCAGTTCTTCACCGGCCCGGCCCCGACGATTTCAGTGAAATGCGTCAGGCCGATCCCCAGCAGCTTGCGGGTCTTGCCAGCTTTGAAGTCTTCGATCCGCTGCGCCTGTTCCGCCCGCAGACCCTGGTAATCCACCGCTTTCAGTGCCTTGTCCCAGGCTGTGTGATAATCGCCCGAGTCATATTCCCAGCCCAGCGCCGACTGATACGGGAACTGATCCGCCCTGATAAAGTTGATCCGGCGCAGCTCGGCGGCGTCCATGTTCAGCTTGATGGCCAGAACCTCGATCATCCGCTCGATGAAATAGGCGGCCTCGGTCACCCGGAAGGAACAGCGATAGGCCACCCCGCCCGGCGCCTTGTTGGTATAGACGCCATCCACGGCCAGATAGGCAGTGGGGATGTCATACGACCCGGTGCAGATATTCATGAACCCCGCCGGGAACTTGGACGGATCGGCGCAGGCGTCGAACCCTCCGTGATCCGCCGTGGTATGGCACCACAGGCCGGTGATCTTGCCATCTTTGGTGGCGGCAATCTTGCCCTGCATCCAGTAATCGCGGGCAAAGGCGGTGGCCATCAGGTTCTCCATCCGGTCCTCGACCCATTTCACCGGCTTGCCGGTCACGATCGAGGCCACGACCGAGCAGACATAGCCCGCATAAGCCCCCACCTTGTTGCCAAACCCGCCGCCGATATCGGGGCTGATCACCCGGATATTGTGTTCGGCAACGCCAGAGATCAGCGACACAACCGTGCGGATCGCGTGCGGGGCCTGAAACGTACCATAAAGCGTCAGCTTGCCGGTCACCTTGTCCATCGACGCCACGCAGCCGCAGGTTTCCAGCGGGCAGGGATGGGTACGGTGGTAATAGACCATCTCTTCGGCGACCACGTCCGCCTCGGCCAGAACGGCTTCGGTTGCGTCCTTGTCGCCCTGCTCCCACGTAAAGATGTGGTTGTGATGTTTCCGGGGTCCGTGCGCGCCTTCGGTCTGGCCGTCAAGGTCTTCGCGCAGCACCACATCGGATTTCAACGCCTCGAACGGATCGGTGAGGACAGGCAGTTCTTCGTATTCCACCTCGATCAGTTCCACCGCATCTGCTGCGATGTAGCGATCCTCGGCCACCACATAGGCAACCTCCTGACCTTGGAACAGCACCTTGCCGTCCGCCAGAACCATCTGCTTGTCGCCGGCCAGCGTCGGCATCCAGTGCAGGCCCAGCGGTGACAGGTCTTCGGCGGTCAGAACAGCGATCACGCCGGGCAGCGCCAGGGCCGCCTCTTTGTTCACACTCACGACACGCGCATGGGCATAGGGCGAGCGCACGAAGTCGCCGAACAGCATCCCGTCCAGCTTGATGTCATCGACGTAATTGCCCTTGCCTTGGGTAAAGCGCACATCCTCGACGCGTTTGCGGGCGCAGCCCATGCCTTTGAGGTTGGCGGCGCGTTCTTCGGGGGTCATGGTTTGATCGTTCATTCCGCAGCCTCCACTTTTGTTTGCCCTACCGCTTCGCTACTTGAGGGCTCCTGAGCGTTCAGCATGTCTGCCGAAGCCGAGATCGCCTTGACGATGTTCTGATACCCTGTGCAGCGGCACAGGTTCCCGGCCATGCCAAAGCGGATGTCCTCTTCGGTTGGGTTCGGGTTTTCCTGCAGCAAGCGATGCGCGCGGGTGATCATGCCCGGCGTGCAGAAACCGCATTGCAGCCCGTGATGTTCGCGGAACATTTCCTGCAGAACACCAAGGCTGCCGTCATCATTGGTCAGCCCTTCGACGGTGGTAATGTCGGCGCCGTTCACCTGCGCCACGAAGGTGGTGCAGGATTTGACGGATTTGCCGTCGATATCCACGGTGCAGGCCCCGCAATGGCTGGTTTCGCAACCGATATGAGGGCCGGTGATTTTCAGGTCTTCCCGCAGGAAATGGATCAACAGCGTGCGCGGCTCGGCCAGACCTTCGACCTCGCGTCCGTTCACGGTGAGTTTGACGTGCATTTTCGACATTTTTATCTCCCCTCAACCTGCGCGGCATTGCGCGCGGTCGATGGCGCGGCGCAGCACCACGGCGGCCACATGTTTCTTGAATTCGACGGGTCCGCGGTTGTCCTCGACCGGGTCAATCGCATCGAGCATTGCCGCCACGCAGCCGTCAACATCCCCGCCCACCAAGGCGCTGCTGGCACCTTCGGACCAGATCGGTGTGTCGGCCAGATTGGTCATCGCGACCGAGGCTGTGCCATTGCCAACCATCACCGCAGCGGCGGCAGTCGCATAATCGCCGATCTTGCGCTTTTGTTTCTCGTAAGCCTGACCAACGCCTGCAGCCGGCATCGGGATCGAAATGCGGGTCAGGATTTCCTCATCCTCGCGGGCGGTGAAATAGGCTGCCTCATAAAAATCACGCGCCGCCACGCTGCGCGCGCCATCCGGGCCGGACAGATCGAACGTCGCATTCAGGCATTGCATCAACCCCGGCATGTCATTTCCCGGATCGCCATTGGCCACGTTGCCGCCGACGGTGCCCATATAACGCACTTGCGGGTCGGCGATCTGCAACGCTGCCTCGCGGATCAGCGGAATCGCCGCGGCCAGCTCGTCATGCGTGATCAACTCATGCTGCGTCACCATCGCGCCGAGTGTCACGGTGTCAGAGCCGATCTCGATGCCCTTCAGCTCATCTATGGCCTGCAGATCGACCAGATGGCCCATCTCGGCCATACGCAGTTTCATCATCGGGATCAGGCTGTGCCCACCCGCGATCACGCGCGCCTCGTCTCCATGTTCCTGCAAAATGCCGATGGCCGAGGCGATGTCGCCTGGCCGGTGATACTCAAAACCGGCTGGTATCATGTTTTTCCTCCCTGGGTCCGGACAAAATGCCTTGGGGGACCTGAGGATCAGGAAAGGGCGAGGGGTTCAGCGGTTCCAGCCAGCGGAAACGGGGCGCGCAGCTTGTTTCACCAGTTGCGAATAAGCTGCACGAGTTGCGATTAGAGGCCCAGCGCCTCGCGAATGTCGGCAAGTCGCGACCGGCTGACCGGCACCTTTGTCAACGCATCCACGCCGTCGAAATAGCAGGTGCCGTTGTCCTTGTGCCGCTCGAAGCCCGAGACATGTTTGGGGTTCACCAGATAGCTGCGATGCGCGCGCAGGAAGCCCTCTGGTATCAGGCGGGACTCGGCCTCGGTAATCGACCAGGGACAGAACAGTTTTTCGGCCCCAATGTAGAGGACGGTATAGTGTCCTTCGGCCCGGATGGCGGCGATGCTGGCTGGTTCGGTGAAATAGGTCTGGCCTTCACGCTCGAACGGAACGCCAGCGCGCAGGGTTGCTGGTTCGGGGGTGGGTACCGGCGCGGGCTGTTCCGTTGGTTCGATAAACGAGATGCCGGTCAGCAGAAACCCACCGCAGATCAGAAAGACCGAAACGGTAACACCCATCGCCAGAACCTGATTGTCCAGCGCTGGCCCTGCGCCGCCAGCACTGTCGCTGGCAACAAAATCGGTCAGACCGGTGGCCACGAAATGCATGGTGAACACGGCCAGCCCGAAGCAGATTGTGCCCAATAGGATGTTGCGCTGCGTACGGTTGCCATAAGCGACCCAGATGGCCGCCACCGACAGGACCACAGAGGCCAGCGTCGACAGAGCAACGTCCAGCACATTGTAGACCGGGCGACACAGCTGCATTCCGGCCATGCCGATATAGTGCATCGCCACGATCCCAAGGCCCACGATCACCCCTGACCCGATCATTGTCCGGGGCGTGCGCCGGCGGAAATGCAGTAGCAACAGCGCCAGCCCGACCATCAGGATCGCCGCCAGCGCGGATATCAGAGTGATCAGAGCGTCATAATAAAACAGAATCGGCAGCTGCAGGCCCAGCATGGCGACAAAGTGCATCGACCAGATGCCGCCGCCCAGAATGACCGCCGCAAATGCAACCACCAGCTTGCGCCGCTGACTGTCCAGCCGGGATGCACCATGGGTCAGATAGAGGCCGGTGAATCCTGCCATCAGCGCCACAGCCAGTGACGCCGCCACCAGCCAGGCGTTATGCGAATAATCCAGCATTTGGGTTCGAACGCCCTCCCCGACGCGAGGGTGACGTTAGCAAACCGGATCGCACGGGACAATCAGGGCAGACATCACTATTGGATAACCGCATTTTCCCAGGCCGAGATGAACTTTCTGCGTTTGAGAACATCCAGATAGGTCAGCAAAGCCGGGTTCAGGCCGATTGCCTCCTGCTCGCTCTCACCCGATTGCGAAAGCACAGGCAGCGGCGTCGTCTTGGGAGATTGCGCCATGCCGGTTATCAGGGAGCGAACAAACAACTCAGCAACATCGGGTTGCTGCGTGGCATCAAGGGCCATGACGGTGCGCATCATCGTGGTTTGAAAATCAGACGGTAATACGATCTCAAGCGCGTGTTTGCCTTCGGCCTGAACCGCCGCATAGCTGCCCAGCACGTTATAGGCGACCAGTATTGTCCCGTCTGCCAGATCGCGGATCATGTCGCCAGAACAGCAATACAACCGGACACCCAGACTGCCCATCACCTCCATCAGGCGCCAATAGGTTTCTGACGCGCGGGCATCTTGCGTGGCGAACAGATAACCCAGTCCGGATTGGCGCACATCATAGGTTCCGACCTTGCCACGAAACGTCTCGGGCCGTTCGCGCAGCGCTTCGATCAGGCCTTGACGTGTTTGCGGAACAGGCTGATCCGCAAAGGCGGCCCGATTGACCACAATGGTGGCAGGTTCAGAGGTGAAGGCGAACAGGCTGTCGTGCCACTGCGCCCATGCGGGGACGGTCATACCGTCCAGCGGCAGCGCGTAACCGTCATTGGCCAGTTTCAGCTGCAGATCCATCGCACTTGAGATGACGACATCGAACTCTTGGGGTGTCGCGCGCACGCGTTCATAGATATCTGCAGTGCCAGACACCAGATATTCGACACTAATCTGGGGATTCTCTACGATAAATGCTTCGATGAACGGCGCGAACAGAATAGTGTCGGTGCTGGAAATGACGCGCAACGGTACGCCATCGGCACCTTCATTGAATAGCTGACGATCCTCCCAGTCCTCGGCTGTTCCCACATGCGGCAGCAGCAACAGGATCAGAGCGATAAGATAACGCATGCGCCGCCCTCTGGTTGGTTGGTCAGAACAAGCGCACCGCCATGCGCGGTTGCCACGTCCTGCACGATGGTCAGCCCAAGGCCCGAGCCGATGGTCCCGGCGGCGTTCTGGCCGCGCTCAAACCGGCGGGTCAGCATGTTAATCTCATCGGGCGGAAACCCGGGGCCCGAGTCCATGACGCTGATCTGGACCTGAGGGCTTGTGGTGACATTGATCTCGACCGTGCTGTCGGGGGGTGCGTATTTCAACGCGTTGTCGACCATGTTGCGCACCGCATTCTGCAGCAGGATCGGGTCACCCGAATACCGCACAGAAGCATCGCCCGTCAGAGACAGTGACAGGTCCTTCATCTCGGCGATGGGCGTCAGGCGTTGCACAAGCTCTTGGGTCAGGGCAACAAGGTCAAGCTCCTCTCGTTCCAGATGATCGGCCCGGAAGGTGATCATCGCATGATCCAGCAATTGCCCCGCCGCACGAGAGCTTTCGTCGATGGCCCGTACCATCGCACGCAGGGCTTCGCGGTTTTCCTTGCGTTCGACCCGTTGCAGGGTCGCCTCGGCATAGGACCGGACGGTTGCCAGAGGTGTCCGCACCCGGTGCGCCGCCTCGGCAATGAAATCCTCGGACTGGCTAAGCGATTGATCCAGCCGCCCCATCAGGGAATTCAGCGAAGACACCAAAGGCGCCATTTCCTTGGGCACCGGTTTTCGAAATGGGCTCAGGTCCTGCGGACCGCGACGGGTCACCGATGTCGTCAGCTTGTTCAGCTGCCCGATGGTTGCGGTTGTGACCCAGAAAGACAGGGCCGCTGTCAGCACAAAAAACCCCATCCCCAGAAACGCCGCATTGCGCGAAATCTGATCCAGCGTTTCCGCCAGCGCATCCTGTGTCTGCGCAAGCGCAACCTCGATCTCTGTCTGGCGGCCCAGACCGACCAGAGTGCGGCTGGCGTTGACCTGCCGAACGCGCTCGCCCCGCAACTCGCGAGCACCAAAGAACCAGTTGCCATCGTCTGCGTTGTGGGCAAGCTGAAGGTCCTCGTACCCCGATATGAACGCGCCATCCTGAAAGATCGCATAGAAAACACGGTCATCCGATGGGGTCGCCAGCATGGAAAATGCGGCATAAGGGATATCGATCTCCAGTTGCCCGTCGCGCAGCGCCGCCGCGTCGAGGATCGATGCCGCCGAGGCACCAAGGATGTTGTCCTGCCCCTGCTGCGCCACTTGTGCTGCATAATTTCGGACCGCGAAGAACAATAGAACGGCCAGCAACGCCGCGCCGCTGATCAGTGCCAGCACCAGACGATTTCTGAGTGATCCTGAAACTGCCGGGCTAACCGTCATGGTCCAGCCTGTAGCCCAACCCGCGCAGGGTGGTGATTTTCAACTCGGAGTTTTCAAGGTGCTTGCGCAACCGGCCCACATAGACCTCGATCGCGTTGTCCGAGACGTTGTCGTCGAAAGAAAACAACCTGTCGGCCAATTTCTGTTTCGAAAAGACCTGACCGGGGGCGTTGATGAAAAGCTCCATCATCCGCAGCTCGCGATTGCGCAGGGATATCGTTTCGCCCCGGACGCTCAGATGACCGGCCACCGGGTCGAACACGATCCCGCCAACCTCGATCCGCGACCTGGCGATACCGGAATTGCGGCGCAGGACAGCGCGGCAGCGGGCCTCAAGCTCGGCGTGATCAAAGGGTTTGGTCACATAATCATCTGCCCCCAGATCCAGCGATCCGATTCGATCCGAAACCTGACTGCGCGCGGTCAGAACAATGACCGGAGTGTCTGGATCACGGGCCCGGTGACGTTGCAGAAAGTCCCGCCCATCTCCGTCGGGCAGCATGATGTCCAGCAGGATCAGATCATATTCCTCGATCTCGGCATAGGCCGTCGCATCGTCCAATTTCGATGCGTGATCAACAACATGTCCGTCCTGACGCATACGGGTACACATGGCGTTTGCAAGATCCAGGTTATCTTCGACCAAAAGGAATTTCATGAGGGCCGGGGCGTATCCTAACGCGTGACAGGTTGATGTCAGGTTCGTGTGTTTAAACTTCGGAGTAATCTGAGCCGCCCCGCGGCCGGATGTCAAATGGGAGGACATCATGACTACATTCACACTGGGCCGTCGCGCCCTGATCGCAGCGGTGGCTGCTATTGGCCTGACCGGACCTGCGCTGGCGCAGGATCAGGTGATGGACAGCATCCACTTTCTGATCCCCGGCGGCGCTGGCGGCGGCTGGGACGGCACCGCGCGCGGCACCGGAGAGGCCCTGACCAACGCAGGGCTGGTCGGCACCGCTTCTTACGAGAACATGTCAGGCGGCGGTGGCGGTAAGGCCATCGGCTATCTGATCGAAAACGCCGAAAGCAATCACGGAACCCTAATGGTGAACTCAACGCCCATCGTGATCCGGTCGCTGACAGGCGTGTTCCCGCATAACTTCCGCGACCTGACCCTGGTGTCAGGCACCATCGGCGACTATGCGGCCATCGTAGTTGGCAAGGACAGCTCGATCAACTCGATGGCAGACCTGCTGGCAGCCTATGACGCGGATCCGGGCGCTACCGCAATCGGCGGCGGCTCGGTCCCGGGCGGCATGGACCATCTGGTTGCGGCCATGGTGATGGAAGCGGCTGGCAAGGACGCGCTGGGCGTCAAATACATCCCCTATGATGCGGGCGGAAAAGCCATGGCGGCGCTGCTGTCCGGCGAAATCGCGGCCCTGTCGACCGGTTTCTCAGAAGCGGTCGATCTGGCCAATCAGGGTGAGGTGAAGATTATCGGCGTCACCGCCGAAGAGCGTGTGGACGCAGCACCCGATGCCCAGACCATGAAGGAACAGGGGATCGACACCACCTTCGTCAACTGGCGCGGGTTCTTCGCAGCCCCCGGACTACCCGAAGATAAGCTGGCCGCTTATCAGGACGCCATCACCAAGATGTACGACACGCCCGAATGGGAAGAGGTGCGCGCCCGCAATGGTTGGGTGAATATCCACAACTCGGGCGCTGATTTTGAGGCTTTCCTCGAAGATCAGGAAAAGCAGATCAGCGATCTGATGAAGAAACTGGGCTTCCTCTAAAGGCGGCTTTGGCAGAGCGGACAACCGCTCTGCCCCCACAAACAACAACAATATGGGAGGGGACACCATGGCGCTGGATCGCTGGATCGCGCTTGTTCTGCTGGGGATTTGTCTGACCTATGGCTATGCGGCCTGGTTCACCATGGACGGCAGCCTGCCCCCTTTCATGCAACGAAACCCGATATGGCCCAGCACCTTCCCAAAGGTTCTGTCCATTCTGGGGATCATCGCCACGACAATCATCCTGCTGGGCTTTGAGAAGAGCGAGTTGAAAGAGGCAGAAATCGATTACCGACGTCTGGGCGAATACCATTTGGGTCAGGCGGTTTCCCTGCTTGTATTGATGGTCGTCTACGCCTTGTGCCTGCGCCCGATCGGCTTTCTGATCGCAACCTCGGCCTTCCTGATCATCGGGTCCTACATTCTGGGTGAGCGCAAGTGGCATATCATGCTGCCCGTCGCCCTGATCGCGACCGGATCAGTCTGGTATCTGGTTCAGCAAGTTCTTGGAATTTACATGCGCCCCCTGCCGGGCATTTTCGGAGGCTGACATGCTCGAAGGACTTCTGATTGGCCTGCAAACGGCATTCTCACTCCAAAACCTTCTGATGGTCGTGGCCGGCTGCCTGATCGGCACGTTTATCGGCATGTTGCCCGGATTGGGCCCGATGTCGATTATCGCGATCATGATCCCGGTGGCGATTTCGATGGGCGACCCCTCGGCGGCGCTGATCCTGTTGGCCGGGGTCTATTACGGCGCGATTTTCGGGGGGTCGACCTCGTCCATCCTGCTGAACGCGCCGGGGGTCGCGGGCACCGTGGCCTCAAGCTTTGACGGCTATCCGATGGCGCGGCAAGGTAAGGCCGGTAAGGCGCTGACCATTGCCGCAATTGCCAGTTTCGCCGGTGGTACGCTGGGTGCGATCCTTTTGATGGTATTCGCCCCAGCCCTGTCCTCAGTCGCACTGTTGTTCCATTCCGCCGAGTACTTCGCGCTGATGGTTGTCGGCCTGTCTGCCATCGCCGCCTTCGCGGGTTCGGGTCAGGTGGCCAAGGCGCTGATCATGACCATCCTCGGCCTGATCATGGCCACCGTTGGCGAGGGTGCGCTGTTCAACCTGCCGCGCTTCACCATGGGCATCATGGACCTGCAATCCGGTTTTGGCTTCATCACACTGGCGATGGCGATGTTCGCCTTGCCCGAGGCGCTGTTCCTTGTCCTCAAGCCCAAGGACCTGCAGGGGGATGACGGTGAAATCAAAGACCTGCGCATCACGAAAGACGAGGCGAAAGCCATCGCGCCGGTCATAGGACGCCAGTCAACGCAGGGCTTCTTCATCGGCGTCCTGCCGGGTGCGGGCGCGACGATTGCCAGTTTCCTCGGCTATGCAGTCGAACGCAATATTGCCCCAAAAGAAGAGCAGGAAGAGTTCGGCAAGGGTTCGATCAAAGGCCTTGCCGCGCCAGAGGCGGCGAACAACGCGGCCTGTACCGGGTCTTTCGTGCCGCTGCTGACTCTGGGTATTCCCGGTTCCGGCACCACCGCCATCCTGCTTGGCGCGCTGATCGCTCTGAACGTCACACCGGGCCCGCGCCTGATGATTGATGAGCCGCAGATTTTCTGGGCAGTCATCATGTCGATGTTCATCGGCAATCTGGTCCTGCTGATCCTGAACCTGCCGTTGATCCCCTACATCGCCAAAGTGCTGGCCGTTCCGCGCAATTATCTGATCCCGTTCATCCTGTTCTTCACCCTGATGGGGGCCTATATCGGCCAGAACAACGCCACCGAACTGTTGATACTGGTCGGCTTCGGGGTCTGTGCGACGGCGCTGAAATTCGCGGATTACCCGCTCGCCCCCTTGCTGATCGGTTTTATCCTTGGCGGCATGATGGAGGACAATTTCGCACGCTCCATGCAGCTTTATGACGGTATCGCGTTTATCTGGGAACGTCCGATGACGTTGGGCCTGCTGGTCATTGCAGTGCTGCTGGTTCTACTGCCAAGCTACCGTGCACGTCGCGCACGGGCACGGGCGACCGGGATCGCAGATGGCGACTGAGCCACTTTCAGGGGTCCGCGTCCTTGACCTGACCAATGTTCTGGCGGGCCCCTATTGTTGCTATCAACTGGCGCTGATGGGCGCCGAAGTCATTAAGGTCGAACGCCCCGGCAGCGGTGATCTGGCCCGTGTGCTGGGCGCGGACCCCAAGCGCAACAAGGCCGGAATGGGTATCAGCTTTCTAGCGCAGAATGCCGACAAGAATTCGGTCACTCTGAACCTGAAGGCCGCGCAGGGCAAGGAGCTGCTCAAAAAGCTGGTGCGAACTGCCGACGTTCTGGTCGAGAACTTTCGCCCCGGCGTGATGGAACGGCTGGGGCTGGGTTATGAGGCATTGCGCGATAAAAACCCCAACCTGATCTATTGCGCGATCAGCGGCTTCGGTCAGACCGGGCCGCGCCGCGACGATCCGGCTTATGACCAGATTGTTCAGGGCCTAAGCGGCGTTATGTCGATCACTGGCACGCCCGATACGGCACCTTACCGGGTTGGCTATCCTCTGGCCGATACGGTTGGCGGGTTGACTGCAGCCTTTGCGATCAGCGCGGCGCTGAACGCCAATCCGCGCGGAGCATTTCTGGACGTTGCCATGACCGAAGCCGTTGTCTCGACCATGGGATGGGTCGTGTCGAACTATCTTCTGGGGGATGTCTTACCGGGTGCGCATGGCAACGAAAACACCACCTCGGCCCCTTCGGGAACCTTTGCCACATCTGACAGCCCAATCAACATTGCGGCCAATCGGGATGAGCAATGGCAAGCTCTGGCAAAACATCTGGGCCGCGCCGAATTACTGACCCATCCCGACTATGAAACCCGCGAAGATCGCAAGCAAAACCGTCATGCCCTGAGGCACGAGCTTGAGCGCACGCTGACCACCCGTCCGTCCGCTGACTGGGTCCGTGAACTGAACGCGCTTGGCGTTCCAACAGGGCCTGTATTGACTGTGCCGCAGGCTTTGTCGGACGCGCAATTGGCCGGGCGGGGACTGATCGGTGCCCTTTCCGTGCACGGTGAAGACATGGATCTTACGGGTAGCCCGGTGGTCATGGATGGCGCGCGCAGGATGCCACAGACCTCCCCACCCCAGCTCGGAGCCGACAATGCGGCGATCTGGTCCGAGCTTGGCTTGTCGGACGCCGATATCGACGCCCTGAAACAAGAGGGAATTATATGAGTGAGGCTGTCGTGGCGTGTTAAGCCCGCTTCTCGTTCTCAACCTCAACCGGCTCAGCCTGCACCTCGATCACCTCTTCCGCCTCCGGCTCTTCGGCGTCTCCCGGTTCTTCTTCGACTTCAGACTGATCCTCAAGCGCGCCGACAATCAACGGCAACATATGCACACCCGTCGCGCTGGCGATTTCAGGTGTCTGCGGCGTTTGCCAGCTGAGCGTATCGAAGCTGCCACAGTTCTGACAGACCGGACCCCATTCGGGCTGAATGTCATGACAATTGTCACAAACCCATTGCGGCCCGCGCGGCGCGTTCAGCGCCTTGGCCAGCCATCCCTGCACCACCGCGTCCGAGGCACCTTCGCCCCGTTCAATCGCCGCCATCAACGTATAGGCACGTGCATCGCCCTGCGTTTCAACCACATCGCCCAGCGCACGACGCGCCTCGGGGAAGTCTTCGGCCACGATGTTCAGTTCTGCCACGATCAGGCGGGTTTCCATGTTTTCCGGGTGAATGCGCGTCAGCGCTGTGAAACGCTTGATCCGCTGCTCCGGCGATTCCTCGGGCGCAATCTCGGCAAAGGCATGGGCCAGATCAGGATGCGGCTGCACCTCCCACGCTTTCTTCAGGATCTTGGTCGCCGCACGCGCCTTACCCTTTTCGATATAGGCCCGTGCCGCCATCGCCGCGGCAGGCACCAGATCAGGTGACAAGCGGTTGGCTTCGATCGCGTGCTCTTGCTGTTCGACAGTAGCACCTTCTGCCAGAATCTCCTTGGCCTCCGACAGCGCCAGAACCGCATCACGCCGTTTGAACACATCGCGCGGCAAATGGCCCGCTTTCAGCTTCGAGGTCAAAGTCGAGCGCGCCCCGGCCCAATCCTGCGCCTTGGTCTGCAGGTTCAACAGGATATCCTGCGTCTCTTCATGGCGGGGTTTCAGCGCCAGCGCCTTTTCGGCCAGCTTGCGCGCGGTGTCGTCATCACCTGAGGCGAGCTTTTGCTTCATGATCCCGCGCACACCCACGAACCGGGTTGCGTTGTTGGTCACCAGTTTCTTGTAGGTCTCTTCCGCCTTCTTGGTGTCGCCGGTCATCTCGGCGGCCTGCGCCACCAGAAGGTTGGTCAATTCGGGCTTGTTCAACAGCTTCTCGGCCTTGCTGGCCTTGGTCATCGCCACACGCCCTTCGCCCGAGGCCAGCGCCATCAGCCCATCAGCCAGCGCCTGATAGCCGCGCCGCTCGCGGCTGCGGTCGAAATATCGCGACAGGGCGGTTTCATCGCCGTTGAGGAATTTCAGCGTCGCCACCAGCAGCGTCAGCAGCTTGAAGAACAGCCAGACCGCAAACACCAGCACGCCCAGCGCGATCACCGATTGCAGCGGCCCCAGCGTGTATTCGGTGCCCGCGACGGTGATCTGCACCCCGCCGCTGGTTTCCATCAAATACCCGGCGCCTATGGCCAGCAGGCCGATAATCGCAACAAAAACAAGGATCTTTAACAATGACCACAGCATGGCAGGTCCTTCAGTTCGAGTTCAGGCTAGACGCCAGCGTATTCGCAGCTTCAACAGCCGAAAGCCGCGTTTGTGCCGCCTGCGTCCAATCCGCCAACGCGGTCTGCGCCGCTTCGGGCAAAGAGTTCAAATCGCTCAGCGCTTTGGACAGATCACCATCCGCAAGCGCCGCCTGGGCACGCGACAGGATGGCATCCGGATCGTCGCCCTCTTGCGGTGTCACCGAGCGGGCGCCGGTCTGGCGCTGCAGGAACGCAACCAGGCCTGTGCCCTTATCCGCATCGCGGGCATCCGCCAGCGCTGAGCGCGCAGCTGGCGCGAAAGAGGCCCGCAGGGCCGAGAGCGTCTCAACCCCGTTATCGGCAGCTGCGGCCAGCGCATCAGGTATTTCAACGCCACCTGCCTTCAGCTCGCTGACCAGTTCTGAATAGGGCTGGCCTGCGTCCAACTGACCATGCAACCGCGACAGGATTGCGGCATTGGTCGCCGCGCGCGCTTCGGCCGAGGCTTTGGCCTCAAGCGCCTGTGCATCTGCAACCATCTTTTCTACTTCGCTGCGCTGTGCCGCCAGCGAATCCTGAAGTTTTTTCAGTTCAGCCTCAAAGGCGGCGGCGGTTTCAGACGAAACGCCCGCCTCGATCGGATTCGCTTCAAGTGCCGAGAGCCGGTCGCCCAACGGTCCGACCTGACCGGACAGCGTATCGACACTGGATTTCACCGTGCTCAGTTCGTTTTCAACAGGCGAAAGCTTATCCGAAAGCGCCTTGATCTGATCCGTCAGGCCCGAGATATCCGGGCTGTCGCTCAGGGATTTGGCCAGTTTGGCAATCTGGTCCGATTGATCCGTCAGCTTGGCCTCAAGCGCGGCAATAGCGTCCGAGCTATCCGTCCCCTTTGGCGAAAGCCCGCCATTGCCCACCACAAACCCGATCCCCGCAGCCACAACTCCACCGATCAGAGCGGGAATAAACCCGCCGCGTTTTTCGACGGTGCGCTCGATCACTTTCTCTTCGACGGCTTCGGCTTCGGCTTCGGCTTCGGCTTCGGCTTCGGCTTCGGCTTCGGCTTCGGCTTCGGCTTCGGCTTCGGCTTCGGCTTCGGCTTCGGAAGTCACCTCGTCTGCTGGGCTCTCGGCGTCAACGGGATTGTCATCCGAAACAGCCGTGCTTTCGGCATCGGTGGCCTCTGCCACATCTTCGACACTGGGGTCTTCGACCGGTTCCTGATCGGGTTTTTTCTTATCAGCCACCGCCTTATTCCCCTTATCGATTCCAAATACACATGAACAACAGACCCACCCAAGTTAATCCGCACCCGGCGCGCCCTCAACCCGCATCGCATGTTTCACAAGTTTTTTAACGGCTTTCTGCATTTTGTCCGGGTTCGGTTCACTTGCAATCTTCAACCGTTCGAAAGCCAAGGATTTAAGGGGTTCCGCCGCTGCTTCGCTGATCGCCGCCAGCCAAAGGGGGGCTGATCCTGCCCAGACATCGGCAAAATGTCGCGCCGAGCGGGGCGAGAAAAGCGGCGCTATGACCGGTTGGTCCCCCTCGGCAGCCAAAGATGCCTCATCGCTCAACGGCAGCAGGTGCTGCTGGTAAACCGGTTGTTCGCGGGTGGTCAGGCCCGAGCCGGTCAGCCGTTCGGCAATATTGCCGCGACTGTGTTCTCCGCGCAGATGCAGCAGCGGGCTGCGCGGCCTGAGACGCAGCAGGCTGGCGATCAGTTCCTCGGCGGTTGCGCCTGCCATTTGGGCCGTCCAACCGGCGGATCTGGCAGTATCGGTTGTCGCCGGGCCCACGCACCAGGCAGGCAAATCCCGATCCACATCCAGTGCCACCGCCGCGTTGACACCGTTGGCCGAGGTAAAGATCAAGCCGCCGACTCCGTGGGTTTCAACCGGAACCGCCAGGGGTTTGATCTCCAACAACGGTGAAATGAGGGGCGTGACCCGCGATCTGACGCGGTCCGGCAGATGCGCGACAAACCTGTCAGAGGCGGCGCGAGGGCGGGTCATCAACAAATACAACTATCGGCGCCTTCGGCCTTGGGATTGTTTGCATCTGCGCAGGGTGATACCCCGCTTGCCAATCATGATGCAACGGATCGGACCAATGGTGCAAACACTTACAGTCCTGGGACTGGAAAGCAGCTGCGACGATACAGCCGCAGCAGTCGTGCGCCAGAGCCGGGGTGCGCTGCCTCAGATCCTGTCATCCGTGGTGCATGGGCAGACAGATCTGCACGGCGCCTACGGAGGTGTGGTTCCCGAGATCGCGGCGCGGGCACATGCGGAAAAGCTGGATATCTGCGTCAAACAGGCTCTAACACAGGCCAATATTGGACTTGGTGATCTGGACGCCGTCGCCGTTACCGCCGGGCCCGGCCTGATCGGAGGGGTGATGTCGGGCGTCATGTGCGCCAAAGGTCTGAGCGCCGCAACCGGTCTGCCGCTGGTCGGCGTGAACCATCTGGCAGGTCACGCGTTGACCCCGCGCCTGACCGACGGCATTGCGTTTCCCTATCTCATGCTGCTGGTGTCAGGCGGGCATTGCCAATACCTGATCGCTCATGGCCCGGACCACTTCACGCGATTGGGCGGCACCATCGATGATGCACCCGGCGAGGCGTTCGACAAAACGGCGCGCCTGTTGGGTCTGCCCCAGCCGGGTGGACCATCCGTCGAGGCCGAAGCCAGAACCGGAGACCCAAAGCGGTTTCGCTTCCCACGGCCTTTGCTGGACCGCCCCGGTTGCGATCTGTCGTTTTCCGGGCTCAAGACCGCGCTGATGCGGATGCGGGACCAGATCGTGACTGAGAAGGGCGGCCTGACCCGGCAAGACCGGGCCGATCTGTGCGCAGGATTTCAGCAGGCCATCGTGGATACCCTGGCCGAGAAAACCCGACGCGCGATTGCGCTTTATCTTGAGCAGGCCCCTTCAGATCCGGTCATTGCCGTGGCCGGAGGCGTGGCGGCCAATACCGCGATTCGTGCTGCGTTAGAGACTGTTTCGTCGGAAAACGGAGCCCGATTTACGGCCCCGCCTCTAGCCTTGTGCACCGATAACGCCGCGATGATCGCTTATGCAGGGATCGAGCGGTTTCGCACCGGCGCGCGGGATGGGCTGGGCCTGACCGCCCGGCCCCGCTGGCCACTGGACCAGACCAGCCCGGCGATGCTGGGCAGTGGCAAAAAAGGGGCCAAGGCATGAGCGTTTCTGTTCTGGGATCGGGGGCGTTTGGCACGGCTCTGGCAATCTCGCTTGCCGGCAACGAACCCGTCACCCTGTGGGCCCGCGACACGGAACATGCACAAGCGATGGCTGCGAATCGCGAGAACAGGGCGCGGCTGCCGGGCGTCCCTCTGCCGGATGCGATCCGCGTGACATCTGACATGCAGGACGCCGCGCAGAGTGACGTTCTGCTCATGGCCGTTCCGATGCAAAAGCTGCGCGCGGCGCTGCAAGGTCACACCGATACACTTTCGGGCAAGACTCTTGTGGCTTGTTGCAAAGGGATCGAGCAATCCTCGGGGCTTGGGCCAATCTCGGTGATCACCCAGACAATCCCGGATGCGCATCCGGCGTTGTTGACCGGTCCCAGTTTTGCCGACGATATCGCCCGGGGGCTGCCGACTGCCTTGACGCTTGCCTGTGCGGATGTCGCATTGGGCGCTTCCCTTCAGCAAGAGCTGACAACCACCAATCTGCGCCTCTATCGCACCTCCGACACGGTTGGGGCCGAGCTTGGCGGCGCGTTGAAGAACGTCATGGCGATCGGATGCGGGGCCGCAATTGGGGCGGGCCTTGGCGACAGCGCCCGGGCCGCCCTGATTACACGCGGATTTGCTGAAATGCAGCGCTTTGCGGCCCTGCGCGGCGCCCAGCCGGAGACGTTGATGGGGCTGTCCGGATTGGGTGATCTGGTCCTGACATGCTCATCCGAATTGTCCAGAAATTACCGTTTTGGCCTGTCTTTGGGTCTAAATCAGCCCTTTGCCACTGCGACCACCGTCGAAGGTGTCGCCACCGCGCAAGCCATGTCAGACATCGCCGCCTCTGAGCGGTTGGATATGCCCATCAGTACGACAGTGGCGAAACTCAGCAGCGGCGCCTACAGTGTGACCGACGCGATTCAGGCCCTGCTGGGTCGCCCACTCAAGGAGGAATAATATGCTCATCGCCCTGATCGCCCGTGACAAACCCGGTGCGTTGCAAACCCGGCTGGACAATCGCGCCGCTCATCTGGCCTATATCGAGGAAACCGGCGTTGTGGCGCAGGCCGGGCCGCTGCTGGATGGCGATGCCATGATCGGCTCTCTGGTCATTCTCGAGGTCGAAGATCTGGCCACTGCGCAGGGCTGGGCCGACAATGATCCTTATGCCAAGGCGGGGCTGTTCCAATCGGTTGAGCTGATCCCGTGGAAGAAGGTCATAGGCTGATGGCATATTGGCTGTTCAAATCCGAACCCTCGACCTGGAGCTGGGACCAGCAGGTCGCCAAGGGCGATGCGGGTGAGGAATGGGATGGCGTCCGCAACTATCAGGCGCGCAATTTCATGCGTCAGATGCAGGTCGGGGATCGCGGGTTCTTTTACCATTCGCAGAAAGACAAGGCGATTGTCGGCATTGTCGAGGTTTGTGCAGCAGCACATCCCGACAGCACCACTGATGATGAACGCTGGGAATGCGTGGATATCAAGGCGGTGCGCCCGTTCACCACGCCCGTCTCGCTGGATCAGATCAAGGCCGAAGGGCGATTGGATGAGATGGTGTTGGTCAAAAACTCGCGCCTTTCGGTGCAGCCCGTCAGTGATGCGGAATGGGCGTTGATCTGCGCCATGGGCGAAACTGCGGCGGACTAGGAAAGCAGCAGATAAAAGGGAAGGCCCTGACAGTGCAGAACCTTCCCTACCCCACGTGCTCCCAACTCACCACACGTGTATAGAAATCTCTGGTTCTGACCGTCCTGGTCACAGGTTCACCCTAGCCGAATTTCGACCTGCGGTTCAAACGCCAAGTCCTTAAATTACGTCTCAAATACAAAACGCCCGCCGGGTTCGACGGGCGCTCCAAATCTGGTGCCGAGCTCAACCGTAGACGGATTCTTTGCCGAAATGCTTGGTCAGCATGTAATAAACGACGGCGCGGTACTTGTTACGCTCGGACATGCCATAGGTTTCCATGGCCTTGTTGATCGCCTCCATCAGTTCCGGACCGTCGGACAGGCCCAGCTTTTTGATCAGGAAGTTGTTCTTGACCGTCTCAAGCTCACCTTCCTGGCTGGCTGCCACTGTCGATGCATCGGCATCATAGATGGCCGGACCGCAGCCGATGGTAACCTTGGTCAGCAGGTCCATATCAGCATCGATGCCGCATTTGGATTTCAGATCCTCGGCATATTTGGCGATCAGTTCGTCGCGTTTTCCCATTAAGCAGTCTCCCGTAAAAACAGATGTTGCGGCGTTATGTTCAAATCCTTGAAACAGGTGCCCGCAGCCTAGCCATATGAAGACAGCGGACAAAGGGAAAAATCCTGTACATTCCCCGTAAGCGGATTTGGCCGTTGGCTGGTGGTTACCGGCAATAGCCCCAGCCAGGGCCTTGCAGATGGAAGTGATCGGCGTGCAGGCGGTTGAAGTTGGGGCCAAGCACCACACGGAACCAGTCACAGGCACCCTGCCCGATCCGGTGCAGAAACTCTGCTTCGGGGCCGGGCGTGGACCAGTCATCAATCAGCATAAGGCTCCGCCCATCCCTCAGTTCCACCCCCACAATGTCGATCGAGTCAGCGGTGGCATGGCTGCTCCAGCCGTTGCGCGCGCCCTGTGCGGTACGCATTCGTCGGCAGTTATAACTGCCGATGTGCCGCAACGACCGCACGTCGGTGCCCAGAATATCCCGCGCGGCAGGCTGCACCACATGGTGTTCCCACATGGCCAGACGCAGAGAGGTGGTGCAGCGGGTCTCGACCCGTCGGATATTGGCAGTCACCAGTCCAGTCAGCACACCCCGACCGGCGATACCGCAGTTCTGGTCGACGACCATATCCTCCAATTCAGTGAACCCGACCCCCGCGCCGGACAAAGCTGCCCGACACTGTGCTTCATCCGCCAGCGCCCGGTTCAACTGGAGTGCAGTCACCGGTGTCACCGGGGCCGTCACGCGCAGGTCGCGCAACGGATTCCAGTGCGCCGGCACCGGGGATTGCGGATGCGCCAACAGCCAGTAGCCTCCAGCGCCAACGACAAACAGAAAAACAAGAAGCGAAAAAAAGGACGCCGCCAGCTGCGAAAACCGGCGGCGTCCAGAGGGTTCGGTCATACCCGGTTCAGCGATCAGTAGCGGTAGTGCTCGGGCTTATAGGGGCCTTCGGGTTTCACCCCGATATAGGCCGCCTGTTCGCTGTCCATCTGTGTCAGCTTGACACCGATGCGGTCAAGATGCAGGCGCGCGACTTTCTCATCCAGATGCTTAGGCAGGATGTAGACGTCGTTGTTGTACTGGTCACCTTTGGTGAACAGCTCGATCTGTGCCAGAACCTGGTTGGTGAAGGACGCCGACATCACGAACGAAGGGTGCCCGGTGGCGTTGCCGAGGTTCAGCAGGCGGCCTTCGGACAGCAGGATCAGACGATTGCCCGAGGGCATCTCGATCATATCAACCTGTTCCTTGATGTTGGTCCATTTGTGGTTCTTCAGGCTGGCCACCTGAATTTCGTTGTCGAAATGGCCGATATTGCCAACGATGGCCATGTCTTTCATCTCGCGCATATGCTCGATGCGGATCACGTCCTTGTTGCCGGTGGTGGTGATGAAGATATCGGCGCTGGCAACTTCGTCTTCCAGCAGGGTGACTTCGAACCCGTCCATGGCTGCCTGCAGCGCGCAGATCGGGTCCACCTCGGTCACTTTCACACGGGCGCCTGCGCCGCGCAGCGAGGCCGCCGAGCCTTTGCCTACGTCTCCGTAACCGCAGACGACGGCAACCTTACCAGCCATCATGGTGTCGGTGGCGCGGCGGATACCGTCGACCAGCGATTCCTTGCAGCCGTATTTATTGTCGAACTTCGACTTGGTGACCGAGTCATTCACGTTGATCGCCGGGAACGGCAGGTGGCCGTCTTTCACCAGCTGATACAGGCGGTTCACACCGGTGGTGGTTTCCTCGGACACGCCCTGAATCTGGTCGCGCATCTTGGTGAACCAGCCGGGGCTTGCTGCCATGCGCTTGGCGATCTGCTTCTTGATCACTTCTTCCTCTTCCGAACCCGGAACGGGGATGATGTCTTCACCCGCTTCCGCGCGGGCACCCAACAGGATGTACAGCGTCGCATCGCCGCCATCGTCCAGGATCATGTTGGGGCCTTCGGGGAACAGGAAGGACTTGTCCAGATAATCCCAATGCTCTTCCAGGGTCTGACCCTTGATGGCGAAGACCGGAATGCCGGCCTCGGCAATCGCCGCCGCGGCGTGATCCTGGGTCGAGAAGATGTTGCACGACGCCCAGCGCACATCCGCGCCCAGCGCGACCAGCGTTTCGATCAGAACGGCGGTTTGGATGGTCATATGCAGCGAACCAACGATCCGGGCACCGGTCAGCGGCTTGCTGTCACCGTATTCGGCGCGCAGGGCCATCAGGCCCGGCATTTCCGTTTCTGCGATATCCAGTTCCTTGCGGCCGAACCCGGCCAGCGAAATGTCCTTAACGATATAGTCCCCGGCCATCAGGTGCTCCATTCCGGTAAATCTTGATCCGGGCTGCCCCTAGCATTCCTTTGGGCAGGTGGCAATGTGGATGGCCGGAAACGGGAATCTACGCCTTGAAAATCAGCTTGGCGTACCTTCAACCTTGATCTTCGGGATCGCTTGGAAAAAATCCGTACCAACGGCGACAATACAGCTGATGCCGTTGGCTTGCGTGACCAGAACGGTGTAACTTCCCGTTTCCTCTGAGGTCCAGACCTCCATCACAGACTGCGCACCCCGAGATTTCTGCAGGCCGCCAAAGGCCAATTCCTCGGCATAGTTATCCTGCAGTTTGGAAATCAGGTGCTCTCGTTCGGCACAGTTATTCTGAGCAAAGGCGGGCGGCGCAGTGGCAGCCATTCCAAAGGTCAGGGCGATTGCAAACAAACGCTTGAACATAGCAAGCTCCTTTCGATACGTGTTTCGTTTCGAGAGGGGCGCAACTGAAAGGAGTCAGCACCCCCCTCAGTCCTTGATGTCGGGATCGATCGGTTCTGTTTCAAAGCACGAATGCTCAAGAAAACGTTGGCAGCTGGTGATCCTGACAGGTACATCCTAGCACAAAATTTAGTTTTTAATGTGTTCAACTTCACAAGGTATGGCAGAATGGCAACACAACCCAGAGCGTGGCAAAGGATGCTGTCAGGCCGCAGGCTGGACCTGCTGGACCCGACGCCGGTGGATATCGAGATCGAAGATATCGCCCATGGTCTGGCCTTTGTGGCGCGCTGGAACGGGCAGACAGCGGGCGATTTCGCCTATTCCGTGGCCGAACATTCGCTGCTGGTCGAAGAGCTTTTTGGCCGGATTGCGCCGAAAGCACCGGTGAAATGGCGGCTGGCGGCCCTGTTACACGACGCGCCGGAATATGTGATCGGAGATATGATATCCCCCGTCAAATCCGCCGTTGGCCCGGATTACGGTGCATTGGATGATCGGCTTGCCGCCGTCATTCACATCCGGTTCGGATTACCTGCTGCAGTGCCGAAAACGGTGAAACGGCAGATCAAGAAGGCCGACAAGATCAGCGCCTGGATGGAGGCGACGCAGATCGCGGGGTTTTCGGAGGCTGAGGCGACGAAGTTTTTTGGGCGTCCGGACAAGGC
This sequence comes from Ruegeria sp. L12, assembly GCF_056531745.1. Lineage (NCBI taxonomy): Bacteria > Pseudomonadati > Pseudomonadota > Alphaproteobacteria > Rhodobacterales > Roseobacteraceae > Ruegeria > Ruegeria sp. L12. The sequence continues at coordinate 56,411 of NZ_JBQFMH010000004.1, forward strand.
GGTAATAGAGGGTTTGACGATCACGCTACGCCCTCCGGTTGAAGTTCGAGAGGCGTATTTAGCGCGGCACGAAGCGTTGTTAACTCTGATATAGAAAACCAGTTTCTTCCAATGTCGGCTCTGAGCCCATACTGTAAATTTGACTTTCTCGCTGCGCGCGCTCGCAGCGCGTAAATCTCCGCAACCGCATCATCTTTTACGCGGCTGTGCGGCGCGAAAACCGGTCGTTCATGCATGCTGCAGCGAGAATTATTGCCCAAATTCACAGATGCAGAACTTTGCTGCCGTTGACTCTCCAAAATCGAAAGGCTGCTTTTCGAACTTGTCTACTGCAACGAAAATACCAAGGGAGGGTAGCTGCCAATCCCTACGATTGCCAACCAGTCAGGTCAGTAAGTTGGATGCCGACATTTAGTCGGACAACTCCCAGATTCCATTCAGCGGCGCCGCATTGCGGGACCGAGCGCGGCTCATTCATTGATCTGGCTACAGAGAACATCTGTTTTTGCACAAGCTTCGTTCTGGGTCGTTGCGGTCCAACTTATTTAGAGATCCAGTTCCAACACGCCGTCGGGATTGGCTGCGCGGGACTGGCAAGTGATGATCGTGTTTTTCTGCTGCGCTTTGGAGAGCACAAAATCGCGGTGTTCTACATCTCCTGAAATCAGCCCACACTGACAAACACCGCACAGCCCGTCGCTGCATTTCAGATCCACCGGAAGACCGTTTTCGATTAGCACCTCCGCGGCGGATTTATCCGCGGGAACAGCCAATTCCACTCCAGTTTTTGCAAGCTTCATGGTAAAGGCGGAGTTTTCATATTCCGGCGTCTCGGGCACGGAGAAGTATTCCAAATGCCGTGCCTCTTCGGGGAAGCCTGCGCGCTCGGCGGCGTGCATGACGGCTGACATGTAGGCCTCCGCTCCGCAGGTATAGACATGCCATCCCGGCTCGTAGCCCGCCATGATCGCATCAAGATCGGCGCGCGTTCCCTCGCTGGAAACATGCAGCGTCACGTGGTCCGCCCAGGGGAAGCCGGCGATATCTTCTAGCAGCCCCATCGTCTCCTTCGCGCGGCCAGAGTAGTGCAGCTCAAATTCCGCTCCACGTGCGTAGAGCTCGTGCGCCATTGCGATCATTGGCGTGATGCCGATACCGCCGCCCATGAGGAGTGTTCTGGTCGCGCTATGATCAAGGGGGAAATGGTTGATCGGTTTTGAGAAGAAGACGCGCCGTCCTTTCTCAAATATCCGGTGCAATAGCTTGGACCCACCGCGCCCTTCCTCCTCGCGCAAGACTGCGATCTGGTACTTGGTACGATCCGCCGGGTCGCCTGAAATTGAGTATTGCCTCAGGAATTCCGGCGCGATGACGATATCCAGATGTGCGCCCGCCTGCCATGCTGGCAGTGGTTCACCCGAAACGGCCTGAAACTCAAATTTCATGACGCCCTTCGCCGTTTCCTCAGCCAGAGTAACAATGCCCGGGATCACCGGGCTTTCCTCGTCATTGTTGTATCGGTGCAGCACACTCTCGTCCCCAGTCGCCACGCTCCGTTTATGCTCTTCGGCAGAGACCATCGCCTCGTAGGCCCTAATCCCTTTTTCCCGGTCCATCACGTGAGGGTAAAGATAGGGCGGCGGTGCCAGAGTCGCAGGATAGACGGCCAGGGTCTGATCCTCGAATTTGAGGTCCAGATCTTTTGAGAGGCCGCGCACATTCACTGGCTTTTTCGTAGGGCGAAAACCGCCGTCTTCCTCAAGTTCGAGGTCCCACCACCACTTCTTCACGGGGTTAAGTGAGCCGTTGTCGACCACGTCGTCGAGTTTGGCCAACGCCGGCGCGAGTTTAGGCACGTTCATCGCCGCCCAGCGAAAAGGCTTCTCTTTGAAAATCCCTTCTAGATTCCATGGGCAGGTCTTCATGCAGCGTCCACACATCGCACCGCCCTGATTTGTCAGGCGATAAGAGGTGCATTTCTGGCTGTCTGATTTCCAGATCTCATAACCATTGAACATGGTCTTTGGCCCGGCAGTGATCGCGCCAGAGGGGCATTCGCGGGCGCATTTGTTGCAGGAATTGCAGAATTTTTGCAGGCCAAAGTCGATGGGCTTGTCATGGGCCAGCGGCAGGTCGGTTGTGACCGTTCCCGATTTCAAACGCGGGCCGAGGAAGGGGTTGAGGATCACCTCGCCAATCCGGCTCACCTCTCCCAGACCCGAAAGCAGCAGCAGAGGCGGTTGCAACACCTCGCCATCCGTCACCGTGTGCGCCCTGGCGCTATAGCCCATATTGCGGATCTGCTTCGCAATCACGCCGCCCAAAAGCGAAAAGCGCAAATAGGCGCGCATGGACTGTACCACCGCGATCCAGTCATCGCCCGAGGCGCCTTCCATTGTTTCATAGCCCTGATCGATCACCAGATTGATCGCCTGGTCATGGGGCGGATCGATTGCATCTCCGCGCGCATCATGGCTGTACCAGGCCCAGTCCGGGCAGCGGGAGATGCCAACCGCATCAGCGCCAAGCCAATAACAGGTGGCCTTGATCAGTTCCGATGCTTCTTTTGGCGAAAGCGGCACACGCTCTTCGGCAACCTCGCCGTCTTGCAACAGAACAAAGGCCCCCAAGGGCTTGCGCGTTGCCATGGAGGGCGCTGATTTGATGACGTGGAGGCCGTTTTGGGACGCGTCCTGAACCTTTTTACCCAGATCGCCAAACTTGGCACGGGCGAACATGTCCGTGCGTTTTGGAACGCGGGGAATGTTGGGTTCATCGATATAGGTCGTAGGCGTATCCACGCGTTTGAGCGTCTCAAATGGATGTGCACCATCCACGAAGCGGCGCTTGGCATAAGGCACTGCATTGGCGGCATTTTTGATCGTTGACGTGCCAAATTTCCACGTGGGTCCAAAGGCGGATTTCGGCTGCTCGGCCATTGGGGCAAGCGGTTTGTCCGGCTCGATGACGAAAGTTGTGGTGACAGCGGCGAGGCCGAAGCGCGCCCCGATATAGGGATGGCTCAGCAAGCCGTCTTCCACCGTGGCCAGCCCGGCCGCAACGGCGAGTTTGTTAAGGTCCACGTCACTGCTGGAAACGGTGTGCCCGCGTGAATCGTATCCAAGGATGCGCAGGTAATTTGCCAGAACAACGGCAGTTTCAGCTGCGCGCAGACCGGCGCGATGCGCCTGGGCGCCCTGAATCCACGCGGTGCCAGCCTCATCAACGTCCGGCGTACGGGGGTTTTCGTAGAGGAAAACGAGGCAATGAGTATGGCCGTCGATGCTTGTGGGCGCCGCCTCAACCGCCTCTTTGAGGCTGGCCATGATTGTGTCGATCCCGGCAGAGAGGGTCTTTGTCTGCCGTGTCTTCAGGTCATGGGCCAGGCGGTTCACATCCGGGTTCTTATAGGGTGAAGGCAGTAAGGCGTCCTGCGGTAGAAGGCAGGTGCCAACGACGGCTGCATCCGCGAAGTAGCCGAATGCCTTCAGATGGTTCGCCCGCTCCACTGGGTCGGTCGGTGTATCGGCCATGGCCTTGTTGATATGCCCATCCCGGATCGCATCCATCATCGCCTGATGTTCACGCATGGCGTTGATGATAGAAGCCGGATCGACATCGTCGCGATAAGTCAGATGCGGCGCGGGCGGCACAGCTGACAGATCAGGAAGCTGTTCGGTACGTGCCAAAAGCTCGGTCGGATAAGGCCCCATATGGACAGGTCGGTCTTTGGTGGAAAAAAAGCGATTAGCCATGGGGTATTACCTTCCAAACCCGGCGGAATAAGGCAGCCATGTCGCAATTCCTGGAACCAGCAAGAGCAGAACCATGGCCATCAACATCAACACCACATAGGGAAAAGCCCCCCTCACCACATCCCAGAGCGGCGCGTTGGTTATACCCTTGATGACAAACAGGTTCATCCCGACCGGTGGCGTGATCATGGCCAGTTCGAGGTTGATCATCAACAGAACGCCGTACCAGATCAGATCGATGTCAAGCGCGGCCATCGTCGGCAAGAGGATCGGAGTTGTGATCAGAATGATCGCGATGGATTCAAAGAACATGCCCATCACGAAGATCATCGCCATCACAACCAGGATAAAGGCAAGCGGGCTGAGACCCATAACCGCCACCATCTCCGCAACCCCGTTGGGCAGACGGATGATTGTGATGGCATGGCCAAACATTGCCGCTCCCGCAATGATCATGAAGACCATCATCGACATGCTCATCGTTCTTGAGAGACACTCCCACAGGTCGGTAAGAGTGATGTTGCGGTAAATCACGAAGGCGACGAACAGGGCATAAAGGCACCCAACGGCCGCTGCTTCGCCCGCGGTGAAGATACCCAGGTAAATCCCGCCCATGACCACCGGCGGTGCCATGACAGCCCAGAAAGACCGTTTTAGGGCGCGTCCTACTTCCGGCAGACCCGCCCAGGGTGGCGAGTCAAACTGTGGGTTCAGCGACGATTTTATGATGCAATATGCTGAAAACATAACGGCCAACATCACGCCCGGAATGATCCCCGCGAGAAACAGCGCACCAATGCTGGCATCGCTGACAATGGCGTAAAGGATCATCGGACCGGACGGCGGGATGAGAATTCCAAGTGTGCCCCCAGCGGCGACAAGGCCAAGCGCGTCCTTTTCCGGGTAACCGAAACGTTTCATTTGTGGCACCGCGCTGGAGCCGATCGACAGCGCCGTAGCAACGGAAGACCCTGAAATGGCCGCAAAGATTGTGCAAGACAGGACAGTCGCCGCGCCAAGACCGCCCCGGATATGGCCTATCATAGTATGTGCCATACCAAAGAGATCGTCGATCACTTTGGCTTTGATCATGATCTGGGCCATGAAAACGAACAGCGGAACCGTCATCAGAACGGGCTTGTTGAAATGGGCGTAAACCGTTTCTGCCGCCGGATTTACGTCCCCTTCAAAGATCAAAAGGATACCCGTTGCTGTCAAACCAAGCGCCGCGAAAATCGGCATGCCTGTTAGAAGAAGAACGACCAGGCAAAGAAAGATCAAAAATGCGGTCACGACGCGCTCCTACCTAAAAAACACTCAAGAAGCTTGGAAAAGGCCGTAACACCCAGCAGAACCGAGCCCAGAAAAAGCGGAGCCTGCGGAATCCATAGTAGGATCTCGATCGAGCCAGAGGTGAACGCCTGCCATTCATAGGCGAAATGCACCATATGCCACGAGCTCATGGACAAAACGATGGCGACGGCGAGCACTGAAAGATGTGCCCAGACCACTTGAATTTTCTTAGCCTTACCGGCCAATCCTTCGGTAAGAAGGTCCATCGCGATATGATCGCCGCGACGATAGGCTTCGCTTACGCCAAGCATGATTAACGCCACAAGCGTCCAGCCAGTCATATCGTCGGTCCACAGAAGCGGGTCGGAAAGAACATAGCGCCAAAACACTGCGATGATCGTAATAAAGAAAGCGACCAGAATGAGAAGCGCGCTCAGCGCTCCCCCTAACCAGACCAGCCCGTAAATTAGCTTGATCGGGAAAGGGGCCGCGGATGCCGCCCCTTCGTTGCTAGGTTGAGTTAACATTATCCAGAGCCTCAGGAGCCGCTGCGCAGCTTGTCGATCAGGCCGATCAGCTCTTCTGCACCGTCGATGCCTTCGCCGAAATGCGCATCAAAGGCTGGTTGCATGATTGCCTCCAGAGCCGCGTTCTCTTCGTCGGTCAGACGATAGACATTCACGCCTTTCGCCGCGAGAGCTTCGGGCGCGCTTGCGGCGGCTTCGGCAGAGGCGTCAACGGCCCAGCCTGCGGCCAGCCTGCCCGCTTCGTCGAGCGCCGCCTTGGCCTCGTCCGAGAGGTTAGCGTAGAAGTCGGGGTTCACGTAGCCGTGGAAATAGACCGAGACGACCGGCACGATGCTGAAGTGATCCTGCACCTCGAAATACTTGCGCTTAACGGCGGCGCCGACGCCGGTCATGGCCGCGTCGATGACGCCGGTTGCCAACGACTGATAGACCTCGCCGCCGGACATCGAGACCGGGCTGGCGCCCAGGGCTTCGAGCGAGGCGTTAAAGGCAGGCACTAGGCCGCGCATTTTGATGCCTTCGAAATCCTCGGGCTCGGTCAGGTAGCCGCCCTTGGAGGTAAACACGGAGTCGCCGGCATCAAAGAGCCATACCACGTTCTCGACGCCGCGATCCCTAAGCTTGCCTGCCAGAAAATTCGCGGCTTCGGAGTCGTGCCAGTTGCGCGCGATGTTAGGGTCTTTGAACGCAAACGGCCGGGTCGTGACCGTCATGATCGGCAGCGTGCGACCCCATTGAAACTGTACCGAGAAAGCACACTCGATGTTGCCCGACGCGACGCTGAGGATGTTTTCCTTGGCACCAACCAAGCTGTTGGCGGGAAAGATCTGCACGTCGATTTCACCACCGGACCGGGTCTCGACCTCGGCCGCCCAGCGGTCGATCACTTGCGCGATGGCGTGCGACGGCGGCAATTGGTGGCTGCACCGCATGGGTGTCTCGGCCTGAGCTGCGGTGAAAGTGCCTGTTGTCAAAGCAGCGCCAAGCGCCGCGCTTAGTAGTGTTCTTTTCATGTCAGTTTCCTCCCGTTTGACATTCAATCCGAGTGTCGCCCAATGCGACCCGAAAATTGGATAAAGTGCGAAAAAGTGTCAGGCCGCACAGGCCCGCCAATTTGCAGTTTTTGGTAGACCGGCCTGCGCCATAGCTCCGTGGAGCGTCGCCTCCGGCAGGGCATCGGTCAGAAGCGCGCGCGTTTCAAACAACGCTTCGATGTCGATGCCGGTGTAAAAGCCCTTGGTCTCGGCAAGGAAAACAAGGTCTTCTAGCACGACATTTCCAGTTGCACCGGGCGCATAAGGGCAGCCGCCAAGACCCGCGATCGAAGCGTCAAAAATGCGACAGCCTGAGTCTAGCGCCGCTGAAGCATTGGCAATGCCCATGCCACGCGTATCGTGCAGATGGATCGCGTAGGGCAGACCCCCAAGACGCCTTTCCATGCGGGCACAAAGCGACGCAACCTGACGCGGCCCGCCATAGCCGACCGTGTCCGCAGGGGTGACCATGTCGACCCCAGCCTCAAAACAGCGATCCACCATGCGCATAACGTCATCTTCCGGGACGTCTCCTGACAATGAACACCCGAATGACATCGCGATGCCAGCGCTGATGATTGTGTTGCTGCCAAGGTCATTCCGAAGTTTTACGACGTTGGCGATCTCGGCTAGGCTTTGCTCTTGCGTGCGTCTGACGTTGGCCTCGTTGTGCGCTTGGCTGGCCGAGACGACGACGGTGATCTCTTCAACGCCGGTTTCCAACGCGTCGGCGGCTCCTCGTTGGTTCAGCGCCAGAGCAATCCCATGGGCATCACCCTTGGTCTGAACCGCCGCAATAACGTCGCGCACATCAGCAAAACGCGGGAACTTGTCGGCGGGCAAAAACGACCCGACTTCGAAGTAGCGGAGCGCCGCTTTGTAATCCCGGTTCACCCATTCGACTTTTTGAGCTGTGCTGGGCCAGGATTTCGTGAGTTGCAGGCCATCGCGAAGACCAACCTCGCGGATCGCGATGCCATCTTTCGGATAGGCATTGAAAACGTATTTCTGGCTCATTCGATAGCCTCCACCTTCAATGCGCCAAGGATCTCGGCGTTGTGCTGGCCAATCGCAGGGATGTCGACATCGTTGGAAACAAGGGGTGCTCCGTCCATCTCGAGAGGTAGTACAGGTGCGCGGAAATCCTTCTTGTCGGCATAATGCGACGTATAAAGCCCGCCAGGCCGGTTCACGTGAGGGTCATCATACATCTCGGCCGGACGAGCGACCGGCGCGAAGAGAAGATCGTTTTCTTGCATGATCTTCAGTGTGTCTTCATAAGGACGGCCCGCCACGATCTCTGCGATCATTGGCAATGTCCAATCTCGGGCGGCAATCTGGTCGCTCCGTGTCTGAAGACGCGGATCATCAAGCAGATGCGTTAGACCAAGGCCCTTGCAGAGTTTCTCCCACTGCCCATCAGTGGCTGCACCTAAAAAGATCTGGCGCCCGTCGCTTGTCGGGAAGAGGTCGTAAACCGGCCATGAAAAGACACGCTCGGGCATTGGTGGTGCCTCGGTGCCTTCGATATCAAATTGAACCATGTGTTGCGCAACGAGAAGCAGGCAGTTCTCAAACAACCCCGTACGGACAGCGGCGCCTTCGCCGGTTTTACAGCGCTGAATAAAAGCAGCAAGCACACCTAAAGCAGCAAAGAGTCCCCCCATGATATCGTTGGCCGATGAGCCAATACGTAGCGGACGATTGGTGGGGCCAGTCATATAGGCCATTCCTGTCATCATCTGCACCACTTCGTCCATGGCTGCGCGGTTCTCATACGGCCCCTTCAGGAAACCCTTGCACGAGGCCACGATCAGCGTCGGATAACACTCGCGCAGCTGATCAGGCGCCAAACCCATTTTGGCCAGCGTCTCATCACGGAAATTTTCAACGAAGACATCTGCGGTCTTCAGCAGAGCATGCAGCTTTGCCAGATCGTCAGCGTCCTTGATATTCAGAGTCACTGACTTTTTGCCACGGTTGAAGGTCGGAAAGAACCCAGCGCCCATACCCGTTAGATCGCGTGTCTTGTCACCCTGAGGAGGCTCGATCTTAATGACTTCTGCGCCAAGAAAACCAAGAAACTGTCCAGTCGATGGCCCCATCACCATGTGGCTCATTTCCACCACACGCACGCCCTCCAAGGGTAAAGCGTTTGCCATAAGTTCCTCCCGCGGTTTTATATTAAGGTAACCATGGCGGAACTTGAGCAATCGGAAAATAATATACTTTCGAAAATAGCGTTCTTGATATTAGAATGCACGTATGGACTCTCGACAACTTAGATATTTTGCTGCCGTATGCGAATTCCGAAATCTTTCGCACGCGGCTGACCACTGCAACACCGCCGCGTCAGCGCTGAGTCACCATATCGGTAGCTTGGAGGCAGAGCTTGGAACCAAGCTCTTTGTCAGAAAACCAAGGGGCATGGAGCCAACGGCTGCAGGACTGAAATTGCTTGAGCATGCGCAGTTTATTCTGGCGGCATTCGACACTGCCGCATCAGAGATTAAACATGGTCAAGCCGAAGTTTCTGGAAACATTGCGATCGGCATGCCCTTCTCGGTGATCAAAGTGATAGGTGGGGCGCTGATGCGCCAGGTTATTGAAGAGTTGCCCCTAGTCCATCTGGTTCTGAGAGAAGGGCTGTCCGGCGTGACATATGATGCCCTACGGTCCGGCGAGATTGATACTGCACTGATTTTCAACCCGCCTCCGGATACGCAAACAATTCGAACGCCATTAATCGAAGAGGAAATCTACTGTTTGGGTGCTCCAAACATCGTTGGCCATTCCAGCGAGCCGATCAGCCTTGAGCAAATGGCTCAGCTGCCTGTCGCATTATTGCAGAGTGGTGCGCTGTCCCGCGCGCTCGTTGATCGTCCTGCAGAACTGGCGAAACTCGAGGCAAACGCCCGCATTCAGCTGGCGTCAATCGCAGGTACGTTAAGTGCTCTGAAGGAGGGTTTAGCTTGCACTCTCGCACCTAAAATTCTAGTGAGCGAAGAACTTCGACGGGGCGAGCTTGTTGCTCGTAAAGTCGTGGATACACGGCTTATCCGGACACTCTATCTCGTGTCTGCACTCGGCACACGCCCGACGTTTTTAAGAGAAAGCATCTCAAATCTGGTGGTCGATTTTGTTCAGGACGCGGTCCGAAATGGCAACTGGGAAGGTGCAAAACTAATCGATATTTAAAGGGCGCACTTTAGTGCAGTCCTTGGCCAATCAGGGTCGCCGCTCGCCTGTCATGAGCATTCTGGCATGTCCCGTTCGTCCAAGAGAGCAACTTCGTCAGTCATCGATGACCAACTGCCCGTGTTCGTCCTCTTTCGTAGGCACCGGGTCCAGCGCGCAGCCGGTTCCGAAACCCGAAATGCCTGCGCCGGTCGCCAGATCGAATCCAGCTTCGTGATTTGAGCAAATCAACACACGACCATTAGATGAAATGACCGATCCGCCCCTATAGTCGAGCGGAAGGAATTGGTGCGGGCAGGCATTCACGTAGGCAAAAACACCGCTTTCGTTCCTTGCAAGAAGGATTGGAAAGTCGCCCAGTTCCACGCAATGTGCCCGGCCCTCGGGTACCTCCGAGGCCGCGCAGACGACCGTCCCTCCTGCTGGTGCTGATGAATAGCTCTTCCAATTGTCGTTCATAGCATGTGCATCATGGAAACCGTGAATGTGCCTTGTCGCTTATTCATAATTCCTCTCCCAAGGGGTGACGGAAATGCGGAAGGCTGCGCCTTACTCCCGGTTCAGTTCCTTGGCGTGAAGCCAGTCAGCGTGTTTCGGCGCCTTCTTGGTCTTCGACCATTCGTCCAGCATCAGCCATTTGACTTCATCCATGCGCTTGAGCATCGCTTCTTCCTCCGGGTCCGGGCAGGCCAGTTCAATTCGGTGGCCATTGGGATCGAAGAAATAGATCGAGTGGAATATCGAATGGTCGGTGACACCCAGAACCTCGACGCCGTCTGCTTCGATATGTTCTTTGAAGGCCACAAGGGTTTCGCGGTCCTTCACTTTGAAAGCAATATGCTGCACCCAAATTGGGGTATTGGGGTCGCGGCCCATTTCCGGTTTGGTTGGCAGCTCAAAGAAGGCCAAAACGTTGCCCATCCCCGCATCAAGAAACAGATGCATGTACGGGTCAGGCTCGTGGGTTGAGGGTACGTGGTCTTCTGCAATCGCCAGGATGAATTCCATGTTGAGGATACGGCCGTACCATTCGACCGTCTCCTTAGCGTCTTTGCAGCGATAGGCGACATGGTGAATTTTTTCGATTTTCAGGTCCATGAGACACTCCTTTCCGAAGCGCACCCGAGGGGTGCAAAATCAAGTCTGTCTGTGGAATACGCCGTGGGCGGGGGTGCGCCGCCCACGGCACGGGGAAATGGCGTTAGTCTGAAACTTTCAGAACGCCGCGCTGAATCTGGTCCTCTTCGATCGACTCAAAGAGAGCCCGGAAGTTGCCTTCCCCAAATCCGTCGTCTCCCTTTCGCTGGATGAACTCAAAGAAGATCGGGCCGATCACGGTTTTCGAGAAGATCTGGAGCAGGATGCGGGTCATTCCGCCGCCCACAACGCCTTCACCGTCAATTAGGATGCCGTGTTTCTTCATGCGTTCCAGCGGCTCTTCATGGTCCTTCACGCGAGCCTTGGATTTGTCATAGTAGATGTCCGGTGGTGCAGGCATGAAGTCGATACCGTGATTGCCAATTGTGTCGGTCGAGGCGTAGATGTCGTCGGTACCGATTGCGACGTGCTGGATGCCTTCTCCTTTGTATTCCTTCAGGTACTCCTCAATCTGGCTCTGATCATCCGAGCTTTCGTTAATTGGAATACGAATCTTGCCGCATGGCGAAGTTAGTGCGCGAGAGGTCAGGCCGGTCAGCTTGCCCTTAATGTCGAAGAATTTGATTTCCTTGAAGTTGAAGGCGGTGGAATAGAACTTGTACCAAGTGTCCATGTTCCCCTGCATCACGTTGTGAGTCAGGTGATCCATGTAGTAGAACCCTGCGCCGTTCGGCTTGGGATCACGTTTGTCGATCCATTCAAAATCGGTGTCGTAAGGTGATTTGCCTTCATCATAGTCCTCGATGAAGTAAAGCAGCGAGCCCCCGATGCCTACGACAGCTGGGACTTCGATGGATTTGCCGTCGCCGGTGTACTCTTCGGCACCATAATCTAAAGCGCATTGCAACGCGTGCTGCGCGTCAACGACACGCCAGGCCATTGCAGGCGCACAGGGTCCATGATCCTTAACAAATTGTGCGGCGTGGCTGTCTGGGTCGCGGTTGACCAGGTAATTCACGTTACCCTGACGATAGACTGAGATGTCCTTAGTCTTGTGTTTGGCAACTTCGACAAACCCCATTTGAGAAAAAAGCTCTTCTAACTTTCCTGCTTCGGGGTGCGCGAACTCGACGAATTCGAATCCGTCAGTTCCGGCGATATTAAAATCGTCGATTTTGGCCTTGGGTGCATCGTGCGGAAATGGTCCCATAGGAATTCTCCTGAACTTTGATGCGGCTTTCGTGCCCTCCACACCTTGATCTGGAACCCGGCCCGCGGGAAATTTCTCGCGAAATAAAACAAACGTAATTCGTTCTGGCAATTATTAAATATGAAATGTTGCGTTCTTGAATTTAGAAAACTCAGATTTTCCAGCATATTATCAATTAACTACCGAGACGAAATTGAGATAGAGACGGGGTCGCGACGCTGATCGCGATTTAAATTTTCGTGATTTCGAAGGCTGCTGGGGTCCCCATTGCATCTGTTGGATCTGCGAAGCGCTGACGCTCTGTGAAAGGTTAACTTGACCTCTCAAAGGACTGTGAACATTCAATGTGGTTATCTCAAATCGATGCAAATTAAATCAAATGCCGTAGTAGCAAGTTCGTTTTAGGGTGTTACCGTCCGTGATAATTCTCAGTGTAAACACACAATTATGTGTGAAATTTGCGCCGTAGTTTTGGTCGCGCAACAAGCGGCAGCTATTCGGGTTGATTCCGTGGCATATTGAATACCGCTTGAAAGCCCGGAATCGGCCGCTTCCCAACGCCAATGTCTGCAATCGGTGCTTCGCAGCTGTTTGCACACATTTCGGCATCTAGAACTAAGGGCTCAAAGCTGCCTAATGCCCATGCGGCATTCCGCCGATCGGCGGCTTCCCGGGACCTGACATTCGAAAGGGATGGTAAAATCGCCCGTCAGCACAGTGTTGATGTCTGGGCCTGGAGGGAGGGTTGGAGGCAAAACCATGCCTAGAATTCAACTTCCCGCAACCACTCCCAAGCGCCGCGCCTGGAACAAAGGCCGCATCATCGGCCAGAAACGCCCGCTCCTGCCAAAACAGGTTTGGGCGATCCGCGCACGATTGGAACTGGCAGGCAATCTGCGCGACCTAGCGCTCTTCAATGTCGCCATCGACAGCAAACTGCGTGGGTGCGATCTGGTTCGGCTGAAAGTGACTGACCTTGCGAGCAGCGACCGTGTTCGGGAGCGGGCGACAGTAGTTCAAAGCAAAACTGGTCAGCCGGTTCAGTTCGAACTTACTGAAAACACGCGCGATTCCGTGACGGCTTGGGTGAACGCCCCTGAGATGATCTGTTGTGCGTTCATGTTTCCAAGTCGGTTTCACAACCGACCGCACATTTCGACGCGCCAATACGGAAGGCTGGTCCGCGACTGGGTGACCGCGATTGGGCTGGAGCCGAGCGGATACGGCACCCATTCTCTGCGTCGAACCAAAGCGTCAGAAATCTATCGTAAGACCGGCAATCTGCGCGCTGTTCAACTCCTACTTGGCCACACCAAGGTGGACAGCACGGTGCGCTACCTTGGCGTCGAGCTCGAAGATGCGCTGAGCATCGCTGAAAAGATCGATCTCTGATCGAACCTGGCGGGCGGCTCTAGCCGTTCGCCATCCGGGACCGCCCATTCCCGAAATCAAAACGTTCGGCAGCTTCGAGCCCAAGGCAGACCTTCTCGAGTAGTAGACCTCGCCGCTGCAGCATTACTTTGCGTCAACCGGAGCATCGCGGCGCAGATTAAAGACCGGACATTCATGCTGGCTGCGGCGAAATTCGGAGGCACTACGTCTCCATCGCGGACAAAAAAACTCGTTGTCTCTGGGGCCGCTACATGGACTAAACCCACTCGACCGAAACCGTCTTCAACACCGTAGCAAATAACCCGTCGTTGCGCGCAACAGCGGCTCATTGTAGACTTTAAACAGGGGAGGTAAATCCATGCGTTGGATTAGTGCCATCTTTATAACGGCATTCTTTATGCTTGGGCCCGCTCAAGCAGGTCAGTTATTCGATGCTGCAAAGCAGGGTGATACAGCGACCGTTAAGGCTCTGTTGGAAAGCGGTACCTCAGTCGATGAGCGGGGGCCGAACAGGGCTACTCCCTTGATTGCCGCTGCGTTGGCTGGGAACACCGAGACCGCTGCGGCCCTAATCGAGGCGGGGGCTGATGTAATGGCCCGCAACCACAGCGGCTTCACACCGCTTCACGCAGCAGCTTTTGGCGGCAATGTTGAAACAGCGCGCCTGCTTCTCGCCCGTGGCGCAGATGTGAATGGGCGTATCAACAGGGCTGAAAAATCACCCATTTTCATGGCGGCCGACGAAGGCCATATCGAGGTGATCGAGCTATTGCTCGACCATGATGCGGATATAGTGACACTCGACAACGATGGCTTTTCGGTTCTGATCCGAACGATGTTCCGTAAACACTATGATATCGTTGGGCTCCTCAAGCAGAATGGGGCCACATGCCCCCCGCCAGACGCCTTCGGCCCGGAATTTCATCGCCTGTGTTTGGAGGCAGGCTCATAAGGGAAGGTCAATACATGAACTTTCGACTTCTGATGAGTGGCCTGTTTCTGGCAGGCATGACCATTGGCGCGCTGGCCAATGAGCCCATTAATACTGGGCCGTTCGGCGGTGTTGCGATCAAGGGCTATGACACCGTTGCCTATTTCACCGAAAACCGTGCGGTCAAGGGATCAAGTGATTTCGCATATGATTGGCTTGGCACGCCATGGCACTTCAACAGCGCGGAAAACCGCGACCTGTTTATGTCTGACCCAGCCAGATACGCACCGCAATACGGTGGGTATTGCGCATTGGGTGTCGGGCTTGGGGCCAACGCGTCCGAAAACATCGACCCAGTAAATTCCTGGCGGATCATCGATGGGAAGCTTTACTTCATATCGGACCCAACCGGCGCAGAAATGCTTGACCACCCAGAAGGGGCAGCGGTGATCGCCAAGGCGGATGCGAATTGGGAGAAAACCAAGCCGCTGGCAGCCAAGGATTACTCCAACTGACGCACACCTCGATTGAGGGTCATCCGCCCGGGCTAAAGTGAAACAGAATATGCGCGTTGACGTAGCTGTACGGCGAACCCGCTGCGGCTTCTTCTTCGGTACTTTTGTAGATTGGACCACAAGCAGGGCGTCCGAGCGCAAGACCTGGTGGTCTTATGCACAAAACATCATCTTTCACATATGCCGAGCCGGTGATGAACATCGTTGATGCGCGCAACGCCACGTTTCCGTTGTCGGAAATTTGCATCAAGCCAGGTCCGCGGCCTTCGAAGTTTCCCTGCCACACGTTCCCGTCGATCAGGGCGGTAACCGCGTCGGCAGATAGCTTTTCGCGCGCACCAGGTTGAAAATCAAAGGGCCATTCCTGCACGCCCGCATTCAACATTGCATTAAGGATCCGATCGAGTTCTTCCTGCTTACGAAAATGCGCAAACATGACCCTGTAGAGTTGCGCCGAAGTATGCGGTGCAAACCGCGCCACCTCATCTGCAGTTGTTTGCGCCTTTTGCGTTTGGCCAGCCTCCGCATAGGCGGCCGCGAGGATGTTGAAGTAGTCCTCGATGCCTTGAGAATTGCCCTTTATCTCCTCAAGGATTTCAACGGCATGTTGGGGACGACCTGCCAGAATATAGGACAGGCTTGCGATCTGCCGTGCATAGCCCGGCAATTGCGGGTTCAGGCGCAGCGCCGTTTCAAAATTCTCGATCGCCTCTTCGTGTTGCCCGTAGAATGTTTGCGCAAAGCTCAGCGCAAGATAGGCAGATGCTTCACCGGGGGCTTTTTCGACAGATAATTGCGCTGAGCGCATCGCTTCCTCATACCTTCGATCTACAGTTTGAAGCTCGCTCAATACGGCAAATGGCATTGCCGCATCGGGATCAATTTCTAAGGCACGACCGGCATGTTCGTAGGCACGTTTTCGGGCGACCGGAAACGGCAGGACATCGTCATAGTTGCGGCGCATGACTAATGCCTCGGCGCGCGCCTGTGCCGCGAAAGCCCTCGCAAAAGCCGGATCGATTGCGGTTGCGTCCGAATAGAGGCTCAACGCTTCGCGCAGCCCGGGCCGAAAGCCGCTGCGAGCGGCTTCTTCGGCCCTGAGGAAGAAGTCATATGCTTCCAGATCCCTTGTAGGGAGGCGTTCGATCCGCTCCCTTTCGGACATACTTACATCCACACCAAGTTGATCAATGATCTCGTTTATCAGACCAGCTTCCATGGAGAAAATCTCGGCTTCGTCTCGCTCCAGCCGCTTGGCCCATACTGTCTGCCCGCTGCTCACATCTGTCAGCCGCGCGTTGACCAAAAGCCGAGTTCCCGCTCTGCGCACGCTGCCTTCGAGAACATGGCCCACCCCCAACTCGCGACCGATGGCCCTGCTGTCGATTGTCCGGTCCCGATAGGAAAACGCGGTGCTGCTGCCGATCACCATCAGCCCGGCGACTTTCGAGAAATCTGTAATCAGATCGTCCGTGAGCCCATCTGCGATGTAGCGTTCCGCATCTGGCAGCCCGAGGTTTTCAAAGGGCAACACAATGAGAGAAGGCAGCCCGTCCTCTGCCGCGATGATTTCACTTTCAGTGCCGCCGAAAAGGGCAACTACGTCATCACGCAATATAAAAGCGGTACTTGAAAGAATGGCTATTACGGCCACCGCCGTGACAGCGCCTCGAACTTTGAAGCGAGACAGTGAAGTGTATTTCGAGCCATTCGGGTCCGCCATCCGAAATACCGTGAGAGGCTCAGGTATGTTTTTGACCCGGTGGACGCCCGCAGATTCAAATGGCTTACTGACTTTGCCGCGCGTGTGTTCGTACACCTCGCGCGAGATGCAGATGCCTCCGGGCGTAGCTAGGGGTTCCAGGCGCGCCGCAATGTTAACACCGTCTCCGTAAATGTCGTCGCCGTCGATGATCAGATCGCCTAGGTTGATACCGATCCGCAATTCGATACGTTGATGGGGATCAATGGTGTCGTTTCTGTCCTTAACCGCCTCCTGTATCTGGATCGCAGCCTCCACGGCATCAACAACGCTTGCAAATTCGGCCAGTAGCCCGTCGCCGATAAGCTTGACGACCCGCCCGCTCTTTTCCTCTATCCAGCGGGCGAGGATGTCCTGGCGTAACGTGGTCAAACGTTCGAACGTGCCCACCTCATCCTCGGCCATCATACGGCTGAAACCCACCACGTCTGCGGCAAATATGGCAGCAAGCCGGCGTTCCAAGGTTTGCCCCTCTCCTCCAAAATGCGGGCGGTACTGCGAAGGTAACACTGAAAAAACGTGACGGAAACTGCGCTCGCTCAAAATATTTAGCTGGGCGGGCACTTGTCGTTTAAAGGTACGGTGGGGCAACAAGCCAATTGTCTCCGCAGCAGCATAAGGCAGCTTGCTGCGCATGTGAGACATTATATC
The DNA here is from genome assembly GCF_056531745.1 of Ruegeria sp. L12. NCBI lineage: Bacteria > Pseudomonadati > Pseudomonadota > Alphaproteobacteria > Rhodobacterales > Roseobacteraceae > Ruegeria > Ruegeria sp. L12. The sequence goes on from NZ_JBQFMH010000004.1 coordinate 73,777, forward strand.
CGAGCGAAGCGAACGGCCGGATTGGGTTTTGGCCCATATGCATGATTTGAACGTCCGGTATCGAGAAATCGTGCTGCGCCGTCGCTGGCGATACCGTGACACTGTCGAGCAACCGATGTGGATTTCGCTGCATCAGCATCAGGCGGGTCTGTCCCGCTTAGCGGACTCGCTGATTTTTGCTAACTAGCCTTGAGTTTTAGTGCATCGCTTCTAGGCGGTTTCTTACCGAGGACTACGCTTCGCCAATATCCGCTGCAACGTCCGGCGATGCATGTTTAGCCTCCGCGCCGTCTCCGAGACATTCCGATCACACAGCTCATACACCCGCTGGATATGCTCCCAGCGCACGCGGTCCGCGCTCATGGGGTTTTCCGGCGGTGGGGGCAGTTCGTCGCCCTTGGCCAGCAGCGCGTTGGTGATGTCGGTGGCATCCGCCGGTTTCGACAGATAGTCCGTCGCGCCGATCTTGACCGCGGCCACGGCGGTGGCAATCGCGCCGTAGCCGGTCAGAACCACAACCCGGCTGTCGGGGCGTTTTTCGCGCAGCACTTCGACCACGTCCAGCCCGTTGCCATCCTCAAGTCGCAGATCGACCACCGCATAGGCCGGCGGGCGGGCGGTGGAAATGGCGCGGCCTGCAGCGACGGAGCCTGCGGTCTCAACCTCGAACCCGCGCTTTTCCATGGCCTTGGCCAGACGTCTCAGGAACGGCTCGTCGTCATCCACCAGAAGCAGGGACTTATCAGGGCCGATATCAAGCTGGGAACTGTCTGCCATATGTTGGTCTTTCCGCTATTTCATGCCTTTGGCTTGAGCATGAGTAATAGCAGCGCCATTCCAAAGGTCAAACAACCCGTTGCCACTCAGACCTGATCGAGGAAGCAGCCAACCTTGTCCGCCATCTGTTCAGCCGTGTCATCGCGTTTGAAAAACTCAAGGAATCCATCCTCGGGCGTGACCAGATAGGTGAAGGTGGAATGATCGACCAGATAATACTCGTCGCTTTTGTCCTGGGCCTTGTAATAGGTCTTGTAGGCCTTGCTGGCCGCCTTCACCTGCTCGGGTGAACCGGTCAGCGCGATCATGCGTTCATGCAGGTTGAAAGCATAGTCATCCACCACCTCGGGGGTGTCGCGGTCCGGGTCGATCGAGATGAACACGGGCGTCACGGACTGGCCGCGCTCGGCCAGAATGTCGACGGCTTCGGCGTTGCGGGACATGTCGAAGGGGCAGATATCGGGGCAGAACGTATAGCCGAAGTAAACCAGCGTCGGTTCCGTGATCACATCCTTGTCGGTCACGGTCTCGCCCTTGCCGTTGACCAGTTCGAACGGCCCGCCAATGGCAGCAGCACCGCCAGCGATCTGGCTAGACCGGCATTGCGCGAACTTGTCGCCCGACCCGCCACGCGTCAGCAGCCACATAGCACCCAGACCAATGGCCAGAACAACGGTTGCGAGGACGGCATAAAGGCGGATCATGGCGGTTTTCCCCACATGAAGGATGTTGATCGGTTCGGCCCGCACTCCTATCAACATGATGGGCGGACGCAATAGGACATAATCGACAGATGACGGATTCCAATATCAGCCTCTGGCGCGGACAGGAACGCAGCACCTGGATCAGGCTGCGCACCCTGATCTTGCTGCGCTGGGTCGCCATCATCGGTCAGTTCACCGCCATTACCGTTGCCCAGCAATATTATCATGTGCAGCTGGAACTTGGGCTTTGCTACTTCGCCATCGGTGTTTCGGTGATGGGCAACCTGACGGCGATTCTTCTGTTTCCGGAAAACAAGCGCCTGTCGGAGTTCGAGAACTTCCTGATGGTGCTGTTCGATCTGCTGCAGCTGTCGATCCTGCTGTATCTGACCGGCGGGCTGAACAACCCCTTCGCGCTGCTGCTGGTTGGCCCGGTGACGATCTCTGCCAGCGTCATGAGCACACGCTCGACCCTGATTATCGGTGCAGTCGCGGTGATCCTGACCACGCTGCTGGCGCAGTTTCATCTGCCGCTGCGCACCAATCTGGGGCTGGTTCTGGATATCCCGGCCATCCTGCTGTTCGGCAACTGGGCCGCGATAATCATCGCCATCGTGTTCATCGGCGCCTATTCCCATCGCATCAGTTCCGAGGTTCAATCCATGTCCGAAGCGCTGTCGGCCACGCATATGGCCCTGGCGCGCGAACAGAAACTGACCGATCTGGGTGGCGTGGTGGCCGCTGCGGCGCATGAGCTGGGAACACCTCTGGCCACGATCAAACTGGCCAGTTCCGAACTGATCGAAGAGCTTGAGGATCGGCCGGACCTGAAAGAAGACGCCGCTCTGATCCGCGAACAGGCCGACCGTTGCCGGGATATCCTGCGCGATATGGGCCGGGCGGGCAAAGACGACCTGCATCTGCGTCAGGCACCGCTGTCGACGGTCATACATGAAGCGGCGGAACCTCATATCAACCGCGGCAAAGAGGTATATTTTGCCGAAGGCCCGGTACTGGACGGCGATGTGCAACAACCCTCGATCCTGCGCAAGCCCGAGATCATTCACGGGCTGCGCAACCTGATCCAGAACGCGGTGGATTTCGCCCGCCACACGGTCTGGGTCGAGGCCGAATGGACCACAGACCAGATCATCGTCTTGATCATGGATGACGGGCGCGGATATCCGTCGCATATGATCGGGCGGATCGGTGATCCGTTCATGCGCCGACGGCGCGTGGATCGCAGCAGCCGACCGGAATACGAAGGTATGGGACTGGGCCTGTTTATCGCCAAGACCCTGCTCGAACGCAGCGGAGCGCAGCTTTACTTTGCCAATGGTGCAGATCCCTATCAGACGCTGACCGATCAGTCCGAAAGGATCGGAGCGATCGTCAAGGTGGTCTGGCCGCGCAAACTGATCGACGCACAAATCGGCGACACCCCGGTTCCCTCAGGGGCCAACCAGCCGTTTCAGATCTGAGTTAACAACCCGTTAACACTTGCCCGGCATACAGGTCCGGATGAGGCAACTGAGGCAATGAACCGATGGCCGACTGGATAATACTGGCTGCAATCAGCCTGGTTTCGGCGGGTTTTGCGATTCGCTGGCTGACACCCAGCCGTGTCTCGGTGCCCAAGGATTATGGGTTGTGCTGCCCCGGCGCACTGTCCTACGCGGTGTTTCTGTTCGATGGCAGCCGTCTGATCAGTCACTCTGACATCGCCCTGAACGGCTTCGAAACCGTCAACACCTGGGGCGATCTCAGGCGCTTGCTGCAACGGGATTTCCCGGCCTTTCCCGAAACCCCGGATCTGGTCCGCGCCAAGCGCAGCCTCGTGGTTTCGGCGATTGATTGCACCGTTGATCGCGAGGTTCGGTGCGAATGGATCGACGGGGTCATTCGGGTCGAGCTGCGCGACCTGACCGGGCAAGCGCCGGACCTGCGCCGGGACGTGAATGACCCGATCCGACTGGCGATGGATCAGGCACCTTACCCGGTTTGGCTGCTGGATGGGTCCAATCAGGTAAGCTGGTGCAATGCGGCCTATGTCGCGCTGGTGCGCAAGGTCGGCGGCCCCGACGCTGACCTGACCGAGCCGCTTATCCCCACGCTGGGGGATGAAGCGCAGCTGGGCCGCAAATCCCGTGTCTCTGTGGTGGTGAAGGACAGTGATGCGCGGCTCTGGTTCGATCTGACCCGTGTGATCCGTGAGGAAGGGCATCTGTGCTATGCGGTCGATATCAATGCGATTGTCGAGGCCGAAACCGCCCAACGCAAATTCGTTCAGACCATGACCAAAACCTTTGCCCAGCTGTCGACGGGGTTGGCCATCTTCGACCGCAACCGGCAGCTCGCCCTGTTCAATCCCGCGCTGATCGATCTGACAACTTTGCCACCCGACTTCCTGAGTTGCCGGCCCAGCCTGTCCAGTTTCTTTGACCGGCTTCGCGATCAGCACATGATGCCCGAACCCAAGAACTATCGCAGTTGGCGGCGGCAGATGAATGACCTGATCGAAGCCGCGCAGGACGGGAATTATCAGGAAACATGGTCGCTGCCTTCGGGGTCTGTATATTCCGTCAGCGGCCGCCCGCACCCGGACGGCGCGGTTGCGTTTTTGTTCGAAGACATTACCGCCGAAATCACTCTGACCCGGCGGTTCCGGTCCGAGATGGACCTGATGCAATCCATCCTCGACAAACTCGCCGATGGAATCGCGGTTTTTGCGGATGACGGAACGCTCGCATTCACAAACTACGCCTATCAGATGCTCTGGGGCGACACGGGCGAGGCCGGGCTTGAGTCCGCAACCGTGCTGGAGGTGACACTTAAATGGCAGGAACATTGCACCGCCACTCCGGTTCTGGGCGAAATTCGAGATTTCGTGCATTCACGCGAAAATCGCGCCGACTGGTCAGCTGAGCTGACCCTGAAAAACGGCACCAAAATGACCTGCACGGTCGACCCGATGCAAAACGGCGCGACCATCGTTCGGTTCAGCGCCCCCGATCTGTTCGAAAACCGTTTGGTGCCTGAAAAAATCAGCGCCTGAACCGGGTTGCAGCCGACCGGGCGCGGGTTCATTGTGGCGCCATGACTGCGCCGTTGACTCTGACCGTGAATTCCCCCGAAGAAACAGCCTCATTCGCCGCCCATCTGGGAGGCGCGCTGCAGCCGGGTGACACCATTTTGCTGGAGGGCACGATCGGCAGCGGCAAAACCCATTTCGCACGGTCACTGATACAATCCGTTCTGGCCATGCCCGAGGACGTCCCCTCGCCCACATTTACACTTGTGCAGGTCTATGACACCCGAATTGGTGAGGTCTGGCACTCTGATCTCTACCGTCTTTCGTCGGTTGAAGAGATCGAAGAGCTGGGGCTGACCGAAGCGTTTGAGACCAGCATCTGTCTGATCGAGTGGCCCGGGAAGCTGGACGCGCTGGCACCTCAATCGGCCCTGTTGATCCGGTTCTCGGCCGACGCAGACAGCCAGGACACAAGGCATCTGGAATTCGGCTGGACCGACCCGAAATGGAACCCCAGACTGGAGGGACTTGGATGACAAACCGCGCCGTTCTGGCCGAAGCCCTGATTGCCCGGACACCGTGGTGTGGTGCGCAGCACGCGCCTCTGGCCGGGGATGCCTCGAACCGCCGGTACGAGCGGCTGACCGATCCCGCGACGGGCCAAACCGCCGTGCTGATGGATGCCCCACCCGACAAGGGCGAAGACATCGCATCCTTTGTGCGCATGGCGAACTATCTGCGGTCGCTGGGCCTGAGCGCGCCGGAAATTTATGCCGAAGACACCGAATTCGGATTCCTGCTGCTTGAAGATCTTGGCGATGCGCTGTTTGCCCGCGTTCTGCGCGATGACCCCTCGCAAGAACGAACGCTTTATGACGCGGCGACGGATGTTCTTGTGCATCTTCACCAGGCTGCAACCCTGTCACTCGACAGCTATGACCCTGCCCTGATGACCGAATATGCAGCGCTGTCTTTCACCAAATATGCGCAGGGCATTCTCGGGTCTCATGACACCGAGGCACGCGGCCGGTTCGAGCAGCGTTTTGCCGATATCCTGCACCGGGAAACCGGCGGTACACGGGTGGTGGTGCAACGCGACTATCACGCCGAAAACCTGATCTGGCTGCCTGATCGCGAAGGATTGGCGCGGGTTGGCTTGCTGGATTTTCAAAGCGCGATGCTGGGTCATCCCGCCTATGATCTGATGTCCCTTCTGCAGGATGTGCGCCGCAACGTACCCGCCGGGATCGAGATGCGGATGATCGACCGTTATATCTCGGCCACCGGCGTGGACGGCCACGATTTCCGCACCGCCTATGCGGTGTTGGGTGCGCAGCGGAACCTGCGTATTCTGGGCGGTTTCGCGCGGCTGGCGACGGATTACGGCAAGCCGCACTACGTCGATCTGATCCCGGCCGCCTGGACCCATCTGATGCGCGATTTGGAACATCCGGCGCTTGTCCCGGTGGCCGATCTGCTGCGCGAGGCCCTGCCTGCCCCCAGCCCCGAAAACCTTAACAAGCTGAGGCCGCAATGACCGGTACGCCACAGGCCGTGATGCTGTTCGCTGCCGGTTTCGGCACGCGCATGGGTGCCCTGACCAAGGATCGCCCCAAGCCGCTGATCGAAGTGGCCGGGCGGCCTCTGATCGACCACGCGCTGGATCTTGCCGCGCCGCTGCAACCCTCACGCATCGTCGCCAACACCCATTATCATGCGGATCAATTGGCCAGACATCTGACCCCGAAAGGCGTGCTGCTGTCACATGAGTCCCCAAAGATTCTGGAAACCGGAGGCGGGCTAAAGGCCGCGCTGCCGATGCTTGGATCGGATCCGGTGTTCACCCTCAACAGCGACGCGATCTGGGCTGGGCCCAACCCGTTGCAAATGCTGCAAGATCATTGGGACCCCGGCCAGATGGATGCGTTGCTGATGTGCATCCCGACAGGTCAGACGCTTGGGCACACGGGATCGGGTGATTTCACGCAGGACGACTCCGGCCGGATCACTCGTGGTGCTGGTCTGATCTATGGCGGTGCGCAAATCCTGAAGACCGGTGGCCTGCATGACATCGCCGAGGATGCGTTCTCGCTGAACGTTCTGTGGGATCGAATACTGCAGGAAAAACGCCTGTTCGCGCTTTCGTATCCCGGTCGCTGGTGTGATGTCGGACGTCCCGAGGGGATCGCTCTGGCCGAAGGACTGATCGCGGATGTTTGAGCCCAGCCCCCAGCCCCGGGTCTTTGCCGTTCCACCGGGCGCGGACTTTCCGCAAGTGTTGGTCAACGGGCTGCGGAATCGATTTGCAAACCAGCCGCCCGAGGCGCTGGCGCGGGTTCAGCTGGTGGTCAACACCCGCCGCATGGCACGCCGTGTTCGCGAGCTGTTTGATCAGGGACCGCCCTGCCTGCTGCCGCAGCTGTCGCTGGTCACCGATCTGGGCGAAGGCGCTGATCTGGCACAGGTGCCGCCCGCAATTCCACCGCTGCGACGACGGCTGGAACTGACGCAACTGATCGCCAAGCTGCTGGATCAGCAACCCGATCTGGCCGCACGGTCGTCTCTGTTCGATTTGTCCGACAGTCTGGCGGCGCTGATTGACGAGATGCAGGGCGAAGGCGTCTCACCTGATGCGATCCGCAATCTGGATGTCAGCGATTTATCGGGCCACTGGGCGCGGGCGCAGGCCTTTATCGGGATCGCCGATCATTTCATGCAAACCGGCCCCGACGCGATGGACCCGCAGGCGCGGCAGCGGCGCGTGATCGAAAACCTTATCACACGCTGGCACGAGGCCCCGCCGCCGCACCCGATCATCCTTGCCGGGTCTACCGGATCGCGCGGCACGACGATGATGCTGATGCGAGCCGTCGCGCGCCTGCCGCAGGGGGCGCTGGTTCTGCCCGGCTACGATTTCGACCAGCCTCAGCACGTCTGGCACAGCCTCGATGATGCCCTGACCTCGGAAGATCATCCGCAGTATCGCTTTCGCAAGCTGATGTACGAACTTGATCTGACACCAGACCAGATTCTGCCGTGGACAGAGGATCACCCCCCCTCGCCCGCACGCAACAAACTGATTTCGCTAGCTTTACGCCCTGCGCCGGTCACCGATGCGTGGATGTCCGAAGGGCCAAACCTGACCGATCTGCAAGGCGCAACCAAAGACGTGACGCTGATCGAGGCCTCCTCGCCCCGGTCCGAGGCCTTGGCGATTGCGTTGCGTCTGCGTCAGGCCGCCGAGACCGGCCAGACCGCCGCGCTGATCACGCCTGACCGGATGCTGACCCGTCAGGTCAGCGCCGCGCTGGATCGCTGGAACATCCTGCCCGATGACAGCGCCGGCCTGCCGCTGCAACTGTCGCCTCCGGGGCGGTTTCTGCGCCATGTGGCTGGCCTGTTTGCCCGCCGTCTGGATGCCGAGGCGCTGCTGACCCTGCTCAAGCACCCGCTCTGCCATGACGGCGCGGATCGCGGTGCGCATCTGCTGCATACCCGTGATCTGGAACTCGACCTGCGCCGCCACGGCCCGCCCTTCCCCGACAGCGCCAGCCTGACTGCTTTTGCCATCCGCTCTGAAGCGCCCGAGGATTGGGTTCGCTGGATGATCCGGTCTTTCTGCGATCAACACAGCCCCGCGGAACGCCCGCTGACCGATTGGGTCGCACAATTGCGCAAACTTGCCGAGGCGATATCGGCTGGATCATCCGGTACGCCCGGTACGCTTTGGGACAAGAACGCCGGTCAAAAAGCACTGGCGGTCATGACCGCTCTGGAAGCCGAGGCGCAGCATGGCGGCGCGATGACGGCGCATGACTTCGCGGATCTGCTGGGCGCATTGCTGGCCGGTGAAGAGGTCCGTGACCGCGATGCACCCCATCCGCACCTGATGATCTGGGGTACGCTGGAGGCACGGGTTCAGGGCGCTGATCTGCTGATCCTCGGCGGCCTCAATGAAGGTAGCTGGCCCGAGGCCCCCGCGCCTGATCCGTGGCTGAACCGGCAGATGCGCAATGCTGCCGGGCTGCTGCTGCCCGAACGCCGCATTGGTCTGTCTGCCCATGACTTTCAACAGGCGGTGGGTGCCGCTGAGGTCGTCCTGTCCCGCGCCACCCGCTCGGATGACGCGGAAACTGTACCGTCACGGTGGCTGAACCGCCTGACAAACCTGCTGCAAGGTTTGCCAGATCAGGGCGGCACCGATGCGCTTGCAACGATGCGCGCGCGCGGGTCCAGGTTATTGGGCTGGGCAGAGGCGCTGGAACACGCCCCCCGGATCGACGCCGCGCATCGCCCCTCGCCGCGACCGCCTGTGGCCTCCCGCCCCCGGCGTTTGAGTGTCACCGAGATCAAGCGCCTGATCCGCGATCCCTATGCCATCTATGCCCGCCACGTTCTGCGCCTGAAACCGCTGGACCCTCTGGTCCACGCGCCGGACGCGTTGCTGCGCGGGATCGTTATTCACGAAGTGCTGGAGCAGTTCGTGCGTGACAGCGTGCTGGATCCGGCCCTGCTGACCCGCGACAATTTCCTGAAACGGGCCGAGGCGCTGCTGGAGGAGCATGTCGCATGGCCCACGGCACGAAAGCTCTGGCTGGCGCGGCTGGAACGGATCACCGACAGCTTTCTGTCTGCCGAAATCCAGCGCCGCACAGATGGTGGGCCCGTAGCCTTCGAGGTGATGATGAAACTGGCGCTTGCGCCGCTGGACTTCACCATCTCGGGTCGCGCGGATCGGATCGACCTGAACAGCCGGGGCGCGATGCGGATCATCGACTACAAGACCGGTGCGCCCCCAACCGAAAGTCAGCAGGCCAAATTCGACAAACAACTGCTGATCGAAGCCGCCATTGCCGAACAGGGCGGGATTGAAGGCTTCGACCCGTTGCCTGTCGCACAGGCCGTCTTCATCGGTATGGGCGGCAGCTATAAAGAGGTCGCTGCGCCGCTGGCGAAGGAACCGGCGGACAAGGTTCTGGACGAACTCAAACAGCTCATTTCCGCTTATTTAGAGCCTGATCAAGGCTTCTCATCCCGCCGGATGCTGCACAAGGATACGGACCTTGGCGATTATGACCATCTGGCCCGCTTCGGTGAATGGGACCGTTCTGCCGAAACCCTTCCGGAGGACCTGACATGAGCCCGCGCAATGACGCCACCGAACGACAGGTGCAGGCGGCGCGCCCGGATGCGTCAACCTGGCTGGCGGCGAATGCGGGGTCAGGAAAGACGCGGGTTCTGACCGACCGGGTGGCGCGGCTGCTGCTGGATGGGGTGCAGCCGCAGCACATTTTGTGCCTGACTTACACCAAGGCCGCCGCCAGCGAGATGCAGAACCGGTTGTTCAAGCGGTTGGGGCAATGGGCCATGCTGGGCGACGCGCCGTTGTTGGCGCAGCTCACTGATCTGGGGGTCGAAGGCCTCATCAGTGCCGACCGTCTGGCACAAGCAAGAACATTGTTTGCCCGCGCGATCGAAACGCCGGGCGGGTTGAAAATCCAGACGATCCACTCGTTCTGCGCCGCGCTGCTGCGGCGGTTCCCGCTTGAAGCGGGGGTCAGCCCTCAATTCGCTGAAATGGAGGACCGCGCTGCCGCGCTGCTGCGCGAAGAGATTGTCGAGGATTTTGCCGAAGGCATGCAGGCCGCGTTGGTCGAGGATGTCGCCCGGTTCGTCACCGATACCGGATTCGAAAAACTGACCGCCGCCATCACGCAGAAACGCAGCCATTTTACGCAGTCCTTGCAATGGGATGATCTGCTGCACTTGTTTGAACTGCCCGCAGGTTTTAACGAAAGCGCACTACTGGAACGGGTTTTTCTGGGCGGCGAGGTTGAACTGATCCAATCCATGCTGCCCGTCCTGATCGAAAGCGGCGGCAACAACGCCAAGGCTGCCGACAAACTGGCGGCGTTCACCGAAGCGCGGCTTGGCCATCTACCGCTGTTGGAAAGCGTACTCCTGACCGGAAAAGGTGCGAGAGAGCCGTTCACTGCCAAGATCAATGGCTTTCCCACCAAAGCCCTGCGCGAAGGCGCACTGGCGGATCGAATGCCCAAACTCGAAGCGCTGATGCTGCGTGTCGAAGCTGCACGGGAACAGCGGCTGGCGCTGGTTGCAGCGCAGAAAACGCATGTATTACACCGATTTGCCACGGCCTTCCTGCCGGAATACGAACGGTGCAAACAACTGCGCGGCTGGCTCGATTTCGATGACCTGATCCTGCGAGCGCGTCAGGTGCTGAACGATCCGGCGGTGGCGGAATGGGTGCTGTACCGGCTGGATGGCGGCATCGACCATATTCTGGTGGACGAGGCGCAGGATACCAGCCCGGATCAGTGGGACGTAATCGAAAAACTGGCGCAGGAGTTCACCAGCGGGGAAGGGGCGCGATCTGGGGTCGAGCGCACGATCTTCGTGGTTGGAGACAAGAAACAGTCGATCTATTCATTCCAAGGCGCCGACCCGCAGGCCTTTGATCGGATGCAGTTGGAGTTTGGGCGGAAATTGGAGGAATCAGGCTCTAAACTGTGGGATTCAACGTTGGAATATTCGTTCCGATCCTCCAGCGCGATCCTCGGGTTGGTCGATATTCTGTTCGAAAACCGCACGGATGCCGGGTTCCACAAGGAAGCACCGCACCGGGCATTCAAGGCCGATCTTCCGGGCCGTGTCGATCTGTGGCCGGTGGTCGAGAAGGTGGAAGACAACGAAGAGGGCGACTGGACCGACCCCGTGGACCGGCCCGGTGCAAGGCACCACACCGTCGTTCTGGCCGAGCAGGTGGCGCATTCGATCAAGAATATGATCGAGCAGGGTGAGACTATCCCGGAAGACGGCGACACGCCCGGCGCATTCGTGCGCAGAAAGGTACAACCGGGCGATTTCCTGATTCTGGTCCAGCGCCGCTCGGACCTGTTTGCCGATATCATTCGCGCTTGCAAGGCGGCCAATCTGCCGATCGCCGGGGCGGACCGTCTGAAGGTGGGCGCCGAGCTGGCGGTCAAGGATCTGGCCGCATTGCTCAGCTTCCTTGCCACGCCCGAAGACAGCCTGTCGCTGGCGACGGTTCTGAAGTCCCCTCTGTTCGGCTGGTCGGAACAGCAACTGTTCGATCTGGCGCACCGGCGGAATGAGGGGTTCCTGTGGGCGGCGCTGCGCAACCGGGCCGAGGAGTTCTCCGATACGCTCGCAATTCTGAATGATCTGCGTGGACAAACCGACTTTCTGCGTCCTTACGATCTGATCGAACGGATTCTGACCCGGCACGGCGGACGTCGGAAGCTGCTGGGTCGGTTGGGGGCCGAGGCCGAGGACGGGATCAACGCATTGCTGTCGCAGGCGCTGGCCTATGAGCGCACGGATATTCCCAGCCTGACGGGTTTCCTCGTCTGGATGCAAACCGATGATCTGGAGATCAAACGACAGATGAGCGGTGTCGGCAACATGATCCGGGTGATGACCGTGCATGGCTCGAAAGGGCTGGAAGCGCCGATCGTGATTCTGCCGGACACGGGCAAACGGCAGCCGCCGCGCGATGCCGAGATCATGATGGCCGGAGAGACGCCGCTGTGGAAAGTGTCCGCCGACGCATCGCCCGCTTTGGTTGCGGCAGCGCGGGAAGAGGCGCGCCAGAGGGAAGAAAACGAACGGCTTCGTCTGCTGTATGTGGCTCTAACACGAGCAGAAAAGTGGTTGATCGTCGCCGCGGCGGGGGATGTCGGAAAGGACGGCAACAGCTGGTATCAAATGGTCGAGGCCGCAATGGCCCGCGCCGGAGCAACGCAGATTCCCGGAACGCACACTCAAAGGCTGGCGCATGGTGATTGGGACGCACTGCCCCCAATCGAACGCCACGTTGATGCGCCCGAGCCGCTAAACCTGCCTGAGATGTTTTATCAAGCCGCGAAAGAACCGCACGCGCCCGCAGAAACGCTCAGCCCGTCCGATCTGGGCGGCGCAAAGGCGTTGCCCGGCGATGCGGGGCAGGACGAAGAGGCCGCCAAGCTGCGCGGAACACGTCTGCACCTGCTGCTTGAACATCTGCCCGCCATTGACCGAGGCCAATGGCCGCAGCTTTGCGCCCGATTGTTGCCGGATATGCATGACGTCGAAAGGCAGAACATACTGCGCGAAGCAGAAACAGTGCTGACCGCAGATCACCTGAAACCGGTCTTCGCGCCTGAGGCATTGGCCGAGGTTCCCGTCTCGGCCGATCTGAACGGCACAAGACTGCATGGCGTCATCGACCGGCTGATCGTCTCGGATACCGAGGTCCATGTCGTTGATTTCAAATCGAATGCAACCGTCCCGGAAACCCCCGAAACCTGCCCGGACGGCCTGTTGCGGCAGATGGGGGCCTATGCGCATGCGCTGGCGCAGATCTACCCGGATCACAGCATCCGAACTGCGATCCTGTGGACCCGCACGGCGCAGTTGATGTGGCTGCCACACGATCTTGTGACGGATGCGCTGACCCACCACCCGATATCTTGACCTCACCGAACACCGCACCTAGGTTCTGTTCCCAAGCATTCCCCATTCAGGAGACAGAATATGTCGACCGTTGCCGTCACCGACGATACCTTTGACGCCGAAGTCAAGAACTCTGACATCCCCGTTGTGGTGGATTTCTGGGCCGAATGGTGCGGCCCCTGCAAGCAGATTGGCCCCGCTCTGGAAGAGCTGGCCACCGAATATGGCGGCAAGGTGAAGATCGCCAAGGTTGACGTGGACAGCAACCCGAACTCTGCCGCCGCCATGGGCGTGCGCGGCATTCCTGCGCTGTTCATCTTCAAGGACGGTCAGGTCGTGTCGAACCGCGCCGGTGCTGCGCCCAAGGCGGCACTGCAAAGCTGGATTGACGAATCGATCTGATCCGATGTGATTTGACGATGATGAAAGGCGCCTGCAATCGGGCGCCTTTTTTTTGAGATATCGGAGGGGGCAGATGGCCAAGACACGGGTATTGGTGGAATTCGGGATGGGCACATCTTTGCGGCGGGCCGACTATACCGAGGCTGCGCTGCGTGCGATCCGGGATGCGCTGTGGCACAACTCGATCAACATGGCCGAACTGTTCGGTTTTCCAAAAGAGGCCATGATCATAGACGTCGAAATCGGCGTGCAGCAGCCGGAACAGGTCGAGATCGACAAGCTGACGTCGATATTTCCGTATGGGACGCCAAATATCACCGTCGCAAAAGGCGGGCTGGATATCGACAAACCGGGCAACGCCGGGCGCACGGTCATTGCCAACGCGGCGCTTGCGGTCTCGTTCGATATGGAGGACGCGCGATGAGTGAACAACGCATCATTCTGGAAATGGGTATGGGAAATGACCTCTATGGTCAGGATTATACCAAGGCAGCCCGGCGCGCGGTGCAGGATGCGCTGCATCATTCGTCGATCACATTGTTCTCGAAGCTGGGGATCGATCACAGCGATATGCGCGTGAAGGTGACCATCGGCGTCCAGAGCCCTGAAAAGGTGGATTGCGCCCTGGTGGCCGCAGACCTGCCCAGAGGGCGCGCCGAGGTACGGGCGGTTCTGGGTGGGCAGGACGTCGTGGATGACGCAGCGGGCACCCGCCACGTGGTCGCAACCGCCGCGATTGAGGCGTTTTTACCGTCTCAGGCCGGAAAATACGCGCTGCGTTGACAAAGAAAAAGCCGCTCGGGTGAGCGGCTTATCTTACGTTTGTGACTGAAGTCGGATCAGAACTTGGCGATGTCGCCGCGGTTCAGGCCGATATCGTACAGCTGCGCATCGGTCAGGTTTTCCAGTGCCTGGCGGGTTTTGCGGGACTGGTACCATGCGACAACGCCTTCAAAGCGATGGAAGATTGCGTCCACTGCGTGCAGGATGGTGACTGCTCCGAGCGGCGCATGGGTTTTTGCGATTGCGTTTGCCATGTGCTTATTCCTTTTGACAGAAACAGCCGACCCGTTGTCGGTTGTGAGGCTGATTTAGCTCTGACCCTCTGTTCTTACAAATGCCGACTCAACAGCCCTGGTTTGCACCTGTTGCATATCTTTTGGGCAGTTTAAGCACGGTTGCGCCGCCGGCGCGCGCGGCCCATATAGAACGCCAGAGAAAACGGAGGCTTCCATGGCAGACAGCGATTTTCCCGGATGGCACGGCACGACCATTATGGGCGTCAAGAAGGGCGGGCAGGTTGTCATCGCCGGGGACGGGCAGGTCAGCCTGGGCCAGACCGTGATCAAAGGCACCGCCCGCAAGGTACGCCGCCTGTCGCCGGGCGGGTTTGAGGTTGTCGCAGGGTTTGCCGGATCGACCGCCGACGCCTTCACGCTGTTGGAACGGCTGGAAGCCAAGCTTGAAGCAACACCGGGTCAGCTGGCCCGAGCCTCGGTCGAGCTGGCCAAAGACTGGCGCACCGACAAGTATCTGCAAAAGCTCGAGGCGATGCTGATCGTCACCGACGGTAAGGACCTGCTGGTGATCACCGGGGCAGGGGACGTGCTGGAGCCCGAGCACAATGTGGCCGCCATCGGATCGGGCGGCAATTTTGCATTGGCCGCGGCCCGCGCGATGATGGACAGCGACAAGGATGCCGAACAGGTCGCCCGCGAAGCGATGGCGATTGCCGCCGATATCTGTGTCTATACCAACGGCAATCTGACCGTCGAGACGATCTCAGGCTAAAAGCGCCTTTATCTCTTTACCTTTCCAGCGGATGTGCATTCCGATCAAGCCCATGATCGCGGTCGCAATCACGATGTAATAGGGCAGGCGGATATCGACGCTCATCAATCCACCACCGATCAGGGACATGACGCCACCCGCCAAGCAGAAGACGGCGGTGGTTACCCCCATGACCCAGCCTTGATCGGTTTCGCTAACCGCCGAAGAGAACAGGCCCAGCAGGGTCGGGTATGAGACGCCGAAGAAGAAATAGAAGAAGAAAACCGGAACGTAACTCAGCACGCCGCTGGGGCTGAAGGCGAAGGCAAAGCCACAGATCACCATCACCACCAGCGAGGTATAGATGATGGAATGTTTGCTAAACTTTTCCTGCGCGGGTTTGACGAGGAAGGTGCTGGAAAAGGCCAACGCAAAGCCGATCACCACCATCGCCATACTGCCGCCGATCACACCATAGCCCCAGGCGCTGGTCAGAAAATTGTCGACAAACACGTAGAACGTGACATTGGCAACCATGAACAGCGCATAGACCGGCAGGATTTTCAGCACCATCGGATGTCCGCGCACAGCAATCAGGCTGTCGGTGATGTCGCGGGGGCGGAAGACAAAGGGTTCGCGCTCGGTCCGGGTGTCCTTGAAGAAGGTCAGCACAAGGAAGATGGCGACCAGCACCAGAACAAAGGCACCGTAGAACGGGGTTTTCAGGGTCGCAAAGCTGCCAAGCAGGGCGGTGTCCGACAGGACCGCTCCGATGATGGGACCACCGACAAGGCCGAAACTGACCCCGGTGATGATATAGCCCATGTTGCGGTCGCGGTCGGCGGCATCGGTGCTGCCATCAATCATCGCCGCCTGCGCGATGGGCTGGTTTCCGGCTGTAAACCCGGTGATGGATCGACCGATGATCAGCAGCAGAAGACTGTTGAGATAAAGTGCGGCAATGGTCAGCGCATACCCCGCCAACGCGCCGCCAAGACAGACCAGCAGCGCGTTCTTGCGGCCGATGGAATCTGAGACTTTCGACACATAGACCACGCCCAGAAACCACGACAGGAAAAAGCAGCCGATCACCAGCCCGTAATACAGATGCCGGGTGCCAATGGCGGTGCTTTCCGGCAGGAACCCGGATTTCGTCTCCATGATCAGGGAATTGATGATGGGAAAGACCAGCCCTTGCCCGATCAGATCCACAAACACCACAAACAAAAGGGTAATCTTGGCAATTTTTGTCATCAAATACGTCCCCGGTTTCGGGGAGTGTAGCAGACAAGCGCCATGTCACCTAACGGCGCGTCAGGGGCGGGATGTACCCGCCCCGTACCGGCATTCCAGTGTTTATTTGTTCAACTTGGCAACGCCCAGCGGCACGCCTGCGACCTCGCACCAGATATAGACTTCATTGTATTTCGACACGTCCAGCGTCGGCGGCACCGCATAGGATTGCTTGCCGGTCAGGTTCAGCAACGCGCCCAGCTTGGTGTCGGGGTCGTACTTGCCATCCTTGCCCAGTGCCACGCGCGGGTCCGGACCACCGTCCAGCGAAAAGTCATCGCCCAGCTCGACGATATAGCGGTCGCCTTTCTTGACCACCTCTACCGATCCGCTGGTGACATGGTTTGACAAACCTTCGAAATGGCCCGCATGGCCACCGGCCAGGGCAACATTGGCGCTGGTCAGGGTCAGTGCGGCACCGGCAGCGGCGGCGGTCAGGAACAGTGAGCGGCGGTTGATCATGATGAATTCTCCCTTCAGAGGTAAAAGGCGTAGGCCCGTCGCTGTTTATGCTGGATATGACGCCGGGGAAGCCACTCACGTTACAACGCCATTGCGTGTAGATTCCGTGAATTTCCGTGAACTTCGCCCGCGTGGCTTGTGTTTTCGCGCCCCATGACTAGGTTCCGATGCGAAACAAACGGATGGACACGCATGACCGACCTGACCCCGCGCGAGATTGTCTCGGAACTGGACCGCTTCATCATTGGCCAGAAGGATGCCAAGCGCGCCGTGGCCGTGGCGCTGCGCAATCGCTGGCGGCGCAAGCAGCTGGCCGACGACATCCGCGACGAGGTCTATCCCAAGAACATCCTGATGATCGGCCCCACCGGCGTCGGCAAGACCGAGATCAGCCGCCGTCTGGCCAAACTGGCCCGCGCGCCCTTCATCAAGGTCGAGGCCACCAAGTTCACCGAAGTTGGTTACGTGGGCCGCGACGTGGAACAGATCGTGCGCGATCTGGCCGATGCCGCCATCATCCAGACCCGTGAATATATGCGCGAAGACGTCAAGGCACGCGCCCATCAGGCCGCCGAGGACCGCGTGATCGAGGCTATCGCAGGCGAAGACGCCCGCGAAGGCACGCGTGAGATGTTCCGCAAGAAGCTGAAAGCGGGTGAACTGGACGACACGGTGATCGAGCTGGAGCTGTCCGACACCTCGAACCCGATGCCGATGTTCGATGTTCCCGGCCAGCCCGGCAGCCAGATGGGGATGATGAATCTGGGCGACATCTTCGGCAAAGCCTTTGGCGGGCGCACCGTCAGGAAACGCATGACTGTCGCCGAAAGCTATGACGCGCTGATCGGGGAAGAGGCCGACAAGCTGCTGGATGACGAAACCGTCAACCGGGTGGCTTTGGAATCGGTGGAACAGAACGGCATCGTGTTTCTGGACGAAATCGACAAGGTCTGCGCCCGGGCCGAGGCCCGTGGCGGCGATGTCAGCCGCGAAGGAGTGCAGCGCGACCTGCTGCCTTTGATCGAAGGCACCACCGTCAGCACCAAACATGGCCCGGTAAAAACCGACCACATCCTATTCATTGCCTCGGGCGCGTTCCATATCGCAAAACCGTCGGACCTGTTGCCGGAATTGCAGGGCCGTCTGCCGATCCGTGTCGAACTGCGCGCGCTGACCGAAGAGGATTTCGTGCGCATCCTGACCGAGACCGACAATGCCCTGACCCGCCAGTACACGGCCCTGATGGGCACGGAACAAGTCACCGTCAGCTTTACCGAAAATGGCATCGCCGCATTGGCGCGTATCGCCGCGGACGTGAACCAGAGCGTGGAAAATATCGGCGCCCGGCGGCTTTATACGGTGATGGAGCGCGTGTTCGAAGAGCTTTCGTTCAATGCCCCCGATCAGGCCGGGGCCGAGATCACGGTGAACGCGCAGTTCGTCGAGGATAATCTGGGCGAGTTGACCAAATCCACCGACCTCAGCCGTTACGTTCTGTAACATGGCTCAGCCGGTTTTTGCCGGTTTCGGACGGGCCAAGGCTGGACGCGCGGCGGGAATACGGTAGCGTAGCGGCAGAACCGAGTAGGGACGGGCCCGTGCTGCGCTATCTGATCCTTGTTGCCCATCTGTGCCTGCTGACCGCCTGTGTCGATCGGTCGGTGTCGCGAACCGTGCCCGAAGCGCTGAAGGTCGGCACCCCCGCCACTGTCTTTGCCGCCACCACCCGCGCCCGCGAGGCCGACGGCATTTATGGCGCGCGCCGTGCCGAGGCGTTGCGCTATCTGGAACTCACGGTCTCGATCCCGCCGTCTCATACACCCGGCGAGTTGAAATTTTCATACGGCAACCCAAACCCCGACAAGCAGTTTGTGATGGCGGACGTTACCGAATTCTCGGGCCCGGACGAGTTGAAATCGCGCCTGCGCGGGGTCGAAGATGTCAGCATTTTCGTGCATGGCTACAACGCCACGCAGGCCGAGACTGCGTTTCGGGCGGCACAGTTGAGCCATGATATCGGCATTCCCGGCACCACCCTGATCTATTCCTGGCCCAGTCAGGCGCGCGGCACCGGCTATGCCTATGATCTGGACAGCATGTTGTTCGCCCGCGACGGGCTGGAACAGACGGTGCGCTATCTGAAATCCATGGGCGTCAAGCGGGTGATCGTGATCGCTCATTCCATGGGCGGCGCCCTGACGATGGAGATGATGCGGCAGGCCGAACTGCGCGAACCGGGCTGGGCGAACCGCAATCTGGAAGGGGTGATCCTGATCTCGCCCGATCTGGATGTGGATCTGTTCCGGTCGCAGATGAACAGCATCAAGACCCCGCCCGATCCGTTTGTGGTGATGGTGTCGCAGAAGGACAAGGTGCTGAACATCTCATCCCGCCTGCGCGGTACGGCGGATGGGGAAAGGCTGGGCAATATCAGTTCTGCCGAGGCTTTGGCGGAATATCCGATCAACGTGATCGACACGACCGCCTTCAACAGCGACGCAGGATCGTCACATTTCGTGGCCGCGACCTCACCGGCGCTGCTGGCCATCCTCAGTTCGGTTCGCCGGGTCAGCAACACCTTCGGGCCCGACCGCCCCGGCATCGACGTTCTGGTCCCGCCCAGCGAACGCAATACCGATGGCGCGACCGAGATCGTACTCAGCGAAACCGGTGAGGCGGAGGTCAGCTCTCCGTGACGCAGTTCAGACTGCGCCAGTATCTTGTCCGGAATGCCACCTGGCTGGGTGCGGGCGTCTTGCTGACCTTTCTGTCCAGTTTCGGCCAGACTTTTTTCATCTCGATCTTCGCAGGCGAGATCCGCGCCGAGTTCGGGCTGAGCCATGGGGCATGGGGCGGGCTTTATACGCTGGGCACCACCGCAGCCGGGCTGGTGATGATCTGGGCCGGCGGGCTGACCGATCAGTTCCGGGTGTGCGTACTGGGGCCGCTGGTCCTTGGCGGTCTGGCGCTTGCGGCGGCAGCCATGGCGCTGAACACGTGGCTGGCACTGCTGCCGCTGGTCATCTTCCTGCTGCGCATCTTCGGGCAGGGGATGACCACCCATCTGGCCCTGGTCGCCATGGCACGATGGTTTACCGTGACGCGGGGCAAGGCGCTGTCGATTGCCTCGGTCGGCTATACGATGGGCGAGGCGCTGCTGCCGCTGGGCTTTGTTGCGGCGATGGTGTTTCTGGACTGGCGCGTTTTGTGGGGGGTAGCAGCGGGCGTCACCCTGCTGGGCATCCCGGTTCTGATAGGCCTGCTCAGGCAGGAACGCACCCCGCAAAGTCTGGCCTCCGAATACTCCGCTACCGGTATGGAAGACCGCCACTGGACCCGGAAACAGACGCTGTTTCATCCACTGTTCTGGTTCATGGTGCCTGCGATCCTTGGTCCATCCGCCTTCATCACCGCTTTTTTCTTTCAGCAGGTCCATCTGGCCGAGGTCAAAGGCTGGCAACACCTGCAGCTGGTGGCGCTGTTTCCGGTTTATACCGGGGTATCCCTGCTTTCGATGTTCGCGGCTGGCTGGGCGCTGGATAAATGGGGAACAGCGCGGATAATGCCGTTTTATCAACTGCCTATCGCGTTGGGGTTTGTGATTCTGGGTTTTGCCGACACGATTGGCGGTGCCGCGTTGGGGCTGTTGTTTCTGG
Source organism: Ruegeria sp. L12 (assembly GCF_056531745.1). Taxonomy (NCBI): domain Bacteria; kingdom Pseudomonadati; phylum Pseudomonadota; class Alphaproteobacteria; order Rhodobacterales; family Roseobacteraceae; genus Ruegeria; species Ruegeria sp. L12. The sequence continues at coordinate 94,347 of NZ_JBQFMH010000004.1, forward strand.
GGCTGACCGTCGGGGCCAATGCAACCCTGCCCAGCGCCTTCTGGGCCGAGTTCTATGGCACGCAGCATGTCGGAGCCATCAAAGCGATGGCAACAGCGGTAATGGTACTGGGCTCGGCCATCGGGCCGGGCCTGACCGGAGTTCTGATCGACCGGGGCGTCTCACTCGATACGCAATTTCTGTGGATCGGCGGCTTCTTCGTGCTGGTCAGCGCTGTGGTCTGGGTCGGCATATCCCGCGCCGCACGCAGCCTTTAACGCACGCGGCGCAGATAGACGTAATAGGCCCCGTCGCCACCATGGCTGATATGGGCGGGCGTGACCTGCATCACCGCCTGCGCCAGAGGCGGTATCGACAGCCAGTGCGGCACCTGATTGCGCAGCACACCCCGCGGCGTCGGGATCGGTCCGGGTTCGTCCCTGTCCTTGCCCTTGCCAGTGACCACCAGAACCAGCCGCTTTCCCTGCGCCTGCGCTGTCAGGACGAACCTGATCAACGCGGGGTGCGCCGTGTCCACGCGCATCCCGTGCAAATCAAGCTTGCCCTCGGGCTTCAGCTTGCCACGTTTCATCCGGCCAAACGCCTTGGTGTCCATCTGCACCGGACTGGCGCGCAAACCCTCGGTCACAGACGGTTTCAGACTATGCCGCGCAGGTTTCGTGGGTGCCGTCTGACCCAGTTCGAACGCTTCGATCCGGGGTTTCGGCGTTTTGGTCGGTTTCGGCTTGGGCAAGGTGGTGGGATGAACTGTCTGTGGCAATTCGGGATGCAGCCGCTCGGCCTGTTTGGCGACCTTGCGCCACAGCTCGATCTCATCCGAGGTCAGTTTGCGCCGGGTCATCAGAACTCATCCGGCAACAGGGCATAGGCCCGCTGGATCGGTAGCAGCACGACCATACGGCCGGGGTCTTTCAGACGACCGGCAGCCTGACCGGCCGAATCCCCGGTACCAAAGAAGATATCCGCCCGCTGCGCCCCTTTGATGGCCGATCCGGTATCCTGCGCAATCATCAATCGCCGCAAAGGGTCTTTGCCATCCTTCTCAACCCAGACCGGCGCGCCCAGCGGAGTGTAAGCCGGATCAGCCGCGATACTGCGCATTGTAGTGACCGAGCGGTTCATCGCCCCCAAAGGCCCCAGCTCGGGCGCAACGCGCGTCACCTCGCGGAAAAACACGTATGAGGGGTTGTGAAACAGCAGCTCGGCCCCGGCCTCGGGGTTTTTGCGCACCCAGGCCCGGATCATCTGCGCGCTGACCTGATGTGCGCCCAGCGTACCGCGCCGCACCAGTTCCGCGCCGATGGAACGGTAGGGGTGCCCGTTCGCACCGCCATATCCAACCCGCAGAGCACTACCATCGGGCAGCCGGATACGGCCCGAGCCCTGAATCTGCAGAAAGAACAGCTCGACCGGGTCATCGACCCATGCGATCTCGAGACCCCGGCCTGTCATCGCATCGCCGGTCAGCAGCTCGCGACGGCTGAGCCATTGGCCTGCCCCGCGCGCCTCGGGCGGCATGCGGTAAACCGGATAGCGGTAGGTGTCTGTCGGGGTTTTCGAGCCGTCCAGTTCGGGTTCGAAATATCCGGTGAACAGGGAGTCATTGCCGTCTTCCACCACAACCGGGCGAAAGAACAGCTCGAAGAAAGCCCGTGCCGCGTCCGGTTCATAAGTCTTCGCCACGCCGCACAGCGCTTGCCAATCCGGGTCATCCAGATCGCCGCAAGTGTTCAGAAAAACCGAAAGGGCCGCCCCGTGATCGTCGGCGGCCCAGCCATCGAGGTCATCGAATGACAGGATGGATCGCGTCGCCTCGGCTCCGGCGGCGCTGGCAGTGGTCATGGCGACCCCCAGAAAAAGCGACCGGAGCGCTGCAATCATGCGTCCGTGGCAACAAGCAGCCAGTTCGGATCGTCCGAGCCCATGACGCGGGCAAAGGTCCAGCTGTCCTTTTGACGTTTGACGGTGTTGGGGTTGCCTTCGATGATATCCCCGCCGCGATCCCGCACGACCGAGGTCAGCTCACCGATAAAGCGCATGGTGATCTCGGCCTGATTGCTGTCCTTGTCGAACGAGGCATCGACCAGAGCAGTTTCGCGCACGCCGATGAACTCGGCCTCGATTGTCAGGCCTTTGTCTTCACGATCTGCCACGACAGAGACAAAGCTGTCGAAGACTTCCTCGGACAGGAACGGTTGGATTTCGTCCAGATTGCCCTTTTCGAACCCCATCACGATCATCTCATAGGCGCCACGGGCACCCTGCACGAATTCACTGACGGAAAAACTGGGCTCGACCCGCTTCATCGCGGCCAGGGTTTGCGCCTGTTCGCTGTCTTCCGCAACATGATCGGTGATGTCATGATCCGGGCCGCCTTCGATCACTTCGAAGTCGCGGCGCGTACCATTGGTGTCGGGCTGCTGCTGAAGGGGCGGTTTCTCAAAACCTTCCCGCGTCCCAAGCACGCTTTTCAAGCGCAGGATCAGGAAAATGGCAATTCCGGCCAGCACCAGAAGCTGGATCAGGGGTGAGTTCATTTCGTCCTCATTTCAGAACCCGGGCTTTGTATACGCTGCCCTATGCCACTATGTAGGTGACAGTCGGGGCCAAGTCCACAGCCCGGACCATGCTAAAGGATACCGCAAATGTACTTGTTCCTGGCTTTTTTATTGGTTCCGATCATCGAGATCGCCCTGTTTATACAGGTTGGCGGTCTGATCGGGCTTTGGCCAACGCTTGCAATCGTGGTCCTGACGGCGGTTTTGGGCACGGTTCTGGTGCGGACACAAGGTCGCATGGCATTGGCCAATCTGCAGCGATCCTTCGCCGAACTGGACGACCCGACCGAGCCGCTGGCCCATGGGGCGATGATCCTGCTGTCCGGCGTGCTGCTGTTGACACCGGGGTTTTTCACCGATGCCGTTGGTTTTGCTCTGCTTGTTCCGGGCATCCGGGTCGCGGTGTTCCGTTATCTCAAGTCCAAGGCCACCATCACACATTTTCAGATGGGCACCGGCGCGCAGTTCCGGTCCGGGCCAAACCCGTTCAATCAGGACGATGTGATCGACGGCGAATATACCGAAGTGCGACCCCGTCAGGAGCCGTCGAAGCCTTCGAAATGGGTGGAAGGTCCGCACCAGCATTGAGCTACCCGGCCCAACTTGCTAAGCAGTGGCGAAATTCATTTTCGGAGTAGATCCATGGCCGACGAAGACGCCACAGAAAACACCGCGGCCCAGGCCGCCCCGCAGGTCCAGATGCGCGTGCTGGGACAGTTCATTCGCGATTTGTCCTTTGAAAACGTGATGGCGCAAAAAGGCGTCTCGGGTGACGTACAACCCGAGATTTCGGTTCAGGTGAATCTGGATGCCAAGAAACGCCCGGCGGATCACCAGTTCGAGGTTTCGGTAAAGCTGAACCTGAAATCCAAAGCCAAGGGCCTGGAAGATATCCTGTTCCTGTGCGAGCTTGACTATTGCGGTCTGTTCCACGTGGAGGGCGTGCCCGAGGATCAGATGCATCCGTTCCTGATGATCGAATGCCCGCGCATGCTGTTCCCATTCCTGCGCCGCATTGTCAGTGATGTCACCCGTGATGGCGGCTTCCCGCCGGTGAACCTCGACAATATCGACTTCGTGGCGCTGTATCGCAACGAACTGGCACGCCGTCAGGCCGCTGCACAGGCACAGCAGGCCGACGCCTGATCGCTTCTGACCCGCGCGTGGCCTGGGTCAGGCGCGGGTCCACAGGGCGTTTTCGCCCAGTTTCTCGACAAATTGCTGATGTGCCGCACGCTCGTCTTCGGTGATCCGGGACGGCAAAGCCGATGGCCGTGCCGTCGGGCGCCATTCATCTGCACCTCCGGCTGCATTTGAAGCCGCGGTCGACAGACCAAAATCGGGCTGACGCCCGCCGATCAGTTCAAGATAGACCTCGGCCAGAATTTCCGAGTCGAGCAGAGCGCCGTGCAGCACCCGGTTCGAGTTATCGATGTCAAACCGGCGGCACAGTGCATCCAGCGAGGCAGGCGATCCCGGGAACCGCTTGCGCGCGATGGCCAGTGTATCGATCGCCTGATCCATAGGGATCAGCGGAACACCCATCCATTTGAGTTCCGCATTCAGGAATTTCATATCGAACGCGGCGTTGTGGATCACCAGCTTGGCGTCGCCCACAAAATCCCGAAATCCCTGGCCCACCTTAGCGAAGACGGGCTTATCCTTCAGCGTGACCTCGCCCTTTTCCGGCGGGCGTGGATTTTCCAGCAGGTCCGGGCCGATACCATGCACGCCAAACGCCTCTTCCGGCATCGACCGTTCAGGGTTGATATAGACGTGATAGGTCTCGCCCGTGGCCACATGATTCCACAGCTCAACCGCGCCGATCTCGACAATCCGGTCGCCGCTTTCGGGGTCAAAGCCTGTGGTTTCGGTATCGAGCACAATCTCACGCATCTGCCATCCCCGCCTGTATCTGCCTGATCACATCCTGCACCTGCGCGCGGGCGTGGTCCAGAGTGTCCGTCACGATCACGAAATCCGACCGCGCACATTTCTCGGCATTTGGCATCTGTTTGGCGCGAATCTGTTCGAACTGCGCCTCGGTCATCGTGCCGCGCTCCATCACCCTGCGTTTTTGTTCTTTTGCCGGGATCGACACACAGGCAACGGCATCCATGGCGGCATCGCCTCCGGTCTCGAATAGCAAGGGAATGTCAAAGACCAGAATATCCGCCGTCGCCGTCGCGCGGAAGGCGGCCCGGTCCGCAGCAACCAGTGGATGCACAATCGCCTCGATCCGCCTCAATGCAGTGGCGTCCCCCGCGATGATCCGCTTCAACGCATCCCGGCTGACCACGCCGTCGATAACGGAACCGGGGAAGGCCGCGCGCATCGGCTCGACAGCAGCACCTGTGTCAGAATACAGCCGATGCACCGCTGCGTCCGCGTCCCACAACGCACAGCCCTCATCCACGAACATCTGCGCCGTGGTGCTTTTGCCCATTCCGATCGAGCCGGTCAGACCCAGCGCAAAGCTCATGCCAGCACAGCCGCGCGCAGATCGTCATCCACCTCGGGACGGATACCGAACCAGCGTTCAAATCCCGGAACCGCCTGATGCAACAGCATGCCAAGCCCATCGACCGTGGTGCAGCCAGTCTCTTCCGCGGTTTGCAGTAGGCGGGTTTTCAGCGGTGCATACACCAGATCGGTGACCACTGCACCGGGCTGCAACCCATCCAGCGGCACGCGTAGTTCCGGCTGGCCCTGCATCCCCAGCGAGGTCGTATTGACCACCAGTTCGGCGTTTTCGATCACATTGCCGGCCTGCACCCAGTCGACCACAGTGATCCGCTGCCCGAATTCCTCTTTCAGGTGGTCGGCACGGGTGCGGGTACGGTTGGTCAACAGAATCTCGGGCACACCAGCCTCCGCCAAAGCCTGCAATACAGCACGCGCGGCCCCGCCTGCGCCAAAGACAACCGCAGGCCCGTCGGATGGATTCCAATCCGGCGCGCCTGAGCGCAGGTTCTGCATGAACCCGTAACCGTCGGTGTTATCCGCATGGATCGAGCCATCTTCCCGGAACACCAGCGTATTCGCGGCCCCGATCACCGACGCCCGGTCCGAGACATGATCAGCCAACCTGAGCGCGGCTTCTTTATGCGGCACGGTGACATTGGCTCCGACAAACCCGGCCTTGGGCAAACTGCGCAAAACCGTCTCGAGGTCAGCCGGGGCAACGTCCATGGGGATATAGTGCCCGCGCAGCCCATAGGATTTCAGCCAATACCCATGAAGTGTAGGAGATTTGGAATGCGCAATCGGATGCCCGATCACACCGGCCAGAGGAATTCGGTTTTCTGTCATTGATCAATAACCCCTTTGACGGCCAGAAAATTCAACAGCTCCAACAGAGGCATACCCAAGACGTTAAAATAGTCCCCGTCAATGGTGGCGAACAGGCGCACGCCTTCCTCTTCCAGCTTGTAGGCGCCGACCGCATGGCGGATGCTATCCCAGTTGCGGTTTATATAATCGCGCAGATAAGCATCCGAACTCATCCGCATCCGCAGACGGACCTGACCGACATGCCGCCAGATCGGCTCGCCATCCTGATAGATCACGGCGGCAGAAAGCAGCATATGACGTTTGCCCCGCATCGCCTTCAATTGCGCCAGCGCGTCTTCGGGGGTTTCAGGCTTGGAAAGCAATCGGCCTTCGAAATCCAGCACCTGATCACATCCCAGAACCATTGCGCCGGGGAACTTGTCGCTGACCTTGCGCGCTTTCATCTCGGCCAGAGTGTCGGCAATATCGCGGGGTGCGGCCTGTTCGGCCAGCAACGCGCGCTTGGCAGTATCCTCATCCACGCGGGCGGTTTGAACCGTAAACGGCACTCCTGCATTGCGCAGCAGTTGCGCGCGGATTTCCGAACCCGAGGCCAGAACGATGGGGACAGACATGTGGAAAACCCCGTGTGCAAATCGATGACTGTTCTGGGGTGGTTTGTATGGTTTTCCGGTTGACACGCAACCCCGGGAATTTCGCCAAAAACTTCTCCGAGTCGCCCGGAGACTATCCAGCCGGGACAAGGATAAGTTTCATCCTCGGGATAACCTGAATGTCCCAGGTTGTTCCGCTGGTTATCCACATCGCCTTATATTCATAACCATGGTAATTTATTGTTTTTAAATGATAATAAATATACTCAACAGAAACACGACACCCTGCCGTGAACTTATCCATGCTGGGGAAAACAGATGGGTAAATAAGTAATCCACGGATTCTGATCACCCTACAAAACCATCATCCTTTTTCTTTTCATATTTTTTTATTAGGGAGGGTTCCGAACAACGTTCGGAGCCGGAATGACCGATCTTCTTTTCTCGATCTATCCATGGGTGAAAGCACTGCACATCATGGCCGTGATTTCTTGGATGGCCGGATTGTTTTATCTACCCAGACTGTTTGTTTATCATGTTGAAAAGGCGCAGGCGGTTGAGGGCGCAGAGCAGATATTCTTTGAAATGGAAGAAAAGCTGCTGCGTGTAATCATGCGCCCGGCGATGGTTGTGGCGTGGGTCTGCGGGCTGATCATGGTGTTCACCCCCGGCATTGTCGGGTGGGACTGGTCATGGCCCTGGATAAAGGGCGCGGCCGTGATCGGGATGACCTGGTTCCATCATTGGCTGATGGCCCGGCGCAGGGATTTCGTAGAGGGGCGAAATAAGCTCACTGGACGGCAGTATCGCATGATGAACGAGGTTCCGACCATTCTGATGGTTGCCATCGTCCTGGCGGTTGTTCTGAAGTTCTGAGGGCCTGTTTGACTCGGGCGGCTGTAGCGCTTATGTAAGGTGTCAACACGCCCGTCCGGGCGGCGTATCTTCCGTACTGAAATTCCACTTCGTGCCGCGCGTCAGCGGTGAAGGTATATATCATGTCCACTGAATCCCTGAATTTGGCCGACCTGAAGGCCAAAAGCCCCAAAGACCTTCTGGCCATGGCCGAAGAGCTGGAGATCGAAAACGCCTCGACCATGCGCAAGGGCGAGATGATGTTCCAGATCCTGCGCGAACGCGCGGATGAGGGTTGGACCGTTGGCGGCGATGGCGTTCTGGAAGTGCTGCAGGACGGGTTCGGTTTCCTGCGTTCGCCCGAGGCCAATTATCTGCCGGGTCCTGACGACATCTATGTCTCGCCCGACATGATCCGCCAGCACTCGCTGCGCACCGGCGACACGGTGGAAGGGGACATTAAAGCCCCGGATGAGAACGAGCGGTATTTTGCGCTGATCAAAGTTACCAAGATCAACTTTGAAGAGCCCGAGAAAGCCAAACACAAGATTCTGTTCGACAACTTGACGCCGCTGTACCCCGATGAGCGTCTGAAGATGGAGATCGAAGATCCGACCATCAAGGACAAGTCGGCCCGGGTGATCGATCTGGTTTCGCCCATCGGTAAAGGCCAGCGGTCGCTGATCGTGGCGCCACCCCGGACCGGTAAAACCGTCATCCTGCAGAACATCGCGCATTCGATCGAACAGAACCACCCGGAGTGTTACCTGATCGTCCTGCTGATCGACGAACGCCCCGAAGAGGTGACCGACATGCAGCGCTCGGTGAAGGGGGAGGTTGTGTCATCGACATTCGACGAACCGGCAACCCGTCACGTGGCGGTGTCCGAGATGGTGATCGAAAAAGCCAAGCGTTTGGTCGAACATAAACGAGATGTTGTAATTCTTCTCGATTCGATCACAAGACTTGGTAGGGCATTTAACACTGTGGTGCCTTCTTCGGGTAAAGTTCTGACCGGTGGCGTAGACGCAAACGCTCTGCAACGTCCCAAGCGGTTCTTTGGTGCTGCGCGGAATATCGAAGAGGGCGGTTCGCTGACCATCATCGCCACTGCGCTGATCGACACCGGCAGCCGGATGGACGAGGTGATCTTTGAAGAATTCAAAGGCACCGGTAACTCGGAAATTGTTCTGGACCGCAAGATCGCGGACAAGCGCGTATTCCCGGCCATCGACATCCTCAAATCTGGTACCCGGAAAGAGGATCTGCTGGTCGACAAGGGCGATCTGGCCAAGACTTTCGTGCTGCGCCGCATCCTCAACCCGATGGGGACCACCGACGCAATCGAATTCCTGTTGTCCAAGTTGAAGCAGACCAAGACGAACTCGGAATTCTTCGACTCGATGAACACCTGACGCCGGTCCGGCACTGACGCGGGGGCTATGCATGGATACGATATTCGCCCTGGCCAGCGCCCAGGGTAAAGCAGGTGTAGCGGTTATTCGCCTTTCGGGGCCTGAAGCCCATGAAGCGGCAAATGTTCTTGCGGGTGGCGGATTGCCACCACGCGGGATGCATTTGCGCACGCTGCGCACGCTTGACGGCGCGCGTCTGGATGATGGCTTGGTACTGACCTTTCAGGCACCGGCCAGCTTTACCGGCGAAGATGTGGCTGAGCTGCAAATCCATGGCAGTACCGCTTCGGTTGATGCGGTGTTGCGCTGCCTGTCGGACATGGCCGGTCTGCGATTGGCAGAACCGGGCGAGTTCACGCGCCGGGCATTGGAAAATGGCAAGATGGACCTGACGCAGGTCGAAGGGCTTGCTGACCTGATCGACGCTGAAACCGAAGCGCAGCGCAAACAGGCGCAGACCATTCTGGCCGGTGCGCTCGGATCCCTGGCTGAGGGCTGGCGACGAGACTTGATTCGCGCGGCGTCATTGCTGGAAGCTGTGATCGATTTTGCCGATGAAGAGGTGCCAACCGACGTCACCCCTGAAGTGCGCAGCCTGATCTCTGGCGTGAAGGCGGATCTGACGCGCGAGGCCTCCGGGGTTCAGATTGCTGAGCGAATCCGTACCGGATTTGAGGTGGCCATTGTTGGTCTTCCAAATGCCGGGAAATCAACATTGCTGAATGCTCTGGCGGGTCGGGAAGCCGCGATAACCTCGGAATACGCGGGTACCACGCGCGATGTGATTGAAGTTCGGATGGATTTGGCGGGATTGCCTGTCACCCTGTTGGATACGGCAGGGCTGCGCGAAACCGAAGATCATGTCGAAAACCTTGGAATCGAGCTCGCGCGCAATCGCGCCGAATCTGCTGACCTGCGCGTGTTTCTGACTGATGACCCGAATGCGTTGGGTATTGCGATGCAGGCGGACGACATTCATGTTTTACCCAAGTCCGATCTGCGTGAAGGCTCTGCAGATGGTATATCGGGTAAAACAGGGCAGGGGATCGATAGACTCATAAACAACATATCGCGTGTGTTGAATCAACGTACCACCAGCCATGGTATTGCGACGCGAGAAAGGCACCGCGCTGCCATGATGCGCGCCAGTGAAGCACTGGCTGCTGCGCAGGCGGTTCTGAAATCGGGCCCCGATATGTATGATATAGCAGCGGAAGAACTGCGGACTGCCATTCGCGCACTTGAATCCTTGGTGGGCAGGATAGACGTTGAAACTCTTCTTGATGAGATATTCGCTTCGTTCTGCCTGGGTAAATAAGGAGTGTTTCACGTGAAACATTCAGACTTTGACGTTGTTGTGATTGGTGCCGGCCACGCCGGAGCTGAAGCTGCCCATGCTGCTGCACGTATGGGTGTTTCGACGGCGTTGGTTACCTTGTCTGACAGGGATATCGGCGTGATGTCGTGCAACCCTGCGATCGGAGGACTTGGTAAAGGTCATCTGGTCAGAGAAATCGATGCGCTTGATGGGGTAATGGGCCGTGTTGCAGACAAGGCCGGGATTCAATTCCGTCTTTTGAACCGTCGCAAAGGTCCGGCCGTGCAAGGACCGCGCGCGCAGGCTGACCGCGCTTTGTATCGGGCGGCAATGGTTGATGAGACGCGGCACCAACCGAACCTGACGATCATTACTGGTGAGGTGACCGACTTTCAGTTAGATGGAAATCGTGTTACGGGCGTTGTTCTTGCGGATGGGTCTGAAATTTCATCAAAAACTGTGATCCTGACATCAGGAACCTTTTTGCGCGGCGTGATTCATATTGGCGACGTATCAAGACCTGGCGGCCGTATGGGGGATCGCCCTTCGGTAAAGCTGGCAGAGCGTTTGGATGGGTTCGAACTTCCGATGGCGCGCCTGAAAACAGGTACACCACCGCGACTGGATGGCCGAACAATCGATTGGGATAACCTCGAACGACAGGACGGCGATCCGGAGCCAACACTGTTTTCGTTCCTTTTCAAATCCGTTTCGGCGCCTCAAATTGCCTGCGGTATTACCCATACCAACGCACAAACCCATGAAATCATTGAGCGCAACCTGACGCGATCTGCGATGTATGGTGGTCATATTGATGGGGTCGGACCCAGATATTGCCCCTCGATCGAGGACAAGATCGTCAGGTTCGCAGATAAGGACTCGCATCAGATATTTCTGGAGCCTGAGGGTGTAAATGATCACACCGTTTATCCTAACGGTATTTCGACCTCGTTACCCGAGGATGTGCAACGGCAATATGTGCATTCGATCAAAGGGCTTGAGCGCGCAGAGATCCTGCAGCCGGGTTACGCGATTGAATACGACTATGTCGATCCGCGCGTACTGACCGCGTCCCTGTCGCTTCCTGATGTTCCTGGCCTATATCTTGCGGGTCAGATCAATGGGACCACAGGATACGAAGAGGCGGCAGCACAGGGGCTGGTGGCGGGATTAAACGCTGCATGTGAAGTTAAGGGACGGGAACCGGTGATGTTCACACGTTCCAATAGCTATATCGGTGTTATGATCGATGACCTGACAACGCGTGGTGTCGCTGAACCATATCGCATGTTCACGTCGCGGGCCGAATTCCGACTGTCCCTTCGTGCAGATAATGCGGACCAAAGGCTGACCCCATTGGGCATTGATATCGGGTGCGTGGGAGAACACCGCTGGGCCGTATTTTCGGAAAAGTCAGATAAGCTGCAGGATACTAAGGCAAAATTGACCGAGCGGACATATACCCCGAAAGAAGTTCGTGCTGCAGGCATCGACGTCAACCAGGACGGAAATCGTCGGGATGGTATGGCGGTTCTTGCATTTCCGGATGTCACCTTCGAAGATCTGATAGCGCTTGATCCGGAGTTGGCCGACACGGATACCGAGACGCGTCGCCAGATTGAACGTGATGCGCTCTATGCTAACTATATCGCTCGGCAACAGAGAGATGTTGAAGCCATGAAGCGTGACGAATCCTACGTGATTCCAAGGGATTTTGACTATTTCGGGCTTGATGGCCTTTCGGCAGAAATGAAGCAAAAACTGTCTCAGGCGAAGCCGGAAAACATCGCGCAAGCTGGGCGGGTCGAAGGTGTGACGCCAGCGGCGCTGACTCTTGTTCTGGCAAAGCTTCGTCGCGATATGAAAGTACGAAAAGCATGAGCGAAGAAAAGGGTGCAACACCTGACGCTCTGGATGTTTCACGTGAAACATTTGATCGGCTGAGTACATATGTCGATCTGGTTGAGCGCTGGAATCCAAAAATAAACTTGGTTTCCCGAAATAGCCTGAAGGAAATCTGGACCCGACATATTCAGGATTCGATTCAGGTGTTTCATTGCGCAAACCCGGCAAATCATTGGGTTGACTTAGGTAGTGGCGGGGGATTTCCCGGTTTGGTTTGTGCAATTATGGCGCAAGAGGTCGCGCCCATTATGCGTTTTACGCTTGTCGAGAGTGATCAGCGCAAAGCAGCATTCCTGCGCAATGCGGCACGCGAATGTGGTGCGAACTGCAAAGTCCTATCTCGGAGAATCGAGGCAGTCGAATCGTTGCAGGCAGATATATTATCGGCCCGTGCGCTCACAGATTTGTCTCGGCTATTGTCCTTTTGCGACAGACATTTAGCGCCAGACGGCATTGCTTTGTTGCCAAAAGGCGTAAGCTGGAAAAAAGAACTGGACGATGCGCGCAAGGAATGGAATTTCAATGCCGAGCCGATTACAAGTTTAACTGAACCCCAAGCCGTTATCCTTAGGATCAAAGGAGTCACTCGTGGTTGATCTGTCTCGCCCCACCGGGCCCCGGATTATCGCGGTCGCCAATCAGAAGGGCGGAGTGGGAAAGACAACGACAGCGATCAATCTGGCCGCTGGTTTGGCCGAGGCCGGATGCAAGGTTCTGGTCGTTGACCTTGATCCGCAGGGCAATGCGTCGACAGGTTTGGGTGTCGAGGATCGGGATTGGACGACCTATGATCTTATCCTGGATGATGCCCCGCTTGAGGCGGTCGTTCAGGAAACCGAGATCGGAGGTCTGTTTGTCGTCCCGGCGACTGTGGATCTTAGTTCGGCGGATATCGAACTGATTTCGAACGAGAAACGCAGCTATCTGCTGCATGATGCCCTGCGTCAGACCGCGATAGACGGTTTTGGGTTTGATTTCGTTCTGATCGATTGTCCGCCCTCTCTGAATTTGCTCACCGTGAACGCGATGGTTGCGGCGCATTCGGTGCTTGTGCCGCTGCAGAGCGAGTTTTTTGCTCTTGAGGGTCTGTCTCAGCTGATGTTGACCATTCGAGAGGTGCGGCAGACCGCTAATCCTGACCTCAGAATCGAAGGTGTTGTGTTGACCATGTATGACAACCGCAACAACTTGTCCCGTCAGGTCGAAAAGGATGCGCGTGACAATCTGGGTGAGATGGTATTTAAAACCAAAATACCCCGGAATGTGCGGGTCAGCGAGGCGCCGTCTTATGCGCTGCCGGTTTTGCAGTATGATTCCGGGTCTCTGGGGGCGATGGCTTATCGGCATCTGGCCCGCGAGATCATGCACAAGAACAACAAAATAGCCGCTTAAGCGGTCGTCAGGAGGGCATAATGAGCGTCAAGAAAAGCAAATCCCGTGGGTTGGGTCGCGGTTTGTCGGCGCTGATGGCTGATGTGGCGCCCGAAGCGGATGGCCGGATTTCAGCCGCGCCGCGCCGCCCGGATCTGAAGGTCCCGATTGAGAAATTGCAGGCCAACCCGGATCAGCCGCGCCGCCGGTTCGCACAAGAGCAGCTGGACGAGCTTGCAGCCTCGATCAAGGAAAAGGGGATCATTCAGCCTCTGATCGTGCGCAGCATCTCGGGTGGGCAGTACGAGATTGTTGCGGGCGAACGTCGCTGGCGCGCGGCTCAGATGGCGCAACTGCATGAAATTCCAGTCATTGTGCGAGAATTTGATGATACCGAGGTGCTGGAAGTCGCCATCATCGAAAACATCCAGCGTGCTGATCTGAACGCAGTGGAAGAAGCTGCCGGTTTCAAGCAATTGATGGACCGGTTTGGCCACACGCAGGAAAAACTGGCCGAGGCCTTGGGTAAGAGCCGCAGTCACATCGCCAATCTGCTGCGCCTGCTGTCATTGCCGATGGATGTGCAGACCTTGGTCATTGAGGGTAAGCTTTCAGCGGGTCATGCACGCGCCCTGATCACTGCGGAGAATCCCTCGGAACTGGCGAAACAGGTGGTTCGGGATGGACTGTCGGTGCGTGCGACCGAAGCTCTGGTGAAGAAGCAGCAAGGCGGGTCTGACAAGCCAGCGCCACGGTCCCGGGATCTGAATGCGGGCAAGGATGCGGATACAAGAGCGCTTGAGAAGGACCTGTCGGCCATTCTGGCGATGAAAGTGGCGATCAACCACAAGGCCGGATCGGAAACTGGGCAGGTTGTGTTGACCTATGAAAACCTGGATCAGCTGGATGATCTGTGTGCCAAGCTCAGCCGTTAGGGCGGGTCCAGATAAAGGCCATAACACAACCAAGCACCACGGCCTGGATGATCAGGACGTGGCTCGGAACCGAAATCAGCGCTGAGAAGCCAAATACGGCAGCAACCGAAACGGTGGCTGCCTTTTTTGCCGCTGGGCGGATTGCGCCCGAGCTTTGCCAGTCAACGATCATGGGTCCGAAGGTACGGTGCGTCAGCAACCAATTGTGCAGCCGCGACGATGAGCGGGCAAAGAAAAACGCGGCCAGCAGAAGGAACGGGACGGTCGGAAGCAATGGCAAGGCAACACCAATCATGGCAAGCGCAACGCAGAGCAATCCCAGACCGGCCCAGAGGTACTGCATAATCTACTCCAACAATTCCCGGATAACGGCATTCAGAATTGCACGCCCATCGGCGGTTGCGCACAATCGGTTATTTTCGATGGAAATCATGCCTAATTCAGCCAGAGATCTAAGCTTGTCCTGCGGTAAAGTCGCGTTCGACAGCGCATGATATCGATCTATATCTAGGCCTTCGGAGATTCGAAGACACATCATAAGGTATTCAGCAGCCTGATCCTGTAGGCTAAGCTCTGACCGATGGCTTTCCCCGGAACCGTCCTTTGCAGCATTGAGCCATTTTGACGGGGCCAGATGCGTCTCGGTCGCGAATTTATGACCGTTCAGTGTGACCCGCCCGTGCGCGCCGGGGCCGATGCCGACATAATCGCCATAGCGCCAATAGATAAGGTTGTGCTGCGATTCCGCGCCGGGACGGGCGTGGTTTGACACCTCATAGGCGGGCAGGCCATGCGCTTCGCAAATCTCCTGCGTGGCCAGATACATATCGGCGGCGTTGTCGTCTTCGGGCAGGCCGCGCAGCTTGCCCACCGCATAACGGTCACCGAAGGCGGTGCCGTCTTCGATGGTCAACTGGTAGAGAGACAGGTGATCAACGGCCATCGAAAGCGCTTCGGTCAGTTCTGCGCGCCAGTCGTCCAGCGTTTGGTGCTGGCGCGCATAGATCAGGTCAAAACTGACGCGATCAAAACAAGTGCGGGCGATGTCGAAGGCCGCGCGCGCCTCGGCGACGGTATGAATGCGGCCCAGACGGCGCAGGTCTTCGTCATTCAGGGCTTGCACGCCCATTGAGATACGATTGACCCCCGCGTCACGATAGGCTGCGAACCGCCCGGCCTCGACCGAGCCGGGATTGGCCTCAAGCGTGATTTCCATGTCGTTGGCGGGCCGCCAGATGGCGCGGGCGGCATCGATGATGGCAGCAACGGTTTCAGGGGCCATCAGCGACGGCGTACCGCCGCCGAAAAAGATCGTGTTCAACACCCGGTCCGGCGTTTCAGCGGCAGAGCGGCCCAGTTCGCTCAGATAAGCTTTAAGCCATTGTTTTTGAACAATACTTTTTGAAACATGACTGTTGAAATCGCAATAGGGGCACTTGGCCTCGCAAAAGGGCCAATGCACATACAGGCCAAAGCCCCCGTTGCGCCAATCATCCGCCAAAACAGCCTTTCACGAACATCTCCACCGCGCGTCCGCGATGGCTGATCTTGTTCTTTTCCCAGCGATCCATCTCGGCAAAGGTAATGTCATGGCCGTCGGGGACAAACATCGGATCATAGCCGAACCCGTCTTTGCCGCGGATCGGCCAGGTCAGATGGCCGGGGGCGATGCCCTCGAACACCTCGTCATGACCGTCGGGCCAGGCCAGTACCAGAGTGCACCGGAATTGCGCGGTGCGCGGATGCGGGGCGTTCTTCGCCTCCAACTCGGTATGCGCGCGAGTCATCGCCATCAGGAAATCGCGGCCATTGCCGGTCTCGGCCCAGTCGGCGGTGTAGACCCCCGGCGCGCCGTCCAGCGCGTCAATGGTAATGCCGGAATCGTCCGACAGCGCAGGCAGGCCGGTGGCCCTGGCAGCGGCGTGAGCCTTGATCCGGGCATTGCCGACGAACGTGTCCTCGGTTTCTTCCGGTTCAGGCAGGTTCATCTCACTCACACCGATAACGGTCACGCCAAAGGGTTCCAGCAGATGCGCCATCTCCTCAAGCTTGCCTTTGTTGTGGGTGGCCACCAGCAGCTTGTCGCCGACGAACCTGCGGGTCATGCGGTGGCGGCCTTTTGCGCGGCAGCCAGTTCGCCCACACCTTTTTCTGCCAGATCCATCAGCTGATCCATCTGCGCGCGGCTGAACACCGAACCCTCAGCGCTCATCTGCACTTCGATCAGCTTACCCGAGCCGGTCATGATGAAATTGCCATCCACGCCGGCCTCGCTGTCTTCGGGATAGTCGAGATCAAGAACCGGCTGACCGGCATAGATGCCGCAGGACACGGCGGCGACCGGATCGACCAGCGGATCGGAAATCACGTCGCCCGCCTTCATCAGCTTGTTCACAGCCAGACGCAGCGCCACCCAACCGCCGGTGATCGAGGCGCAGCGGGTGCCGCCATCGGCCTGAAGCACGTCGCAGTCCACGGTGATCTGCCGTTCGCCCAATGCAACCCGGTCCACGCCTGCGCGCAGGGCACGCCCGATCAGGCGCTGGATTTCCACCGTGCGGCCGCCTTGCTTGCCCGAGGCCGCCTCGCGCCGCATCCGGGTATTGGTGGCGCGGGGCAGCATGCCGTATTCGGCAGTGACCCATCCCAGACCCGAGCCCTTGATGAACGGCGGCACGCGATCCTCGATGGTGGCGGTACACAGCACATGGGTGTCGCCCATCTTGATCAGGCAAGACCCTTCAGCATGTTTGGTAAAGCCCGTCTCGATTGAAACGGCGCGCATTTCGTTTAGATCACGTCCTGAGGGTCGCATGGGAATTCCTTTATCTACTGGGTTGGGGATAACGCCCCGCAGCATTACGATGCAACCCCGATTGACCTTTCATTTGCCTGCGATTTAATGACGATCCAGCAGGGGACCGCCGATGAGCGAAGCGAGCAAAATTCTGAACGAGATGAATGACCGGTCGCGCGAAGTGTTCCGGCTGATCGTCGAGAGCTATCTGGACAGCGGCGAGCCCGTCGGCAGCCGCACCCTGACCCGCACCCTGTCGGAAAAAGTCAGCGCCGCGACCGTGCGCAACGTGATGCAGGATCTGGAGTTTCTGGGCCTGCTCGACAGCCCGCATGTCAGTGCGGGCCGGATTCCGACGCAACAAGGTCTGCGCATGTTCGTGGATGGCTTGCTTGAGGTTGGTGATCTGGGCGCAGATGATCGGCAAAAGCTGGATGAGACTTTAGGCTCTAACGCAGGCGATGTGGGCGGGATGCTGGACCGGGTCGGCTCAGCCCTGTCACACGTGACACATGGCGCGTCGCTGGTGTTGACGCCCAAGCATGAGGCAGAAATCAAACATATCGAGTTTGTTTCGCTGGCGCATGACCGTGCGCTGGTGGTGCTGGTGTTCTCGGACGGTCAGGTGGAAAACCGCCTGTTCACACCGCCGCCGGGGCAGACGCCCAGCTCGATGCGCGAGGCGGCGAATTTCCTGAACGCATTGATCGAAGGCCGCACCCTCAGCGAAGTGCGCCGTCAGATGCAAAGCCAGATTGCCGCGCGGCGGCAGGAGATCGACCTGCTGGCACGCGACATGGTCGAAAGCGGCATGGCGGCCTGGGACGGTGACGGGGGCGACTCGGCCCGGTTGATCGTGCGCGGGCGGGCGAATCTGCTGGGTGAGCCCGGTCAAGCCGAAGAGCTGGACCGAATCCGCACCCTGTTTGACGATCTGGAACGCAAACGTGACATCGCTGAATTCCTTGAATTGACCGAAGAAGGCGAGGGTGTGCGCATTTTTATCGGCTCTGAGAACAAACTTTTCTCACTTTCGGGTTCCTCTTTGGTGGTGTCTCCATATATGAACGCTGATCGTAAGATAATCGGTGCGGTTGGGGTCATCGGGCCCACACGTCTGAATTACGGACGGATCGTGCCGATCGTGGATTATACGGCGCAACTGGTTGGGAAGTTGATTTCCGACCGGAGCTAGAGGGTAAGAGATGGCAGAGCCCAAGAACGAAGATTTTCTGGACGATATCATGGCGGCCGAAGCGGAAGAGCTGGCCGAGGAATTTGCTGAGATCAGCGAAGAGGCGCTGGAGCTTGATGAGCTGCGCGCCGAGCGGGACGATTACAAAGACAAGTTCATGCGTGCGCTGGCCGACGCAGAGAATGCCCGTAAACGCGGCGACAAGGCGCGTCGGGATGCCGAGCAATATGGCGGATCGAAACTGGCCCGCGACATGCTGCCGGTTTACGACAACATGAAACGAGCGCTTGAGGCCGCGACCGATGAGCAGAAAGAGGTTGCCGCAGGTCTGCTGGAAGGCGTGGAACTGACCATGCGGGCGCTGAAGGATGTTTTCCAGAAGCACGGGATTGAGGTGATCACGCCCCAGGTCGGCGATCGGTTTGATCCGAATGTGCATGAGGCGATGTTCGAGGCACCCGTGCCGGGAACCCGTGCCGGTGACATCATTCAGGTCTCGGCCGAAGGGTTCATGCTGCATGACCGCTTGTTGCGTCCGGCGCAGGTTGGCGTGTCCTCGACGCCCGCAAGCTGATTGGCCTCTGCGAGGCCAAGCCTTCGGCGAGAGTATTTTTGAAAAGATGAAGGGGCGGTCAGGATCTGACCGCCTCTTTCAGTTTGTAGATGAGGTCAAGGGCTTCGCGTGGGGTGAGTTCGTCGGGCTGGATGTCGGCCAGCATGTCGGTGACGGGTGACGCCTTGGGTGCGGGCGGCGGTGGCGGCGGCGCGGCGGAGAATAGCGGCAGATCGTCGATCAGGGCCTTTTGCTTGCCGCCTTCGCGTTCGGTTTTCTCCAATTGGTCCAACACGATGCGGGCGCGGTCAACGACGGATGCCGGCAGGCCCGCCAGTTGCGCCACCTGCACGCCGTAAGAGCGGTCGGCGGCGCCCTTGTGTACCTCGTGCAGGAAGATCACCTCGCCTTCCCATTCCTTGACTGCGACGGTGGCGTTGTCGACGCCTTCCAGCTTGCCGGCCAGTGCGGTGAGTTCGTGGTAATGGGTGGCGAACAGGGCGCGGCATTGGTTGGCGGCGTGCAGATGTTCCAGCGTAGCCCAGGCGATGGACAGGCCGTCATAGGTTGCAGTGCCGCGCCCGATCTCGTCGAGGATCACCAGCGCGCGGTCATCGGCCTGATTCAGGATGGCGGCGGTTTCCACCATTTCGACCATAAAGGTCGAGCGGCCCCGCGCCAGATCGTCCGACGCGCCGACGCGGCTGAACAACTGGCTGACCACACCGATATGGGCCTGTTCCGCCGGAACATAGCTGCCCATCTGGGCCAGCAGAGCGATCAGCGCGTTCTGGCGCAGGAAAGTCGATTTACCGGCCATATTGGGGCCGGTCAGCAGCCAGATCGCCGCGCCCTGATCGGCAGTCAGGTCGCAATCATTGGCGATGAAAGCATCGCCGTTTTGCTGGCGCAGCGCGTATTCCACCACCGGGTGTCGACCGCCCTGCATATTGAAAGCGCGCGAGGTGTCGACCTGTGGGCGGCACCAGTTCTCTCCGCGCGCCAGATCGGCGAGGGCGGTGGTCAGGTCCAGCTCGGCCAGCCCTCGGGCGGCCTGATTCAGTCGGGCAGCGAGGGTCAGGATTTTGCTAGAAAGTCTTTGATAGAGCCGCTTTTCGATCTCCAAAGCCAGATTGCCCGCGTTCAGGATGCGGGTTTCGATCTCGGACAGTTCGACGGTGGTGAACCGGACCTGATTGGCGGTTGTCTGTCGGTGAATGTAGGTTTCGCTGAAGGGCGGGTTAAGCATTTTTTCGGCATGGGTGGCCGTGGTTTCGATGAAATAGCCCAGCACGTTGTTGTGCTTGATCTTCAGCGACTGGATGCCGGTGTGCTCCGCATATTTCTGCTGGAATCCTGCAATGACTGAACGGCCTTCGTCGCGCAGCGTGCGGGCTTCGTCCAGTTCGGTGTCAAAGCCAGGGGCGATGAAACCGCCGTCGCGGGCCAGCAGGGGGGGCTCGGCAATCAGGGCCTCGTCCAACAGGGTCAGAAGGTCATCGAAGCCGACAAGGTTCTGCACGGCGGTGGCCAACAGTACGGGCAGGTCCTGAGTGCTGCAGGTTTCGGCGATGGCCGCCGCTTGGGTCAGGCCATTGCGGATGGCGGCCAGATCGCGAGGGCCGCCGCGATCAAGTGACAGGCGGGACAGGGCGCGGTCCAGATCGGGGGTTTTGCGCAAGGCCTCACGCAGGTCCGAGGTGGTCAGGCTGTCTTCGGTTGCAAATGTCACCGCATCCAGCCGGGCATGGATCACATCCAGATTGCGCGACGGGCTGGACAGGCGCTGCTCCAGCAGCCGCGCTCCGCCCGGGGTGACGGTGCGATCGACCACCGACAACAGCGATCGGGCGCGGCCACCGGACAGCGACCGGGTCAGTTCCAGATTGCGGCGTGTGGCGGCGTCGATCTGCACCACACGATCCTCGGATTCCTTCAGTGGTGTTTGCAGCAGGGGCAGTTTGCCCTTCTGGGTGATTTCCAGATAGTCGATCAACGCACCCATGGCCGAGACCTCGGCGCGTCCGAAGGCACCGAAGGCATCCAGCGCGCCCACGTGAAACAGCCCGCAGATGCGCTTTTCCGCAGCTGTGCTGTCGAAACTGGCGCGCCCGATGGGGGTCAGCGAGATGCCCAGATCGCGCACCGGTTCGTGCAGTTTATCCTGCACCCCGTCGGCCACGATCAGCTCGGATGGGGCCAGCCGCGCCAGTTCCGGGCTGAGCCGGACCGAGGTCAAAGGCATCACGTGAAACGCGCCGGTCGAAATATCGGCCCAGGCCAGCGCGGCCTCATCCCGAACCTCGGAATAGGCGGCCAGAAAGTTGTGGCGGCGGGCTTCCAGCAGGGCGTCCTCGGTCAGGGTGCCCGGGGTGACCAAACGCACGACATCGCGCCGAACCACAGATTTAGAGCCTCTTTTCTTCGCCTCCGCCGGGCTTTCCATCTGTTCACAGACGGCCACACGGAACCCTTTGCGGATCAGCGTCAGCAGATAGCCTTCGGCGGCATGCACCGGTACACCGCACATGGGGATGTCGTCGCCATTGTGCTTGCCGCGCTTGGTCAGGGCGATGTCCAGCGCCTCGGCGGCGTTGACGGCGTCTTCGAAGAACATCTCGTAGAAATCGCCCATACGATAGAACAGCAGGGCGTCGGCATGGGCCTCTTTGATTTCCAGATATTGTGCCATCATTGGGGTGACACCACTGGATTCTGATTTTGCCATTGGCCATCCTACCTAAACTTGGCGAAATTATCGAAATTATTTGGATTGCAACTAATTTCAGTAACTTCTAACACTTCGACATGGATCAGATCGCCAATCCTTACACGCCCGGTGCCGGGACACCTCCGCTTGTACTTGCCGGACGTGACGACATCTTGCAAGCCGCCGAGACCGCGCTGAAGCGGATCAAGATCGGGCGTCCGGGCAGATCGCAGGTGTTTTTGGGCCTGCGAGGGGTCGGCAAGACCGTGCTTCTGAACCACGTCTTCAATGCCGCCGAAGACGAAAACTTCTTCACTGTCAAAATCGAAGCCCCTGAAAACGGTGATTTTGCCCAGCGATGCTTTCCGGAGCTCAAACGTATCCTGCTGCGCCTGAGCCCGCAGAAAAACCTGCGGCATAAGCTGGACAAGGCGGGAACCGCGATGCGCAACTTTGCATCGGTGTTCCAGTTGTCCTTCGAAGGGTTTGAGTTCGGTGCAACGGCCAGCCCGGGAATTGCCGATACAGGTGATTTTGAAACTGACTTTTCGGAAATGATGCGCCTGGTGCTGGAGGCGGCGCAAGCTGCCGACCGGCACGTGGCACTATTTGTGGATGAAGTGCAGTATCTGTCGTCGGAAGAATTGGCTGCAATCACCGTCACCTGCCATGATGCGGCGCAGCGGCGGTTGCCTTTTGTGTTTTTTGGGGCCGGTCTTCCACAGATTGCCAAGCTGGCCGGGGATGCAAAATCCTATGCCGAGCGGTTGTTCGAATTCCCCGAGGTTGGATCCCTGGACAATGAAGCTGCGACCGAGGCGCTGGTGAAACCTGCCCGCGATGAAGGCGCGGACTACAACCCGGATGCAGTTCAACAGGTTCTGGATCGATCTAGGAATTACCCCTATTTTTTGCAGGAATGGGGATCGCATATTTGGATTGCAGCAGAGACATCCCCCTTTACGATCGAGAATGTCAAAGAGGCCGAGCAATCCCTGATCCGGCACCTGGACGCCAGTTTCTTCCGCGTGCGGTTTGATCGGTGCAAGCCTGTGCAGCAGAAATATCTGCGGGCAATGGCGGAATTGGGTCCGGGGCCCTACGCGACCGGTGATATCGCAGCCGCATTGGGATGTGAGCCGTCGCAGGTTGCAGCCACACGTGCCCAGCTGATCCAGCTTGGCATGATCTGGAGCCAGCGACATGGTGAAACCGCATTTACCGTGCCGCTCTTTGACGAATTCATGAGACGCCAGATGCCCGAACTGGTTAAACACACGCCCAAGAAACGAAAGTCGTAGCCCATGCCCAAAACGAAGATCACCAAAGAAGAGGCACTGGCCTTTCACCTGGACCCGACCCCCGGCAAGTGGGAGGTGCAGGCCACCGTCCCTATGACCACTCAGCGCGATCTGTCGCTGGCCTACAGCCCCGGTGTCGCTGTTCCATGTGAAGCAATCGCCGAAGCGCCCGAGACCGCCTATGACTATACCAACAAGGGCAATCTGGTCGCGGTGATCTCGAACGGGACGGCGGTGCTGGGCCTTGGCAACCTTGGCGCGCTGGGCTCGAAACCGGTGATGGAGGGGAAATCCGTCCTGTTCAAGCGCTTCGCCGATGTGAACTCGATCGATATCGAACTGGATACCGAAGACCCGGATGAGTTCTGCCGCGCCGTGCGGCTGATGGGGCCGACCTTTGGCGGCATCAATCTGGAAGACATCAAAGCGCCCGAGTGTTTCATCATCGAACAGCGCCTGAAGGAAGAGATGGATATCCCAGTCTTCCATGACGATCAGCATGGTACGGCGGTGATCTGTGCGGCAGGTCTGCTGAATGCGCTGCATATCTCGGGCAAGAAGATCGAGGATGTGAAGATCGTCCTGAACGGGGCCGGGGCTGCAGGTATCGCCTGTATCGAATTGCTCAAGGCGATGGGTGCGCGGCATGAGAACTGTATCGTCTGCGACACCAAGGGCGTGATCTATCAGGGCCGAACCGAAGGGATGAACCAGTGGAAATCGGCCCACGCGATCACCACCGATCTACGCACGCTTGAGGATGCGATGAAAGGGGCCGACGTGTTCCTGGGTGTGTCCGTCAAAGGCGCGGTGACGCAGGATATGGTCGCCAGCATGGCCGACAATCCGGTGATCTTCGCCATGGCGAACCCCGACCCCGAGATCACTCCGGAAGAGGCCCACGAAGTGCGCGTCGATGCCATCGTTGCAACGGGCCGCAGCGACTATCCCAATCAGGTCAACAACGTTCTGGGCTTTCCCTACCTGTTCCGTGGCGCGCTGGACATCCACGCCCGCGCTATCAATGACGAGATGAAGATTGCCTGCGCCCACGCGCTGGCCCGTCTGGCGCGCGAGGATGTGCCGGATGAGGTCGCGATGGCCTATGGCAAGTCGCTGACCTTCGGGCGTGACTACATCATCCCGACGCCGTTCGATCCGCGTCTGATCCACCGGATCCCACCCGCCGTGGCCAAGGCGGGGATGGATACCGGCGCGGCGCGGCGTCCGATCATTGACATGGACGCGTATGAGCTGAGCCTCAAGTCCCGCATGGACCCGACCGCCAGCATCCTGCGCGGCCTGAACGCCCGGGCGCGTCAGGCGCAAAGCCGGATGATCTTTGCCGAGGGCGACGACCCCCGCGTCTTACGCGCCGCGGTCACCTATCAGCGATCGGGCTTCGGCAAGGCGCTGGTGGTCGGCCGCCCTGAAGAGGTCAAACAAAAGCTGGAAGAGGCCGGTTTGGGTGATGCGGTGCGTGAACTTGAGGTGGTGAATGCCGCCAACACTACGCATTTGGAAAACTACAAGGATTTCCTCTACCAGCGCCTACAGCGCAAAGGGTTCGATCGCAAGGATATCCACCGTCTGGCGGCGCGCGACCGGCATGTGTTCTCATCCCTGATGCTGGCGCATGGCCATGGCGATGGTTTGGTGACCGGGGCAACGCGCAAATCGGCGCATGTGCTGGACCGGATCAACCATGTGTTCGACGCCGATGCAGCCCACGGCGCAGCCGGTGTAACCGCACTGTTGCACAAGGGCCGGATTGTTCTGATCGGCGATACGCTGGTGCATGAATGGCCCGATGAAAACGATCTGGCCAATATCGCCGAACGCTCGGCTGCCGTCGCCCGCCATATGGGGTTGGAGCCCCGGGCGGCCTTTGTCAGCTTTTCGACCTTCGGCTATCCGGTCTCGGAACGGGCCGAGAAAATGCACCGTGCACCGACGGTTCTGGACCAGCGCGGCGTCGATTTCGAGTATGAAGGCGAGATGACCGTGGATGTCGCCCTGAACGTGGATCAGCAAGAGGGTTATCCCTTCTCGCGTCTGACCGGACCGGCCAATATCCTGATCGTCCCGGCGCGGCACTCGGCCTCGATCTCGACCAAGCTGATGCAGGAAATGGGCGGCGCCACGGTGATCGGCCCCATCCTGTCTGGCGTCGACAAGCCGATTCAGATCTGCTCGACCGTGTCGACGGCGAATGACATCCTGAACATGGCCATTCTGGCCTCCTGCGATATTGGATAGACCATGACAATCTGGAACCTGGGCTCGATCAACGCGGATATGGTGTATGCGCTGCCGCATTTGCCGGAAGCGGGAGAAACCCTTGCGGCCAGCGGGCTTGATCGGTTTCTGGGCGGTAAGGGGGCCAATATGTCGGTGGCTGCGGCCCGCGCAGGTGCGCCGGTATCGCATATCGGCGCGGTTGGGCCGGACGGGCGCTGGGCGCTGGATCGGCTGACCGAATACGGGATCGACACACGCCGTATCGCCGAGGTGGATGTCCCGACAGGTCACGCGATCATCGCCGTGGATGCGCAGGGCGAAAACAACATCATCCTGTTTCAGGGTGCCAATCACGCGATCACCCAGGATCAGATCGGTCAGGCGTTGTCATCCGCCGCACAGGGCGATCTGCTGGTGATGCAGAACGAAACCAACCTGCAGGTCGAAGCCGCGCGCATGGGGCGCGAGCTGGGCTTGACGGTCTGCTATGCCGCCGCGCCGTTTCAGGCTGAGGCCGCGCAGGCCGTGCTGCCCTATCTGGATTTCCTGATCCTGAACGAGGTCGAGGCCGAGCAGTTGCGGCAGGCCACCGGTCAGGATGTCGCCGACCTTGGCGTCCGGCATGTAATTGTCACGCTGGGGTCCAAGGGCGCGCGGTATTACAATCAGGGCACGGCCTCGGATTTTCCGGCGCACAAGGTTCAGGCGGTGGATACTACCGGGGCGGGCGATACCTTCACCGGGTATGTTCTGGCCGGTATGGACCGGGGGATGCCGATGGAACAGGCCATCCAACAGGCAAACCGCGCCGCGGCCCTGATGGTCACGCGGCACGGCACGGCGGATGTCATTCCCGACCTGAAAGAGGTGCGGGACGCACGGTTCGATTAGGACCCGGCAAAGGGCGCGTCACTGCCCCACAACTGCCTGACGCGGGCGTCACGGCCGCAGGCGTTGCGATAGGCCTTGTATGCGCTCTTTTGCCGTTTGGGGCCAAAGCGCGTGAACACCAGCTTGTCGCCCTTGTAGTAATCCTGATGATATTCCTCGGCTGGGTAGAACGCGCCTTCCTGCAGGATCGGGGTTACCACAGTCTGGCCAAGTGCGGCCTGCGCATCAGCCTTGGCCTTCTCGGCCAGCGCTTTTTCGCCAGTGTTAGAGACGAAAATAGCCGTGCGATAGCTGTCGCCCCGGTCGCAGAACTGACCTCCGGCATCGGTGGGATCGACCGAGCGGAAGAACATGTTCAGCAGTGTTTCACGGGAGACACGGGTCGGGTCAAAGGTGATCTGCACCGCCTCGTAATGGCCGGTATTGCCGCCGGTGACCTGCTTGTAGGTCGGGTTTGCCGTATTGCCGCCAGTAAAGCCCGAGATGGCCCCAACCACGCCGGGGACGGATTCGAAATCGGATTCGACGCACCAGAAGCAGCCGCCGGCCACCGTCAGCGTCTCGGTTCCTGCTGCAGGCGCAGGCAGGGCGCGCAGCATCGCGGTCAGCAGGATCAGAACAAACAACAGAGAGGGTTTGATGCAGTCAAGGTAAACGGTCCGGGTCATGGCAGGTCTCCTTCCGGGACCAAGCTGCCCCCAGTTTCGCCGTGTTGCAATGCGCTGACATCGTTTGTCACGGGCTGGTGAGACGAGTTTATCCGTGAACGCGCGTTACCCCAGCAACTGCCCCAACTTCATCGCCACAGCCATATTGCCGGAAACCTTCAGCTTACCCAACGCAACACCGGTCATCGGGTTCAGCTTGCCGGTCAGCAGTTTGGTGAGGTTGTCGCGCGAGAGACGGATGGTGCAATCAGTGTCGCGATCCTGTGTCGAGGCCATATTGTCGGCCAGAACAATCACCCCATCCTCGCCGCAGTCGAATTTGAGCGATCCGTCAAAGCTCTTGCCGTTCAGACCCTTCTGAATACCCTCGGCGATCTCTTGCAGCATGGTGTTCCTCCCTGATTGACCCACGCGTAAGGGCAAGCCCGCGCGATGCACAAGCCTGACCTGACGGGAACCGCGCAAAGAAAAACCCCGGTGCCTGATCGGACACCGGGGCCGTATCTTGAATTGAGGTTGCTTACTTGCTCAGCCGCTTGTCGCGTGCTGCCAGCAGTTTAAGGCGCAGCGCGTTCAACTGAATGAAGCCTGCCGCGTCTTTCTGGTCATAGGCACCGGCGTCTTCCTCGAAGGTCACATGCGCCTCGGAATAGAGCGAATGGTCCGACCAGCGGCCGACGGTCGAGGCCAGACCTTTATACAGTTTGACGCGGACGGTGCCGGTGACATGCTCTTGCGATTTGTCAATGGCGGCCTGCAGCATCTCACGCTCGGGGCTGTACCAGAAACCGTTATAGATCAGTTCCGCATATTGCGGCATCAGCTGGTCTTTCAGATGCATCGCGCCGCGGTCCATGGTGATCGACTCGATCCCGCGATGCGCTTCCAGCAGGATGGTGCCGCCCGGGGTCTCATAGATGCCGCGCGACTTCATACCGACAAAGCGGCCTTCGACCAGATCGAGACGGCCAATGCCGTGCTTGCCGCCATATTCGTTCAGCTTGGTCAGGATGGTCGCCGGGCTCATCGCCTCGCCATTGATGCTGACCGCGTCGCCTTTTTCAAAGCCGATTTCGATGAACTCGGGCTCATTCGGCGCATCCTCGGGGTGGACGGTGCGCTGGTAGACATAGTCCGGCGCCATATCGGCGGGGTCTTCCAGAACCTTACCCTCGGAGGAGGTGTGCAGCAGGTTGGCATCGACCGAGAAGGGCGCCTCGCCACGCTTGTCCTTGGCAATCGGGATCTGGTTCTGTTCGGCAAACTCCAGCAGCTTGGTGCGGCTGGTCAGGTCCCATTCACGCCACGGCGCAATGACCTTGATTTCGGGGTTCAGCGCGTATGCCGCAAGTTCAAAGCGAACCTGATCGTTGCCCTTGCCGGTCGCACCATGGGCGACTGCGTCGGCACCGGTCGCCTCGGCAATCTCGACCAGACGTTTCGAGATCAGCGGACGTGCAATCGACGTGCCCAACAGATACAGCCCTTCATACTGCGCATTGGCGCGGAACATCGGGAAGACGAAATCGCGTACGAATTCCTCGCGGATATCCTCGATATAGATGTTCTCGGGCTTGATCCCCAGCAGCTCGGCCTTCTGGCGCGCCGGCTCAAGCTCTTCACCCTGACCCAGATCGGCGGTGAAGGTCACGACCTCACAGCCATACTCGGTCTGCAGCCATTTCAGGATGATCGAGGTATCAAGGCCACCGGAATAGGCCAGAACAACTTTCTTGGGCGCGGACATCTGATTTCCCTTTGTACGTAGAACGACTGGCCCCTAGCGGGTTTTGGACGCGGGGGCAAGCGGCGTGCATTGACGCAGGGCGGGAATTGCGGTGAAACGGGCGGATAGAGAACAAGGATTGGTTGAGAGGGCGGTATTCATGCTGGGGCTGGAGATTTTCGTACATTCGGTGAAGATGGTTCTGAGGAACCTGAAGCAGGCGCTGCAAATTTCAGTTGTGCCAGCGATGATCGGTGGCGTTCTGGTCATTGGACTGTTCTTTCTTTTTGGTATCCCGTTTGAAGATTTCGACAGTGAAACCACCGGATTACCCGCTGGTGTAACGTCCGGTGCTTTCCTTGGATTTTTGCTGAGCCTCATGGCAGTTGTTTTTGGCGTCATGCTCTGGATTGTCGTGTCCTGGCATCGGTTTGTGTTGCTGGAAGAATACCCAACCGGTCTGGTACCGCCTTTCAGATTCGATAGGGTTCTTGCCTATTTCGGGCGTCTTGTGATGTTGGGCCTTCTGGCCCTTGTCATAATGATCCCGGCATCGGTGATGATGGGCGTGTTGGCGCAAGGTTCTGCGGCAATGGGAATTCTGTTCTGGATCGTACTCGTCATTCTACTGACCATCGGTTTCTATCGGGCGTCACCCATTCTTCCCAGCGCTGCAATTGGAAGGCCGATCAAGCTGACTGAGGCCTGGCAGTCGACCTCGGGCGCGAGTGGAGCTATTGTCCTTTTGGTTATCCTGTCGATGTTGTTTCAGCTCATGCTTCAGTTTCTGGCGTCGTTGCTGCTCTTCATTCCGATCATCGGTGTTTTGATCGTCGTGTTTGCGTCCATGTTGATCCTTCCGCTGATAAACGTCAGCATCCTGACAACGATTTATGGCGTCTTTATCGAAAAGCGCGAACTCGCCTGACGCCCGTACACATATGTATTCCTTGCCCTTTCGTTGGTGATGGGGCAGGGAAACCGGCATGAGTGATTTCATGACCCGCGCCCGCGCTGCCGAACAGGCGATGCGCTCTGTTTTTCCGGCAACGCCGCTTCAGCGGAATGCCCATCTGTCCGACCGTTATGGGGCCGATATCTGGCTGAAACGCGAAGACCTCAGCCCGGTGCGATCCTACAAGATCCGGGGCGCGTTCAACGCCATGCGCAAGCAGCAGGGGCAGGACCTGTTTGTCTGCGCCAGCGCCGGTAATCACGCTCAGGGCGTGGCCTATATGTGCAAGCATCTGGGCGTGAAGGGCGTGATCTTCATGCCCGTCACCACACCGCAGCAGAAAATCCAGAAAACCCGTATTTTCGGTGGCGACAATATCGAGATTCACCTGATCGGCGACTATTTCGACGACACTCTGGCCGCTGCGCAGGCCTGGTGTGCCGAACAGGGCGGCTATTTTTTGTCGCCCTTCGACGATGAGGATGTGATCGAAGGGCAGGCCTCATTGGCGGTCGAGATCGAGGCGCAGCTGGGCGGCGTTCCGGATCATGTTCTGCTGCCGGTTGGCGGCGGCGGCATGTCGGCAGGGGTGGCAAACTGGTTCGGGGACCGTACCCATTGCCTGTTTGTCGAACCCGCAGGTGGGGCCTGCCTGCGCGCCGCGTTGGCGGCGGGACATCCGGTGTCACTGGATCATGTCGACACGTTTGTCGACGGTGCGGCGGTGGGCCGGATCGGAGAGAAGCCGTTCAAGTTGCTGAAATCGCGCCATCTGTCGGATGTGCTGACCCTCTCCGAGGATCGCATCTGCGCCACGATGATCGAAATGCTGAATGTCGAAGGCATCGTGCTGGAACCCGCCGGCGCGCTTGCGGTAGAGGCGATCGCAGATGTGCAAAGCTTTATCCGGGGCAAAACCGTGGTCTGCGTCACCTCGGGCGGCAATTTCGATTTCGAACGTCTGCCCGAGGTCAAAGAGCGCGCGCAGCGCTATTCCGGCGTCAAAAAATACTTCATTCTGCGCCTGCCGCAGCGCCCCGGCGCGCTAAAGGAGTTTCTGAATATCCTTGGCCCCGAAGACGATATCGCCCGGTTCGAATACATGAAGAAATCGGCGCGCAATTTCGGCTCGGTTCTGATCGGGATTGAAACCCGCAAGCCCGAGAATTTCATGCGCCTGTTCGCCCATCTGGACGAGGCCGGGTTCACCTATACCGACATCACCGAAGATGAAACTCTGGCGCAATTCGTGATCTGACCGCGTAACCGATCCCGGTCAGACATCCTGCGCATGCAGGTTTTCGGCCAATCCCGCCTGAAACGCCTGCCTTGATACGTCATAGGCCGAGATGATCTGTGGCAGGTCCACCGCAGCCCCATCCCCGGCTGCCGCGCGGCGTTCACCGTCCTGACACAGCTTGGAAAAACTGTCGAAACCCAGGCTCAGCGCGCTGCCTTTGAGGAAATGCAGGTTCTGTTCAATCTCGCAACGCGCGGTATCTGCGCGTAGTTTTGCGATCACTTCCTGCACCTCGTCCAGAAAAATTTCGACCACCTCATCGAATTCATCCGCGCCGACCTCGTCGCGCAATTGTCTGACTCTGGTCCACTCAATCATGCCACCCTCTTGCGGTTGCCTATTGCTAACGCGCTGCGGGTAAAGATGCGGTTAAGCCATAAGCCTGGAATTTTTCACCAGATGTTAAGCCAGCGCCCGTAGCGTTGCGACAATTGGGATGTTGAACAAACGCAGGGATTCCATGGTGCCGGACGTCAGACAGTCAGACAGCCGGGTCGAGCTGGATTTTGGCGCGATCCGGAAGGTTCTGGTTGTGGATGACAGCCGGTTGCAACGGCGGATTCTTGTGGCCTCGCTCAAGAAGTGGGGGTTCGAGGTGCTCGAGGCCGATACCGGCGAAGCGGCGATTGATCTGTGCGCCGGTGATCCGCCCGATCTGGTCCTCAGCGATTGGGTCATGCCGGGGATGAGCGGGTTGGAATTCTGCCGGACTTTCCGCGGGCTGGAGACGGAGCAATACAGCTATTTCATCCTGCTGACGTCAAAAAGCGAAAAGCAGGAAGTGGCGAAAGGGCTGGATGCGGGTGCGGATGATTTCCTGATCAAACCGCTTGAGGCGGACGAGCTGCGGGCGCGCATCTCGGCCGGGGCGCGTATTCTGGATATGCAGCGCGAGCTTTCCGAGAAGAACCGCATGATCGAGACCGCGCTGAATGAGCTGAAACTGGCCCATGACGCCATCGACAAGGACCTGATGCAGGCGCGCAAGATACAGGATTCGCTGGTACCCGAACTGTCGGGTCAGTTCGGCAAATCCCGTGTCAGCCTGCTGCTGAAACCTTGCGGCCATATCGGGGGCGATCTGGTCGGAATGTTCTCGCCCGGGGTCAACCGGATCGGGTTCTACAGCATCGATGTCTCGGGTCACGGCATCACATCGGCGATGATGACGGCGCGGCTGGGTGGATATCTGTCCAGCACTTATTTTAACCAGAATGTCGCGATGGAGCGGCGGTTCAACAAGTTCTATGCCCTGCTGCCCCCGGAAGAGGTTGCGGCGCTTCTGAACGCGCGCCTGATTGCCGATACCGGGGTCGAGGAATACTTTACCATGGTCTATGCTATCGTTGATCTGCGCAATGGCCATGTGAAGATGGTTCAGGCCGGTCACCCACACCCCCTTTTACTGCGCGCCGACGGCAAATCCAAATTTCTCGGGGAAGGCGGGTTGCCGATCGGCCTGCTGCCGGATGTCTCGTTCCGGCAATGCGAAACCTATATGCAGCCGGGTGACAAGCTGCTGCTCTATTCGGACGGGTTCACCGAATGCCGCCTGAAAGATGACACCCTGCTGGATGATGACGGGCTGCGCGACATGGCCCTGGATTGCCTGACCGAGAATGTGGGCTCAGAATTTCTGGACGACATGTTCTGGCGCCTGACGCAGGTCATGTCCCCGAAACACGGGCTCGAGGACGATGTCTCGGCCGTGTTCTTCGAATATAACGGGACCTAGAACCCCTGCAGGTGGCGCTGCGCAAAAAAGGCATCCCCCTCATTGCCCAGCAGATGCACCGCATCTGTGGTTTCCATCCAAATGGCTTCGTGAATGGGCTCGGTCGGCGGACCCATGCGGCGGACAGGGCGGGCGCGGTAGATCAGGCAGATTTTCTCGGCCCACAGATCGTATTCGGGCATGTAGGTAAAACGCCGAAACGCACCGATGCGACGGGGCGCGGCGATCAGCCAGCCGGTTTCCTCGTACACTTCGCGGTGCAACGCGGTGATTGGGGATTCGCCCGGATCGATGCCGCCGCCAGGTAGTTGCAGATCGGGGCCGGGTTCCAGCTGACAGGTCAGCAGCAGGCGATTGCCTTGTGGCAACAGTGAATAGACACCGACCCGCCGTGTATATGTTCGCCCGGCTTCGGGGCTTTCACCAAACCGCCTGATCATGTATGGCCCCTTTCAACCCAATTTGTTCGACCTATATGGTGGCGGTATGCCAACCCGTGGCGTGTAAGGAAACCCTCATGTCTCTTGGAACCAAAATCGCGTGGGACGATACCGTCCTGCCCTTTCAACTCGACGTATCGGACATGCGAGGCCGCGTGGCCCGGCTGGATGGCGTGCTCGACGGCATCCTGAAGCAGCATGACTACCCCGAGGTGGTCGAGGCGCTGGTGGCCGAGATGGCCCTGCTGACCGCCTTGATCGGACAGACGGTTTCGCTGCGTTGGAAGCTGTCGCTACAGGTGCAGTCCAAGGGGGCGGTGCGGATGATCGCAACCGATTACTATGCGCCGCAGGTCGAGGGCGAGCCTGCGCAAATCCGCGCTTATGCCAGCTTTGACCCGGATCGGCTGACCGATGCCGCGCCTTTTGAACAGGTGGGCGAAGGGTATTTCGCCATCATGATCGATCAGGGCGAGGGCACGCAGCCCTATCAGGGCATCACGCCGCTGGCCGGTGGATCGCTGAGCGCCTGTGCCGAAGCCTATTTCGCGCAGTCCGAACAGCTGCCGACCCGGTTCTCGCTGAGCTTCGGCAAATCGACCGAGCCGGGCGTCGGTGAACACTGGCGCGCCGGTGGCATCATGTTGCAGCACATGCCTAAAGCCTCGCCTTTCGCTGCCCCCGGTGAAGGGACCGGAGAGATTCTGACCGCCGCCGATCTGGTGGATGGTGAAGAAGGCGAGAATTGGGGCCGCGTCAATATCCTGCTGGATACCGTGGACGATCTGGAACTGATCGGTCCGTCGATTGCGCCGACCGACCTGCTGGTACGCCTGTTTCACGAGGAAGGGCCCCGCGTCTATGACGCGCAGCCGGTTCAGTTCGGCTGCACCTGTTCCGAGGATCGCGTGCGCCAAAGCCTGTCGATCTATTCGGCGCAGGACATCGAGAAGATGACGACCGATCATGGTACCGTCACCGCTGACTGCCAGTTCTGCGGCGCGCATTACGTGCTGGACCCGGCCACCGTCGGGTTCGAGGCCGAAGGTCCGGATGGCGCGTGATCTGATCTCAGACCTGACGGCGGCGCTTGGCCAAGATGGTTCGGGCTCCAGCGATTTTGATCTGAACCCCGAGACGGTGCTGCCTGCGGGGCGCAAATTGCGCCCTGCCGGTGTGTTGGTGCCGGTTTCTCTGACCCATGACACGCCCCGACTGATCCTGACCAAACGGTCTTCGGCGTTGAAACATCACCCCGGCCAGATCGCCTTTCCGGGCGGCAAACAGGACGAGGGCGATGCCGATGTCACCGCCACCGCGCTGCGCGAGGCGCAGGAAGAGATAGGATTGCCCCCCGGTCTGCCGCGCATTCTGGGCCATCTGCCGACACATGAAACGGTCACCTCTTTCTCGGTGACCCCCGTTGTTGCGGTGCTTGAATCCCGCTTCGACACCGTGCCCGAACCCGGAGAAGTCGACGAGGTCTTTTCAGTTCCGCTTGCGCATGTGCTGAACCCGGCGAATTATGTCGTCGAGTCGCGCCGTTGGCGCGGTCAAAGACGTTATTACTACGCCGTGCCCTATGGTCCCTATTACATCTGGGGTGCAACGGCGCGGATGCTGCGAGGGCTGGCGGCGCGGATGAGCGAATGATGCGGATCACCGAAGACTGGATCACCGAACCGGCAACGCAGAAAGTGTGTGCCGCGCTGACCGACGGCGAGGCGCAAGCGTTGTTTGTCGGCGGCTGCGTGCGCAACGCGTTGCTTGGGGCTCCGGTCTCGGACATCGATATTGCGACCGATGCACGCCCTGAACGGGTGGTGGAACTGGCGCAAAAGGCCGGGCTGAAACCGGTGCCGACCGGGATTGATCATGGCACGATTACCGTGGTCAGCAGCGGCATCCCGCATGAGATCACCACATTCCGCCGCGATGTCGAAACCGATGGTCGCCGCGCTGTTGTGGCCTTCTCCGACAAGGTGGAAGAAGACGCCGCGCGCCGCGATTTCACCATGAACGCGCTTTATGCGCGGCCCGACGGCACGATCCTCGATCCTTTGAACGGGTTGCCGGACCTGCAGGCGCGCCGCGTGCGCTTCATCGGCGAGGCGCAGGATCGCATCCGAGAGGATTATCTGCGGTCGCTCAGATATTTCCGCTTTCACGCCTGGTACGGGGATGCGGCTGAAGGGTTCGACACCGCCGCGCTGTCTGCAATAGCCGCAAATTTGGACGGATTAGAGTCACTTTCGCGCGAACGGGTCGGGGCCGAGATGCTGAAGCTTCTGGCTGCGCCCGACCCGGCACCTTCGGTCGCGGCCATGCGCGGCACCGGCGTTCTGGCACAGCTTCTGCCCGGCGCGGATGACCGGGCGCTGGCGATACTGGTGCACCTGGAAAGGGACGCGCGGGCAAAGCCCGAAGCGATTCGCCGTCTGGCTGCAATTGTCCCGCCCGAAGTGGCCAAGACCTTGCGTCTCAGCAAGGCGCAGCTGCAGCGCCTGACCCGGATGCGGGATGAGGCTGCGGCGACAACCAGTGTCGCAGAACTGGGCTATCGCTATGGCGCCGAAGGTGGCCTGCACGAAACGCTGCTGCGCTGCGCCTTTTTGGAGCAGCCATGGTCCGACGATCTGAACCGTGCCTTGAAACAAGGGGCCGCCGCCAGTTTCCCGATCAAGGCGGTCGATCTGATCCCCGCCTTCTCAGGTCCTGCGCTTGGCGCAAAACTGGCCGAGCTCGAGACGCGCTGGATTGCCTCGGATTTCGCGCTCAGCCGCGAAGATTTGCTGGCGCATTAGTAGGAAGTCTCAAAAAGGGATGACAAACTCGATTTGATTTGGCAGGGTGCGCCTGTCTCATGTTGGAGGGAGGAATGCGAATGTATTACGGGATCTGGTTCGGCTAAAGCCCGGAACACGTGACCCGTAGGGGTGGTGTTCTGGCGCCATCTTTTTTCGCATGACCTTGTATCTGCTCAATCGGAGCACTCTCCATGTTTCGCTATTTTGAAAATCTTGTTGACCCTTTTGTCACCTATGAAGAAACCGACACGCCGCCCACGCGGCTGTGGCCCTTCATGCTGGACTATACCCGACCTTTCTACCGCGTGTTCCTGTGGACGGGCCTGATCTCGGTTGTCGTGGCCGCGGTTGAGGTCGGATTGATCTATTACATGGGTCGCGTCGTCGATTTGCTGTCCGGTTCGCCAACCGAAGTCTGGCAGGCACATGGAACAGAACTGATGCTGATGGCCGCATTTGTCCTGCTGCTGCGGCCCTTGATCCATGTCGCGGACGTGGTGTTGCTGAACAACGCAATCCTACCGAATATTGGCACCATCTTCCGATGGCGTGCGCATAAACATGTGTTGCGTCAATCGGTTGGCTGGTTCGAGAACGATTTTGCCGGTCGCATTGCCAACCGGATCATGCAGACCCCTCCTGCGGCGGGCGAGGCTGTTTTTCAGGTCTTTGACGCCATTTCGTTTTCGCTGGCCTATCTGGTCGGCGCGGGGATTTTGTTGATGGCAGCCGATCCCCGGTTGTTGCTGCCGCTGGTTATCTGGTTCGCGCTTTATGCGCTGTTGGTGCGCTGGGCGGTTTTGCGGGTTGGGCCTGCGTCCAAGGCCGCGTCCGATGCGCGCTCGGCGGTGACGGGACGGGTGGTGGACAGCTATACCAACATCCATTCGGTCAAGATGTTTGCCCATGACTCGCAGGAACTGGACTATGCCCGCGAAGCCATCGAGGAAACCCGGCGCACGTTCCAGATCGAGATGCGGATCTTCACCATCATGGATGCGGTACTGGTCACGCTGAACGGCATGTTGATCGTCGGGGTTGTCGGCTGGGCGCTTATTCTGTGGATGCAGGGCAGCGCTTCGGTCGGGGTGGTTGCAGCGGCGACGGCCCTGACGTTGCGGCTCAACTCGATGACCGGCTGGATCATGTGGGCGCTGACCAGTTTCTTTCGCCAGCTCGGTGTCGTGGCCGAGGGGATGGAGACCATCGCGCAACCTATCGAGCTGCTGGACGGTGCCGGTGCCGAACCTCTGCGGCTGGAGCAGGGGCAGATCGAAATCCGCGATCTGTCGCACCATTATGGTCGCGAGACGGGTGGGCTGGATCACATCAATCTGACCATCAAGCCGGGTGAAAAGATCGGCCTGATCGGGCGGTCTGGCGCCGGAAAATCGACCCTGGTCAAGCTGCTTTTGCGGTTTTATGACGTGGAACAGGGGGCGATCCTGATCGACGGTCAGGACATCTCGACCGTGACGCAGGACAGCTTGCGCAGCCATATCGGCATGGTCCAGCAGGACAGCGCTCTGCTGCATCGTTCGGTGCGGGCCAATATCCTCTATGGTCGTCCCGGCGCCACCGAGGCGCAGATGATCGACGCTGCAAAACAGGCCGAGGCGCATGACTTCATCCTTGATCTGCAGGACCCGCAGGGTCGCACCGGTTATGATGCGCATGTGGGCGAGCGGGGCGTGAAACTGTCCGGCGGTCAGCGGCAGCGTGTGACCCTTGCGCGGGTGATCCTGAAAGACGCGCCGATTTTACTGTTGGACGAGGCGACATCCGCCCTAGATTCCGAGGTCGAAGCTTCGATTCAGGAAACGCTCTACGGCATGATGCAAGGCAAGACCGTGATCGCCATCGCGCACCGGCTCAGCACGATTGCGCAGATGGACCGCATTCTGGTGATGGATGGTGGCCGCATCGTCGAACAGGGCGGTCATTCCGACCTGTTGGCGCAAGGAGGGCTTTACGCTCAGTTCTGGGCGCGGCAATCTGGGGGCTTCCTGAACCCGGAGGCCGCTGAATGAGGATTGCCGACCTCATCCAACCATTCAAAAACATCGACACGCCCCCGCCGCAGACGCTGGGGGCGTTCATCCGTTGGTGCCTGTCCGGGGCCTGGCCGATGCTGTTCGTGGCCGCCTTCTTTTCGGCTACCGCAGGCGCGATGGAGGCCGGAACCGCTTGGATTCTGGGCCGTGTCATCGATGTGGCAACCGCCAGCGGCCCCGACACGCTATGGGCCGGCGGCAATCTGTGGATGATCCTGGGGGCTGCGGCGTTTTTCATGCTGCTGCGTCCGGCGCTGTTCGGGCTGTCGTCGCTGTCGAACAACTATATCGTCATGCCCAATATCGCGCCGCTGGTGCTGGCCAAGCTGAACCGCTGGACGCTGGGCCAGTCGGTGACCTATTTCGACGATGATTTCGCCGGTCGGATCGCACAGAAACAGATGCAAACCTCGAACGCGATGACATCGGTCGTGTCCGAGACGATCAGCGCCATTGTCTTTGCGCTGGCCTCGCTTGCGGGCTCTTTGCTTTTGTTAGGGTCTATTCATCCGTTGGTGATGCTGCCGTTTGCGGGTTGGCTGGTGGTCTATTTTCTGCTGGTGCGCTGGTATCTGCCGCGTATCCGCAAACGCTCGGCTGCACGGGCCGGGGCGCGGGCGATGGTATCGGGGCAGGTGGTGGATACGATCACCAACATCAAAACCGTCAAACTGTTCGCCCATTCCGCGTTCGAAGATCAGGCCGCGCGCAACTCGATGGTCGACCTGCGCGAAAGGTCTCTGGATTTCGGCAGGCTGTCGGCCAGCTTCCGCTTTATCCTGATGGTGCTGGCAGGGGTGCTGCCGGTTCTGCTGATCGGGGCGACGCTGTGGCTGTGGCAGGTGGGTACGGCGACGGCTGGGGATATCGTGGCCGCAGGGGCAGTGTCGATCCGCATCTCGCAGATGACCGGCTGGGTCAGTTTTACGCTCATGGGCCTTTACGCCAATGTCGGCGAGATCGAGAACGGGATGAACACGCTGGCCAAGCGTAACCGGGTCGAGGACGCGCCTAATGCAGCGCCTTTGACCGTTACCGAGGGCGAGATCGCCTTTGATCACGTCAGCTTTGCCTATGGTCGTGATATTGGCGGTGTCTCCGATCTGCATTTCACCGCAGCGCCGGGTGAAAAACTGGGCATTGTCGGGGCCTCGGGTGCTGGAAAATCTACCCTGGTTTCGCTGTTATTGCGGCTCTATGACGGGGAAAAAGGCGATATTTGCATCGACGGGCAGGATGTCGCGACAGTGACGCAGGACAGCCTGCGCCGCCAGATCGGGATGGTCACGCAGGAAACCGCGATGTTCAATCGCTCGGCCCGCGAGAACATCCTCTACGGCCGCCCCGATGCCTCCGAAGCCGAGCTGATCGAAGCCGCCACCAAAGCCGAAGCGCATGAGTTCATTCTGGGCCTCGAGGACGCGCAGGGCCGTACCGGTTATGACGCGCATCTGGGCGAGCGTGGGGTGAAGCTCAGCGGTGGGCAGCGACAGCGCATTGCGCTCGCACGCGCCATCCTGAAGGACGCACCGATTCTGGTGCTGGATGAAGCAACCTCGGCGCTGGATTCCGAGGTCGAGGCTTCGATTCAGGCCGCCTTGCACCGGGTGATGCAGGGCAAGACGGTGCTGGCCATTGCCCATCGCCTATCAACGCTCAGCGAGATGGACCGGATCATCGTTCTGGATCACGGACATATCGTGGAAAGCGGTACGCACGAGGCGCTGCTGGAGCGTGGCGGGCTTTATGCCCAGTTCTGGCACCGTCAGTCGGGCGGGTTCATTCAGGCCGAGGCGGCGGAGTAAAACACCGCAGAGGGGTTTTGTTGCGCCCAAACCCCCGCTATCAGGCCCCCATGACGCAGCACTACACCATAAACCGCCTTGGCCATCAGGGCGATGGCATCGCCGATGGGCCTGTCTACGCGCCCCGCACCTTGCCGGGCGAGGTGGTCAGCGGAACGCTCGACGGACAGGTCTTGTCCGACATCCGTGTTGAAACCCCGTCGGATCAGCGGGTCAAAGCGCCCTGCCGCCATTATAGGGCCTGCGGTGGTTGCCAGTTGCAGCACGCGGCCGATGATTTTGTCGCCGACTGGAAGGTTGCGGTGGTGCGCAACGCGCTGGCCGCGCAGGGGCTCGATGCCCCGATGCGGCCCATTCACACCTCACCCGAGCACTCGCGTCGCCGTGCAACCATCGCGGTGCGGCGCACCAAAAAGGGCGCTCTGGCCGGGTTCCATGGCCGCGCGTCGGACACGATCACCGAAATCCCCGATTGCCATCTGCTGCACCCCGCCCTGATCGCCGCCATCCCGGTGGCCGAGGCGCTGGCCCTTCTGGGCGGCAGTCGCAAGGGTGTGCTGGCCGTAACACTGACCCTGTCCGAAAGCGGTCTGGATGTGGCGGTGAAAGGCGGCAAGCCGCTGGACGGCCCGCTGGAACTGGCGCTGGCGCAGGCGACCGAACATCACGGCCTTGCCCGGCTCAGCTGGGACGATGAGGTGATTGCCATGCGGGAACCGCCCCTGCAGCGCTTTGGCGCCGCCGGTGTGGTCCCGCCGCCCGGGGCTTTCCTGCAGGCCACAAAAGACGGAGAACAGGCTCTGTTACAGGCCGTTTCCGAGGCAACTCAGGGCGCTAAGCGGATTGCCGATCTGTTCGCGGGATGCGGTACCTTCTCTTTGCCGCTGGCCCAATCAGCTGAGACACACGCGGTCGAGGGCGAGGCCGAGATGACACGCGCGCTGGATCAGGGCTGGCGCAAAGCCCAGGGGCTGAAACAGGTCACGACTGAGGCACGCGACCTGTTCCGTCGCCCCCTGATGTCCGACGAGCTGCAGAAATTCGACGCCATTGTTATTGACCCGCCCCGCGCCGGGGCCGAGGCGCAGGTGGCCGAGCTGGCGCAGGCCAGACGCCCGGTGCTTGCTTATGTGTCGTGCAACCCGGTCACCTTCGCGCGGGATGCAAAAATGCTGGTTAATGCCGGATACACCCTTGAATGGGTGCAGGTGGTTGACCAGTTTCGATGGTCGTCACACACCGAACTGGCCGCCCGGTTCACATTGAACCCGAAATCCTGACACGAAGGACCATCCGAATGGGGATCACCCAACACCTGCTGACCATCATTGAAGCGCCGGGTTTCGGGCGGTTCATCACCGGTGTCATCATTTTCAACGCGGTGCTGCTGGGGATGGAAACCTCACCCAGCCTGATGCAGGCTGCAGGCCCGGTGATCGCGACGCTGGACAGCGTTTGCCTTGCCATCTTTGTGGCGGAAATTGCGATGAAGCTGGTCGCCACCGGGCGCCGGTTTTTTACCAGCGGCTGGAATGTCTTCGATTTCGTGATTGTCGGCATTGCGCTGGTTCCCGGCGGCGCGGGCCTGTCGGTGCTGCGGGCGTTGCGTATCCTGCGGGTGCTGCGCGTCATCTCGGTCGCGCCGCGCCTGCGCCGGGTGGTCGAAGGGTTTATCTCGGCGCTGCCGGGCATGGCCAGCGTGTTCCTGCTGATGGCGATCCTGTTCTATATCGGCGCGGTGATCGCGACCAAGCTGTTCTCGGTCACCTTTCCCGATTGGTTTGGCGATCTGGGCCTGTCCGCCTATACGTTGTTCCAGATCATGACGCTGGAAAGCTGGTCCATGGGCATCGTCCGACCGGTGATGGAGGTCTATCCCTACGCCTGGCTGTTCTTTGTGCCCTTCATCATGGTGACCACGTTTGCGGTGGTGAACCTGCTGGTCGGTCTGATCGTGAACTCGATGCAGGACGCGCACCACGCCGAGGATGAGGTGAAAACCGACGCATATCGTGATGAGGTGTTGGAACGGCTGGAAGCCATAGAGCAACGTCTTGTCGAACAGATGAACAGCAAAAAGTGATTTCAGTTTTGCGATTTTTTGGCATAATGCTGAAAAAAAATTGCAGGCAGTGAAACTATGGATCGTCGAGCATTTGGATTAGGGGCGATGGCAACGCTGAGCCTTTCGGCATGTGCCTCAGCCAGCCCCAGATTTCTTCCTTATAACGGACCCGAGGTGACCTCATTGGTCATCAATAAAGGTGCGCGCAAACTCTATCTTCTGCATAACGAGCAGATTCTGAAGGAATACAAGGTTGATCTTGGCTTTGCGCCAAGCGGGACCAAGACCAAAAAGGGCGACGGGCGCACCCCCGAAGGCACCTATCTGATCGACCGGCGCAATCCGCGCAGCCGTTACCATCTGTCGCTGGGGATTTCCTACCCGAACTCTGCCGATATCGCACAGGCCAAGGCTGCGGGTGTCGATCCGGGGGGCGATATCTTTATCCACGGACAACCCAACAAGCGGTCCGAACGCAAGCGCGCCAAGAAAACACCGGACTGGACTGCTGGCTGTATCGCGGTCAAAAACGATGAGATTGAAGAGATCTATGCGATGGTGAACGAGGGCACGGTCATCACCCTGCGCGCCTGATCAAAGCGGTTTCCAGGCCTCAAACCCGAACTGCACATAGTCGCGCTGGTAGGCTTTCACGGCCAGCGCCTCAAGCTGGGCGTCGTAGATCTGTTCCAGTGTAAAGGGCGTGTCGGCGTGCGGCGGGTTCGGGACGTTCGGGGCAGGGTAACCCAATGTGCCTGCAAGCGCAGGCAGTGCGGTGGGCATCTCTTCCTCGCGCAGGATCAGATCGGGTAAGGCGAAGCTGGCCATTCCTTCAAGCGTTTGCGCCTGACCGCACCATTCCCCGTCGATCCGGATCGGCGTTTGACCCGCCAGAATGCGTTGCAGCATTTCGAGATAAGCCGCAAACGCCGTGCGATGCTGGTCACGTGTATATGTGCCCAGATCAAGCTTCTCAGGGATCGGCAGCTCGTACCGGCGGCGCAGCATGTTACGGATTTTCTTGTAGGCGCCCGGCCCGGTGCCAAGGATACGTGTGCAGAACACCTCATGTGCGCGCGCCAGCGGGTGGCGCAAAACGGTGAATTTGCGATGTCCGGGACGGGACTGCATCCACGCGCGAACCTGTTTCTGATTGCGCCCGGTCAGCAGCTCATCCGTTTCGACCCCGTCCAGATCGGCCAGCCATTGCGCCACCTCAACCTCAGGCCCACCACGCACTGGCAGATACATGAGCGGTGTTTGCGGCGCGGCCACATATCGCGACACCGCAGCCCCGCGTTTCGGTTCATAACTGGGAATGTGATGCAGGTTGAACCGGTCCTGATGCGACAGCGCGCGGGCCATATCGTCAGGGTTTGTCACCTTCGACAGGGCAGGTTCGGGGTTCTGGCGTTTCAGATGCTGGTCCAGCACTTCAAGCCGCGTATCGACCCCCAGCCAGGCAACCAGTCCGTTCAGGACCTCAAGATCGTTCAGGTCTTCATAGTCGATGCAGAACGGCACCTGACCGGTCTTTTGCAAATGGTTCAGCATGGTCTGCTGAAACCCCTGCCGCTGCTCCAGCTGTTCGGCGAATTCATCCGCGTCGAACGTCACCTGCGCCTCACGCCGCTGTTTGATATTCACCAGCTTCCATTGTTTGGTCGCATTTGCGATTTTCCACGACAGATAGCTGTCCAGCGGATTGCGGGACAGGAGGATCTTGGCGCAGCGCGGATCATCCAGCACGGGTGCGAGCCCCCGAATGTCATGATCACTGAAAAAGCGAAAACCGTTGATCGCGCCAGGGGCGTTCCGGATCGCCTTGATCAGGGCTGCCGGGTCGGCATCGCGATCCTTCAGGGTAAAGCCCAGAAGCTGATCCAGTTTCGGCAGGCCCACGAAATAGGGGTTGAACGCCTCGCCATGGCAGGTGACGCCGTCGAACGCATTCAGATGCTGTTCCAGCAGGTTCGACCCTGTGCGCATATCGGCGAGCACGACGAAAGTGTCAAAGGCGCGGGTCATTTCGGATTACTGAACCAGATAGGGTTTCTTGAAGGTCTTGGGCTGCGCACCGAACACGTCATCGACCGGAAAATCCCCCATCAGATACGGGTGCATCCCCTGATTTTTCAGGTTTTGCAGGAACCGCCCGAACCCGGTCAGATCCACCATTTTCGGCGCCTCGGTCAGATGGTTGGGCTGCGGGGCGCCCATGTCCTCAAGGATTGTTTGCAGCGGGTCCATCGGAGATTCGACGAGATCCGCCATCGTCCAGATCCGGATGCGGGCCTTGGCGCAGGCCGTGTCCAGCAACTCCAGTTGTTTGGTTTCCAGTTGTTGCAACCGCGCGGCCTCGCACCGGATATCGGCGAAGTTCATGTTCGAGCGGAACAGTGGCACGGCCCAGGCACCGCTCACAACCGAAATCCGGGCGTTCTTGTCCCGCGCCAGAAAGTCGTTGATCTTTTGTGTGTCCAGTGGACAGAACTGGAAACATTGCTGCTCTCCCCGCGTGTTCCAGATCAGGTTCGACAGAAACGCCTCGGGGTTATAGTCGCGCAGGGTGGCGCAGTCGCTCAGACCGCCATTGATCAGGTTTTCCAGGCCTGCAAACTGCGCGCGATCAGGGTGAAACAGGCGGCCATGCACCCGCGCACCGGTGATGTTGGCCAGCCAGGGTTCGAAATCCTCGAACAATTCGGCAAAACCTTGAAACACTGAATACGGAAATGCGGTCAGGCTTAGCTCCGCATTCTGGCGCGGAAACCGGCTTTGCATATACAGCCCGTCGCGCCCGCGAACGCGCCGTTCAACCGCCTTCGAGAACAGCCGGTCGATCTTGCCCGGATTGGGCTCGGCCGGGGTCATGGCGCTGTTCTGATCGGTCAGAAAGGACTGATACAGCCGATCTGCCTTGTGCCAGACTTTGCGGGCCACAAAGCAATCGGATCGGCGCAGCAGCTGCAGATGATCGTCATAGAACATGTGGGGCCGGCCCTGATAGTCGAACTTCGACAGGGTCAGCGACCGGCTTTCGATATGGGTCGAATACAGCCGCGCCAGTGTCTGGAAATAACTCTCATCAGGTATCCAGACGCGCCGGAAATATCGGTCATAGTCCTTGCGCTTGGGGTCCTGCAGAATGGCGGACAGGGTCTGCCGGGTCAGGCACCACCATTGGCTGCCCATATGGGGCACCAGTTCTTCAGGAATGGTGCGGCGCAACCCCAATGCCCGCTGTAGACGGACATAGGCGTCGAACAATCTGCGCTGTTTGCGCCATGAGAAGGGGAAGCGCAGGGTGAACCTCTCTAGGTCCAGACCACCCATGGTCCAGCTGACAT
Source organism: Ruegeria sp. L12 (assembly GCF_056531745.1). NCBI lineage: Bacteria > Pseudomonadati > Pseudomonadota > Alphaproteobacteria > Rhodobacterales > Roseobacteraceae > Ruegeria > Ruegeria sp. L12. Next base: position 139,184 of record NZ_JBQFMH010000004.1, read on the forward strand.
CCCGTGTTGTGGCGCTTTCGATAAAATCGACTCGGGGGCGGTCGGCCAGATAGTCGATCAGTTCGCCGACAGGGCGCAGCGGCAGGCAGGCCCCCGATGACAGATAGACATGCCGAACCTCGGGAAACCGTTCCAGCATCAGTGTGGCGGCGGATTGCGAGGCGGCAACGATGCCCCAGCCGCCCCACTCGCAGACATGCCGGTCAGAAAACAGGATCAACGGATTGTCGGCGCACGCGGCGATAAATTCGCCATAGGTTCCCTTGTCCACCTTGCGATCCACATGGATCACCACCGGGCAGCCCGAAGCCGTCCAATGGCGCGCCACCTGCTCGACCCGGTCCAGCGCGGTGTGCACCAGCATGACGACGCCGAGGCTCATGCCCAGTTCCCTTTCGACATCAGGCCAAGGATCTCAAGCTGGCGCCAGTTGATATATTTCTCGGACCATCTGTTCCAGAAAACCGGTTTGTCCTCCAGCTGCGCCGCATAGGCCTTGTATTCGCCCGAGGCGCGATAATGCTCGCCGCGTTGCATCTCTTCGCGCGCCTTGTCACCCAGCGTGTCGATCAGCTTGGCATGCAGCAGCGCACCGCTGGTCTTTTCGCCGCCTTTTTCCTCGTAGACCTGATTGAGCCCGCGCGGCAGCAGCGCATGGGTCGAGCTGACATAGGCATAGCGGCGATGCCATTTCACCAGCGGGATCTTGTTCAGGGCAGGGGCTTTCTTTGGCGCGTCCTGAAAGAACACCCGCGCCCGCGCACCGCCCTGTATCCACAGGTTTCCATAGGTCGGGTTGCGGGTGATCATGTAGTTCCCGGCGTCAAACCACGGCGCCAGCTCGAACGGGTTCTGCCCTTCCTGATAGGGCGCATCCCCGATGGTGCCTTCGGGATACATATCGATCAGCATGGTGCCAAAGCTGCGCACGCCGGTATCCTCCAGCCAGTCGGTCAGCGCGCCGATGGGGCGGGTGTCGCAAAACGGGTAGATCAGAAATTCGTCCGGATCGACCGTCAGCACCCAATGGTCATGGGCGTAGCTGCGCAGCAGATAGTTCGACCAGTCCACCCCATAAGTTGACCGCTTGTAACTGGCATCAGTCCACCACAGCGACACGTCTGGCTGGTCCGAGAGATATTCGCGCGTGCCGTCGTCGCTGTTGTTGTCGACGAACAGGAAATGGCTGACGCCCAGCTTGCGATAGTAGTCCAGAAAATAAGGCAGTCGGATTTTTTCGTTTCGCACCACGCTCATCAACAAAACGTCCGCGGGGCGGATTTGTGCGGTCCGGTTGCTGATCGCCTTCAGCTCGCGCCGTTTGCGCAGACAGCGCAACAGGCGGCGCTTGCGCCGCAATCTCATGCGATAGGAATCCAAAAGGCTCACGCGGCTGCCCTATCCTTTTTGATACGCGCGTCTGCCCGGGGCCGCCTGAGGCCTGAGTGGTGCCGGAGCATTATCGTTTTATGACATTTCCGCACCTTGCGAGGCAACGGGTTTAAATCCGGTTTACTTCCCCACTGTGGCCTCAAACCCCGCCGCATTCATCAGGCCGAGCGCCTGCAACTGCTGCCAATCGCGCAGTTTTTGCGATTGCGGGGTCCACAGGTCCGGGCCGCTGATGATCCCGTCGTAATAGGCGCTGAACTGATCGGGATCATGGAAATGCTGACGGCGTTTCTTTTCGAACCGGGATTTCTCGATAATCCCGGGCAGAAACTTTGTGTGCAGCAACACGCCCGACGGGGCCTGCCCACCGGGTCTGTCATAGGCAAAGTTCAATCCGCATGGCAGGGCGGAATGGCAGGAGTTCACATACGCCATGCGCCGCGACCAACGCACCAGAGGGATCTTGTTCAGCGTCGGGGATTTCGACGGCTGATCGGCAAAGAATGCCCGCTCTCGCACGCCGCCCTGGACCCACAGATTACCCAGCGGCTGCTGGCGCCGGGCGCGATAGGGACCGGGATCGAACCAGTTCAGGGTCCGGGTCGGATCGGTCGCGGGATCATGGCTCTGCGTCCCCAAAGGACCTTTGGGATACAAATCCAGCATGAGGGCACCAAAGGCGGGCTGGCCTTGTGCGTCCAGCCATGCGGTCAGGTCTTGCAGCGGGCGCATGTCGTGATGGGCGTAGATCAGCAACTCATCTGCATCGACCATCAGCGTCCAGTGACCGTGGCCATAGCGCATCTGCAGCCATGTCAGCCAATCCAGCCCAAACCGCGCGGCGCGATAGCTGGCACCGGTCTGCCACAGCGACACGTCGGGCTGTTCCGCCAGATAAGCCACCGAGCCATCGTCGCTGCCATTGTCCACCATCAGAAAGTGGTCCACGCCAAGCGCGCGATAGTGATGGAGGAACCAGGGCAGACGGGCGATCTCATTACGCAGGGTGGTGAAGGTCAGAATGCCGCCCGGCCTGATCTGGCGGGTGCGATCCGACAGCGCCGTCAGCTGATGGCGGCTGCGAAACGACCGCCACAACAGCCGCCTGCGTTTGAGGCGCAGCTTATAGCGCTGCAGCCAACCCGGCGGCTGTTCGGTGGCGCTCATGCCCGATAGCAGCCGGTCATCGGAATATGGGTCATTCCAACCCCATGGCGGCCATCATCTCTTCGATCTTGGCGACGTCCTGCGGGTTGTTCAGCTCCCAGAACTGGCGGCCCTTGGCTTCGACCTCGACGCACAGAACCTTGCGGCCGTTTTCCATGAAGCGCAGTTGCTCCAGCCCTTCCAGCGTCTCCAGCGGGCCGCTGGTCCAGCCGGGATAGGCAGCCAGCGCATCCGGGCGATAGGCATAGACGCCGACATGGTGAAAGACCGGGGTCGGATCGGTGCTGGCATAGGTATCCGAGGTAAAGGGGATCACCTCTTTCGAGAAATACAACGCGCTGTGGTCATTGCCGAACACCGCGGTGGTGCCGCCCACGCGGCCATGTTTGCGGTCGTTCAGCAACCCGTTCAGCGCATCGCCGTCGCAGCGCAGAACCGGGGTGGCAACACCGGCCTCCGGCGCGTTGCGCAGACCGGTGATCAGATCCTCGACAAACCAATGCGGTGTCAGCGGTGCATCGCCCTGCAGGTTGACCACGATGTCATAACCACCGCCCAGGGCCGCATGCGCCTCGGTGCAGCGTTCAGTGCCATTGCGGCAGGTGTCCGAGGTCATCACCACCTCGGCCCCGAACCCCTCGGCGACCTCGCGGATGCGGTCATCATCGGTGGCCACAACCACCCGGTCCACGCCCGAGACGGAAATCGCCGCGCGCCACGACCGCTCGATCAGGGTCATGCTGGTGCCATTAGCACCGGTGAGCGGCACCAACGGTTTGCCCGGATACCGGGTCGAGGCATAGCGGGCGGGAATGGCGATCAATACGGACATCAGGCTTCCTTCAGGTCTACGCCCGGAGCATAGGCGATGAAAAACGGATTGGCATAGCCGTCCTTGCCATAGGTCAGCGGCGAATGATCGTCAAAGCGCACCACATCTCCGCCCGCACCGGTCAGCACGGCGTGGCCCGCGGCGGTGTCCCACTCCATCGTGCGGCCCACGCGCGGGTAGAGATCGGCCTCGCCGGTCGCGACCAGACAGAATTTCAGCGAAGACCCGGCGCTTTTGCTGTCACGGACCTGATATTTATTGATGTAATCTTCGGTCGCCTGATCCCGGTGGGATTTTGAGGCAACGATCATCAACGCCGAATTGTCCGGTTTAGAGACTGATATCGGCGTCACCTCACCCGGTTGATCCTTGTCCAATGCGCCGGTTTCCTCAACCGATTGCCCGTTTGACTGCGTATAGAACATGCGGCCGCGCGCGGGGGCATAGACCACGCCACGCGTCGGCACGCCGTTTTCAACCAACGCAATGTTCACCGTGAAATCGCCGCGCCGGTTGATGAATTCCTTGGTGCCGTCCAGCGGATCAACGATCAGGAAGGTCTCGCCCTTTTCCGTATGCGAGGTTGCCTGTTCCTCGGTCACCAGCAGGATATCGGGAAACGCCTCGCGCAATCCGGCCGAGATCAGCGCATCCGCCGCCTCATCCGCCTCGGTCACCGGGCTGGCATCGGATTTGACTTTGACGTCGAAATCATCCGCCTCATAGATCTGCATGATCTTGTCTCCGGCCTGCAGGGCCAGTCGCCGGATGATAGGTATCAGGGCGTCATAGGTCACAAAAATGCTCCGTTCCTGTGGTTTGTTGATCCGTATTACTGACGGACTTATGATGCGGCGGATACGGAACGGCAAGAATTTCGTGCCACAGTCGCAGGCAACGCAGCAGAAAAGAGCGGTCGGGTGTTCAGGTACCAACGAAATCAGACATTGCTGGGCGGGGCCCTTACCACGGCCGAGCTGATTTTTCATGCGGTGGTGCGCAATATTCGCAACCAGCATTCAAATGCTGTTTTGGCGATTGTGATCAACATTCTGCAGGTGGTTGTGGTTGCAACGGCTTTCTATTTTCTGTTGTCCATCATGGGCACGCGGGTCGCAAAAATCCGGGGAGAGTTCATTCTTTATCTGCTCTCGGGGGTATTTCTGTTCATCACACATATCAAATCTGTCAGTGCGGTTTCCAGCGTGGGAACGGGCAATAACCCGATGACCCTGCATTCACCGATGACGATGATGGTGATGTTGTCGGCAAAGGCATTCGGCGCTCTTTACACGCAGCTAGTTTCGATCCTGGTGATCCTGTTTGTCTATAGCGTCACGGTGTCCCCGCTTGAGATTCAGGAGCCCGGCGGCGCCTTTGCGATGCTGGTATTGGCGTGGTTCACCGGTTGCGCGGTGGGATTGGTGTTCCTGGCGATCACTCCGTGGTTTCCGAGTGTCACGGGGATTTTGAACAATATGTACCGCCGCATGAACATGGTGTTTTCCGGCAAGATGTTCGTGGGCAATGCGCTGGGCGGTTTCATGCTGACCATGTTTGCCTGGAACCCGCTGTTTCACATCATCGATCAATGCCGGGGCTTTGTGTTTCGCAACTATTTCCCGCGCAATTCCAGCTGGGAATATGCGCTTTGGGTCGGCATCGTTCTGACGATGATCGGGCTTCTGGCCGAGTTCTACACTCGCAAGCAGGTGTCAAAAAGCTGGGACGCACGCCGTTAGGTCGCGACCCGCAGCGTCAGGTTGATGCGTCCGCCCTTGGGCAGCAGCCGGGACGAACCGAACCGGATGCGATCCACCCCATGATAGGCCAGTCTTGCGTCTCCGCCCATGATCACCACATCGCCCGAGCTCAGCCAGGTCGATTCCGTCTTGCCGCCGCGCGTGGTGTTGCCGATGCGGAACAGCGCGTCATCGCCCAGTGAAATTGACAGCACGGGCCAGGAAAAATCAGCCTCGTCCTTGTCCTGATGCAGGCCCATCCTGGTTCCTTCACCATAGTAGTTGATCAGGCAGCAATCGGGCTGCCGGTCCGCACCGGTCAGGTCCTGCCAGACCGCAAGGATTTCATCGGGGATTGCGGGCCATGTCATGCCCTTCGGATGGCTGTCCTGATACCGATACCCCGCCCGGTCCGTCACCCAACCCAGCGCCCCAGCCGAGGTCATGCGCACCGACATCTCTTTGCCCGAAGGCGTAACGGGCCGATACAGCGGCGCCGCTTTCAGAATCGGCCGCAGCAGATCGATCAGGCCGGTTTGCGCCGCCGCATCCAGATAACCCTTGCGAATATCAAATCCGCGCAAAACCAGCCGCGCCATTCAAGAATCCCCAAACCTTGCCAAAACCTTGCCAAAAAAGGCCACAGAATCCCGAAAACCTGCGTTTCTGAACGCTTGCAGGCCCCAGATTGCGCCCTTATATACGCCTCGACGCGCGATGGTGTAGTGCTGTCGCGCACATCAATCGGGGGCAGGATGCCGCAACGGGTCCAACCCTCGGGACATCGCCTTGAAGAGAAAGGGATTGAAAATATGGGAAAAGTAATCGGGATTGACCTCGGTACCACCAACTCGTGTGTGGCCATCATGGACGGCTCTCAGCCGAAGGTCATCGAAAACGCCGAAGGGGCGCGGACCACGCCCTCGATCGTCGCCTTCACCGAAGATGAGCGTCTGGTCGGTCAGCCTGCAAAACGTCAGGCGGTCACCAACCCCGACAACACGATCTTTGGCGTCAAGCGCCTGATCGGTCGTCGTGTGGATGATGCAGAAGTCGAAAAAGATAAGAAAATGGTGCCGTACGCCATCGTCGATGGCGGCAATGGTGACGCGTGGGTTGAAGCCCGCGGTGAAAAGTACTCCCCAAGCCAGATCTCGGCCTTCACTCTGGGCAAGATGAAGGAAACTGCGGAAAGCTATCTGGGTGAGGACGTCACGCAGGCGGTTATCACCGTTCCGGCATATTTCAACGACGCACAGCGTCAGGCCACCAAAGACGCCGGTAAAATCGCTGGTCTCGAAGTGCTGCGGATCATCAACGAACCGACCGCCGCCGCTCTGGCCTATGGTCTGGACAAGGAAGAAACCCAAACCATCGCGGTTTATGACCTTGGTGGCGGTACCTTCGACGTGACCATCCTGGAAATCGACGACGGCCTGTTCGAGGTCAAGTCGACCAATGGTGACACCTTCCTGGGTGGTGAAGACTTTGACATGCGCATCGTCAACTACCTGGCAGATGAGTTCAAAAAGGAACACGGTGTCGATCTGTCCGCTGACAAGATGGCCCTGCAGCGTCTGAAAGAAGCCGCTGAAAAAGCCAAGATCGAGCTGTCCTCGACCTCGCAGACCGAAATCAACCAGCCGTTCATCTCGATGGGTTCGAACGGTCAGCCGCTGCACATGGTCATGAAACTGACCCGTGCCAAGCTGGAATCGCTGGTCGGCGACCTGATCAAGAAGTCGATGAAGCCTTGTCAAGCCGCTCTGAAAGACGCGGGCCTGTCGGCGGGTGACGTGGATGAGGTCGTTCTGGTCGGTGGTATGACCCGGATGCCGAAAGTGATCGAAGAGGTCACCAAATTCTTCGGCAAAGAGCCGCACAAGGGTGTGAACCCGGACGAAGTGGTTGCGATGGGCGCCGCCATTCAGGCCGGTGTTCTGCAGGGCGACGTCAAAGACGTTGTTCTGCTGGACGTGACCCCGCTGTCGCTGGGCATCGAAACGCTGGGTGGCGTGTTCACCCGCCTGATCGACCGCAACACCACGATCCCGACCAAGAAGTCTCAGGTCTTCTCGACCGCCGAGGACAACCAGAACGCCGTCACCATCCGCGTGTTCCAGGGTGAGCGTGAAATGGCTGCGGACAACAAGATCCTAGGTCAGTTCAATCTGGAAGAGATCCCGCCCGCACCGCGCGGTATGCCTCAGATCGAGGTGACTTTTGATATCGATGCCAACGGCATTGTCTCGGTTTCGGCCAAGGACAAAGGCACCGGCAAAGAGCAGAAGATCACCATTCAGGCCTCGGGCGGTCTGTCGGATGACGACATCGAAAAGATGGTCAAGGACGCCGAGGAAAACGCCGAGGCAGACAAGGCCCGCAAAGAGCTGGTCGAAGCCAAAAACCAGGCCGAAAGCCTTGTCCACGCGACCGAGAAATCGATCGAGGAACATGGCGACAAGGTCGATCCGTCGACCGTCGAAGCGATCGAACTGGCGGTTGCCGCGCTCAAGGATGAGCTGGAATCGGATAATGCCGACAAGATCAAGTCGGGCATCCAGAACGTCACTGAGGCGGCCATGAAACTGGGTGAGGCGATCTACAAGGCGCAAGCGGAAGAGGGCGAAGATGAGCCCGCAGCCGCCGACGCAGCGCCGGGTGAAGATGACATTGTCGACGCCGAGTTCGAAGATCTGGACGACGACAAGCGTAACTAACGGGTAACCGGGCCAATTTGGGCCGGTCCGGTTGCCGGGCCGGCCCAATTACGTTGAGGCAGAAGGAAGAACTGATGTCCAAACGCGACTATTACGAAGTGCTCGGTGTGTCCAAGGGCGCTTCTGCGGATGAGATCAAGAAGGGCTTTCGCAAGAAAGCCAAGGAATTGCATCCTGATCGCAACAAGGACAATCCTGATGCCGAGTCGCAGTTCAAAGAGGCCAACGAGGCCTATGACGTGCTGCGCGATGCCGACAAAAAAGCCGCCTATGATCGCTTTGGCCACGCCGCCTTCGAAAACGGCATGGGCGGCGGCGGTGGTCGTCCCGGCGGTGGCTTTGGGCAGGGCGATTTCTCAAGCGCGTTCTCGGATGTGTTCGACGATCTGTTCGGCGACTTCATGGGCGGTCAGCGGGGCGGCGGCGGACGCCGTGCCGCACGCGGATCTGACCTGCGCTACAACCTGCGGGTGACGCTGGAAGAGGCCTATGCTGGCCTGCAGAAAACCATCAATGTGCCCACGGCGGTGGCCTGTTCGTCCTGTGAAGGTACAGGGACCGAAGGTGGCGTCGAACCCACCGCCTGCCCGACCTGTTCGGGGATGGGTAAGGTTCGCGCGCAGCAGGGCTTTTTCACCGTTGAGCGCACCTGCCCGACCTGTTCCGGTCTGGGGCAGATCATCAAGAACCCCTGTAAATCCTGTGGTGGCGCCGGTCGCGTCGAAAAAGAGCGCGCCCTGTCGGTCAACATCCCTGCCGGTGTCGAGACCGGCACCCGCATCCGTTTGGCGGGCGAGGGCGAGGCCGGAATGCGCGGCGGCCCTCCGGGTGATCTTTATATCTTCGTCGAAGTGTCCGACCACAAGCTGTTCGAACGCGACAGCGTGAACCTTTATTGCCGCGTGCCGGTCAGCATGGCCAAGGCTGCGCTGGGCGGGTCAATCGAGGTGCCCACCATCGACGGTGGCCGCGGCCGCGTCCAAATCCCGGCCGGCAGCCAGTCAGGCCGCCAGATGCGCCTGCGCGGCAAAGGCATGCCGGCCCTACGAGGAGGCGGCATCGGTGACATGTTCATTGAACTGGCTGTTGAAACGCCGGTCAATCTGACCAGCCGCCAGAAAGAACTGCTGCGCGAGTTTGACGATCTGGGCGAAGACAACCACCCGGAATCAAAAAGCTTTTTCTCTTCCGTCAAATCCTTCTGGGACGGTATGAAAGGCTGATACCGCACCAAGGGGGCTCAGTCCCCGCCGCCCTTTGGGCGACTCCCCCGAGATATTTATAGCCAGATGAAGTTGGGATCCCCTGCTTCATCTGGCCAAAAATATCCCGGAGCGCGAGGCAGAGCCTCGCAAAAAACACCTTGCGTCTTTCCTCCTTCCCTGAGATGTTCCGCGCCAACCGTTGGGGTGCCCTGATGAAGGGGCTGAGAGGTGCTGTTGCATCAACCCATCGAACCTGATCCGGGCAATACCGGCGTAGGGAACGGTCTCAACAAATCAGACGTTTTCCATGCCCCCGTTGCCCTCAAACAGATGGAGCACACGGATGGCACCTATTGCGTTGACAATCGCCGGATCCGACAGTGGCGGCGGGGCGGGAATACAGGCCGATTTGAAGGCCATGTCAGCTTTGGGCGTTTATGGCGCCAGTGTCATAACAGCTGTGACCGCGCAAAACACCCGAGCCGTGACAGCCGTGCATGGCATCCCATTGGATGTGATCACAGCACAGATCAATGCAGTCCTCGGTGATCTTGATGTGCGGGCGATCAAGATCGGCATGCTGGCCACACCTGACATCATTCAGGCGGTGGCGGATGCAACTTCTGGTTTCGAAGGTCCTATCGTGCTCGATCCGGTCATGACTGCCAAATCAGGGGATGCTCTGCTGGCGGATGAGGCGGTTCAGACGTTGCGAGAGCTTCTGTTGCCGCGCGCGACGGTGCTGACCCCGAACCTGCCCGAGGCCGCGCGGTTGCTCGATCGACCCTCAGCTGAGACGCCTGAAGACATGAATGCTCAGGGTCGGGCGCTGTGTGCGTTGGGCGCGAAATCTGTTCTGATGAAGGGGGGGCATGGCACCGGGGATGTTTGCCGCGATCTGCTGATCGAAGCCTCGGGGCCGGTCTATGAATTCAAGGCACCGCGGCAGGAGACCAGAAACACCCATGGCACCGGCTGCACTCTGTCCTCTTCGATAGCTGCTGGTCTGGCCCGGGACCTCACGCTCGTGGATGCTGTCGCGCAGGCGCATGGCTATCTGCAGGGCGCAATCTCGGCGGCGGATGATCTGAAGATCGGTCGGGGCCACGGGCCGGTACATCACTTTTACCGGGTCTGGCCCGCGTGATGGTCTGGTCCGTCATCGGGGCAGGTGTCGCCGGTCTGGCAGTGGCCAGTGAACTGGTTTCGCGCGGGGCGCAGGTGCAGGTGTATGATCCGGGCGGCCCACCGGGTCCGCATGGCTGTTCCTGGTGGGCCGGGGGGATGCTGGCCCGCTGGTGCGAATTCGAAAACGCCGAAGAACCGGTGTTGCGATTGGGGCAGATGGCCATCGACTGGTGGACTGCCCGCACGCAGGTGCATCAATGTGGCACGCTGGTTGTGGCTAATCCCCGTGACCTGCCGGACTTGCGCCGCTTTGCTCGTCGTACGCGCGGGTTTCAAGAGGTCAGTAACGGCGATATCGCCATGTTAGAGCCTGATCTACACGGGTTCAGCAGGGGCCTGCATTTCACGGACGAGGCCCATCTCGACCCCCGACAGGCCATGCTGGATTTATGCCGCGACCTGAAGGATCGAGGGGTTGTGTTTCACCGCAAACTCGCCCCCGCGCGGCTTGAAAATGCCATTGATTGCCGCGGGCTCCACGCGCGTGAAATCCTGCACGACCTGCGCGGTGTGAAGGGTGAGATGCTGGTGATCCGATGCCCCGACGTGACTCTGACCCGCCCGGTGCGCCTGCTGCATCCGCGTATGCCGCTCTATATCGTGCCGCGCGGCGACGGCGTCTACATGCTGGGCGCAACGATGATTGAATCCGAGGACAGCAGCCGGATCACCGCCCGTTCGATGCTGGAACTGCTCAGCGCGGCTTATGCGCTGAACCCGGCTTTTGGTGAGGCTGAGGTGCTGGAAATCGGCGTCGATCTGCGCCCCGCCTTTCCGGACAACCTGCCGCGTATCCGGCGCCTGGGGCGGACGATCTATGCCAACGGGCTGTATCGCCATGGCTATCTGCTGGCTCCGGCCCTGGCGCAGGGCGTGGCCGATCTGGCGCTGGAAAACAAACATTCGGAGATGGTCGATGAAGATCGTGCTTAACGGCGCGCCGCGCGACGTGCGCGCCGAAACCCTGTCAGAGCTGCTGGAGGAATGCGGCTTCTCGGGCCGCGTTGCCACGGCGGTGAACGAGGATTTCGTGCCCTCCAGCCTACGCATCGCCCACAAGCTGGCGGATGGCGACCGGGTCGAAGTGGTTGCTCCGATGCAGGGAGGTTGAGGATGAAAACATTCTATGGCACCGAACTGCCTAACCCGCTGATGCTGGGCACAGCGCAATATCCCAGCCCGGCGATTTTGGAACAGGCGTTTCGTGACAGCGGGGCAGGGGTGGCGACGGTCTCTCTGCGCCGGGAATCCGGGGCCGGGCAGACGTTTTGGCAGATGATTCATGATCTTGGCGTGCTGATCCTGCCCAACACCGCCGGTTGCCACACGGTGAAAGAGGCGGTGACCACCGCACATATGGCACGCGAGGTGTTTGGCACCACGTGGATCAAGCTGGAGCTGATCGGCCATACCGACAGCCTGCAACCGGACGTGTTCCAGCTTGTCGAAGCGGCGCGTATCCTGACCGAGGATGGGTTTCAGGTCTTTCCCTACACCACCGATGATCTGATCGTGGGGGAACGCCTGCTGGCCGCCGGGTGTGAGGTGCTGATGCCCTGGGGCGCGCCGATTGGTTCGGGGCGCGGGCTGAACAACGAATACGCCCTGCGCGCGATGCGGGCCGAGTTTCCCGATGTGCCGCTGGTGGTGGACGCGGGCATCGGCCTGCCCAGCCATGCCGCCCACGCGATGGAGCTGGGCTATGACGCGGTGCTGCTGAACACCGCCGTGGCGCGTGCGGGCGATCCCGCGTTGATGGCGCGCGCGATGATGCAGGCGACTCTTGCCGGGCAACTGGCCCATCAGGCCGACCCGATCGAGGCGCGCGATATGGCCGAAGCCTCGACGCCGGTGATCGGAAAGGCGTTCCTGTCATGAGTTTGGATCGGTTTTATCCCATATTCGATCACTCCGACTGGCTGCGGCGAATGCTGCCCCTCGGCGTGAAACTGGTGCAGCTTCGGGTGAAGGATCAGCCTGACGATGTGGTGCGCGACCAGATTGCCATATCGCGTGATCTGTGCCGGGAACATGGCGCGGTGCTGGTGGTGAACGACTATTGGCAGGCCGCCATCGATGCGGGCTGCGACTGGATTCATCTGGGGCAAGAGGATCTGGACGACGCCGATCTGAAAGCCATCCGCAATGCGGGGCTGAAGCTGGGCGTGTCCACCCATGACGATGACGAGCTTGAGCGCGTCCTGGCCATGGAGCCCGAATATGTGGCGCTGGGGCCGGTCTATCCGACCATTCTGAAAAAGATGAAATGGCATCAGCAGGGCCTGCCGCGCGTCACCGAATGGAAGGCCCGTGTGGGCGATATCCCTCTGGTCGCGATCGGCGGCATGAGTGTCGAGCGTGCGCCGGGCGTGCTGGCGGCGGGGGCGGATATCGTCTCGGCCGTCACCGACATCACTCTGAACGCGGACCCCGAGGCGCGGGTGCGGCAGTGGATCGAGGCCACCAGATGAGCCGCTATGCCCGCCAGACGCTGCTGCCCGAGGTTGGCCCAGGCGGGCAGGCGCGCCTGTCCTCGGCCCGTGTGCTGGTGGTGGGTGCGGGCGGGCTGGCCGCGCCGGCCCTGCCTCTGTTGGCCGGGGCCGGGGTGGGGCAGATCACCATCGTCGATGGCGATACTGTCGATCTGTCGAACCTGCATCGTCAGACCTTGTTTGCCGAATCCGACTGCGGGCAACCCAAGGCCGAACTCGCCGCAGCCCGCTGCCATGCGTTGAATGGTGAGGTTGAGGTCGTTGGCCGAAAACAGACTCTAACAAATGAAAATGCCGCGACATTGGTGGCGCAGGCGGATGTGGTTTTGGACTGCGCCGACAGTTATGCGGCCAGCTATATCCTGTCGGACACCTGTCTGGCGCAGGGCAAACCGCTGATCAGCGCCTCGGTGCTGGGGCTGTCGGGCTATGTCGGCGGGTTCTGCGGTGGAGCGCCGTCGCTGCGGGCGCTGTTTCCGGATGCGCCGGACAGCGGCGCAAGCTGCGCCACGGCGGGCGTTCTGGGCACCGTGGTGGGGACTGTCGGCGCAATGCAGGCGCAGATGGCGCTGAACCTGCTGCTGGGGCTGGCCCCCTCGCCCTTGGGTCAGATGGTGCAATTCGACGCCCGTACCTTGCGCAGCAGCAGCTTTCGTTTCGACAATGCGCCCGAGCCAGACCGGTGTTTTCGTTTTCTCTCGGCCCGCCAACTCAGCCCCGATGATCAGATATTCGAGTTGCGCGACACCGCCGAAGCGCCGGTTCCTGCACATCCGAACGCGGTGCGGATGTCGCCGGATGACCTGACAAATATAGACCCTAATAAGGGAAAAAGACTGGCGCTGTGCTGCGCCACTGGCCTGCGCGCCTGGCGCGCCGCCGAACGTATTCAACCGGATTGGCCGGGCGAGATTGTCCTCGTCGCGGCGTCGACCCCGTAAAGCAAAAGGAAATGCGAGACATGAAAAAGCTGATCACAGCCGTGGCCCTGCTGGCCGCCGCGCCCGTCTGGGCCGAGGACAAGATGACCGTGCTGCTGGACTGGTTCATCAACCCCGACCATGGCCCCATCATCGTGGCGCAAGAGAACGGCTATTTCGCTGAACAGGGACTTGAGGTCGAAATCGTCTCGCCTGCCGATCCGTCTGCGCCGCCGCGTCTGGTCGCTGCCGGACAGGCCGATCTGGCGGTGTCCTACCAGCCGCAACTGCACCTACAGATCCATGAAGGTCTGCCGCTGAAACGTGTCGGTACGCTGGTCGCGACGCCGCTGAACTGCCTGTTGGTACTGGAAGACGGCCCGATCAAATCCCCCGCCGACCTGAAGGGCAAGAAGATCGGCTTTTCCGTCGCCGGTGTGGAAGAGGCGGTTCTGGGCACCGTTCTGGGCAAATACGATGTCGCGCTGGATGAGGTTGAGCTGATCAACGTCAACTTCTCGCTGTCGCCGTCGCTGATGACCGGACAGGTGGATGCGGTGATCGGTGCCTATCGCAATTTCGAGCTGAACCAGATGGATATCGAAGACCGCCCCGGCACCTGCTTCTATATCGAGGAGGAAGGCGTGCCGTCTTATGACGAGCTGATCTATGTCGCCAACCCGGACACCATGGATGCCGACAAGGTGGCCCGTTTTCTGGCCGCGACCGAGAAAGCCACCCAGTTCATCGTCAACAACCCGGAAAAAAGCTGGGAAGTGTTCGCGTCCACCTCGACCGAATTGCAGGACGAGCTGAACGCTCGCGCCTGGGTCGACACGCTGCCGCGCTTTGCCTTGCGCCCGGCGGGTTTTGACGCCGGCCGTTATGCCCGGTTCGAGGAATTCCTGAACCAAAGCGGCATGATCGACAGCCTCAACCCGGTCAGCGCCATCACCGTGGACGTGACTGCACGATGAGCGATTATGGCAAAGCCTTCGCGCTGATGCGCGACGCGGCGCAGGGGCCGTGGCGGGACTATTCCCGCCACGCCTTTGTCGAAGGGGTGAAGGACGGCACCTTGCCGCGCGAAGCGTTCCTTCATTATCTGCGGCAGGATTACGTGTTCCTGATCCACTTTGCCCGCGCCTGGGCGCTGGCGGTGGTGAAATCGGAAACGCATTCCGAAATGCTGACCGCCGTGGGCACCGTCAACGCGCTGGTCGCCGAGGAGATGCAGCTGCATATCGGCATCTGCGAGGCGGCGGGGATCTCTCGGGACGAACTGTTCGCTACCCCCGAACGCGCCGAGAATCTCGCCTATACCCGCTTTGTGCTCGAGGCCGGGTACAGTGGCGATCTGCTCGACCTGCTGGCGGCGCTGGCGCCCTGCGTGATGGGCTATGGCGAGATCGGCGCGCGGCTGACGTCCGAGGCGACCTCGGACACCTATCGCGACTGGATCGACACCTATTCCGGTGAGGATTACCAAGGGGCCTGCAAAGCGGTTGGAGATTTGCTGGATCAGGCTCTAACACAGCGACTTGGCGCGGGTTTTGAAACCTCGCCGCGTTGGGAGCGCCTGTGCCAGACCTTCCGCACGGCTACCGAGCTGGAGGTCAATTTCTGGCAGATGGGCCTGACCCCGTGACCACAGCGCCCGATCTGATCATCAGCGGCACGGCCACCATCGGTGGCGCGACCCTGTTCGCTCCGTTGTCCCTGACGTTGGGGGCAGGCCAGTGGACCTGTCTGCTGGGCGGATCGGGCGTTGGCAAAACCACCGTCCTGCGGTTGATCGCGGGGCTTGAGACCGGGGCTGAATTCACGGGCCGGATCACCGCCAGCGACGGGCAGGCGGTGGCGCAACGGGTGGCCTATATGGCGCAGGACGATCTGTTGCTGCCCTGGGCGACCGTGGCGCAGAACGTCTCGCTGGGTGCGCGGCTGCGGGGCGAGAAACCCGATCTGGCGCGCCGCGACCGGTTGATCGAACGAATGCGGTTGCAGGACCACCTGCACAAGAAGCCCTCGGAATTGTCCGGCGGCCAACGTCAGCGCGTGGCGCTTGCCCGCACACTGATGGAGGATCGCCCCATCGTGCTGCTGGACGAACCGTTCTCGGCGCTGGATGCCCGCACCCGCGCCGACATGCAGGATCTGGCCGCCGAAGCGCTTCAGGGCCGCACCGTCCTGTTGGTCACTCATGACCCGGCCGAGGCCGCGCGGCTGGGTCAGTCCATCGTGGTGATGACCCAAGCGGGTCTGACCGCCTGCGCACCGCCCCTCGCACCCGCGCCGCGTCAGGTCGACGATCTGGAGACGCTGGAGACGCAGGGCGCGCTTTTGAAACTGCTGCGCGAGGCAGCATGAAGTTCTTATCAGCCCTTGCAGCAACAGTTTTCGCACTGGCCGTCTGGCAGACAATCGTCAGCCTGACCGGATTGCCGAAATTCATCCTGCCGGGACCGGCACTGGTGGCCGAGACCTGGTGGCAGAACCGCTGGCTGATTGCCGAACACACCTGGATCACTGCCATTGAGGTGCTGATTGGCCTCGCCTGCGGCACGGTTCTGGGGGCGATCACCGCGCTACAACTGGCCAATTCCCGCGCCGCGCGGGTGCTGGTGCAGCCGATGCTGGTGTTCACGCAGGCGCTGCCGGTCTTTGCGCTGGCGCCGCTGTTGACGCTGTGGCTGGGCTATGGCCTCTGGTCCAAGGTGGCGATGGCGGTGCTGATCATCTATTTCCCGATCACCTCGTCCTTTTTCGACGGGCTGATGCGCACGCCGCCCGGATACTTGGACCTGGCGCGCACCATGCAGGCCAGTCCGCGCGCGGTGCTGTGGCATATCCGCATTCCGGCAGCCTTGCCTTCGCTGGCCTCCGGGATGCGGCTGGCGGCGGTTTATGCGCCGATCGGGGCGGTGATTGGCGAATGGGTCGGCTCGTCGCAAGGCTTGGGCTATCTGATGCTGCTGGCCAATGGCCGGGCCAAAACCGATCTGATGTTTGCCGCGATGCTGACGCTGGGGGTGTTTTCGATCCTGCTGCATATCGTCGTGCGCCGCGCCACGGCACGCATGGCGGGTGAGGCGCGTTAACCAATCAGAAACCGATTCTGCGTCAGGGTAGACCCATGACACAGGACGCCTTTGCCGAAGCCCCCATGCTGTTCGATACGGACGAAGCGCCAGCGCAGCCGCTGCCGAGTGGTCGGTTACCCTCCTACATCAAAGACCATCGCAAGCGGCTGCGCGAACGGTTCATGTCCGGCGGCTCGGCGGCGATGCCGGATTATGAGCTGTTGGAGCTGGCGCTGTTCCGCTCGATCCCCCGGCAGGATGTGAAACCGCTGGCGCGCGCGCTGATGGACGCGTTCGGCGATTTCAACCGCGTCCTGACCGCGCCCGAGGAACGGCTGCGCCAGATCAAGGGTGTCGGGGAAACGGTGATCACCGATCTGAAAATCCTTGAGGCCTGCGCCCATCGCATGGCCCGCGCGCGGGTGATGCAGCGGCATGTGATCTCGGGCTGGGACGCGCTGCTGGATTATTGCCACACCACCATGGCCCATCGAGAGATTGAGCAGTTTCGGGTGTTCTATCTGGACCGCAAAAACGTGCTGATCGCCGATGAAGAGCAAGCCAAGGGCACCGTCGATCACGTGCCTGTCTACCCGCGCGAGGTGGCGAAACGGGCGCTGGAACTGAACGCCTCGGCGCTTATTCTGGTGCATAACCACCCGTCCGGCGACCCGACGCCGTCGCAGTCGGATATCGACATGACGGGCCGCATTCAGGATGCGTGCTCGGCCTTGGGGCTGACCCTGCACGATCATCTGATCATCGGAAAATCAACCGAGCTGAGCTTTCGGTCGCAGGGTTATCTGTAACCGCTACTGCACCCAGACCTCGACCCGGCGGTTCACCTTGCGGCCCCATTCGGTGTCGTCGCAGGCCATCGGCATCGCCTCGCCAAATCCTTCGGTTGCGATCTCGACGCTGTCGGGGATGCTGGTTTCAACAGCGGCCAGCACCAGATTGCGCACAGTCTGAGCCCGCCGCAGGGCGATCCGTGTGTTCGCCCCGGCCCCGCCAACCCCGTCGCTGAACCCGACAAAACTCAGCTTGCGCAGGTCCAGAGCGCCACTTTCCAGCGCCTGTGCCAGCTGCAGGATGTTCGAGCGCGACTGCGCGTCGGGGCGGGACGATCCCGGCTCGAACCGGAAGGACAGCGACAACCGCGCCATCGGGCGCAGCGTCTCGATCATCTGTTGCAGCGCGTCCAGACCGACCTCGGTTCCGCCGGTGGCGATGGCGTTGGCCAGCCGGTCGCCTTGCAGGCCGATGCGGATCACCTCGGGCGATTGGTCGACAAACCCGGCCCGCCGGATCACCTCCTGCGCAGCTGCGCTTTGGGTGAAGGCGAGAAACTGCCGTGCCATTTTGGGCAGGCGGCGTTGCGGTAGATACAGGAACATGGGCGCGGTCAGCGGGTAATCCTCGGTCTTTACCGATTGGCGCGTCGCCATGATGGCATGGCCGCACCCCCCCGCCAGCGGCAGCGCGCGCGCCGCGCCGGTTTCGGCCAGGCTGGCAATACCGATGGCAAACGGATCATCCGCCACCGCGCGCACCAGATCGCTGTTGCGGGGATGCCGTTCAACCGCCGCGGACAGTGGTGCGTCTACCGGTTTCATCAGCAAGTCCTCCACCGCCTGCGCCAGCCCAGAACCGGCCACGGTCAGATTCAGCGCAATCGGCGCGTCCGGGCCGCCCAGGTCGGTCCAGTTGGTGATCTCGCCTGCAAAAACCCGCGCCAGATCGGCGGCCGATATCTGCTGCACCGGGTTATCCGCCGCGACCACCGGTACCATGGCGTCCAGCGCCAGCACCCGGGACCTGCGCGGGCGGGTCAGATCGCCCAGCCCGGCCTCTTGGGCCATGTCTTGTTCCGAGGGCCGAATCTCACGCTGGGCCAGTACGATATCCGCGGTGTTTTCAGCCAGATCGCTGAACCCCTGACCGGTGTCGGTAGCCCGCAGGATCAGGCGGGCCAGTGGCGCCTGCCGGTCCGGATGGTGCAACGCATAGGCGGTCTCATCCTCGGATTGCGTCACCGTCAGGCCTTCCTGATCGGCAAACCCTTGTATCAGCGCGGGCAACAGCGTCTCGGCCATAACCGACGCACCGGACAGGCGAATCTCAGCCACGAAATCGGTCAGGCTGGGGCAGGCAGGTCCGTCGCAGGTCACGCCCGAGCCGTCCACGGTCAGCTCTCCGAACTGGGTATCGACGCGGTAGAACTCGCCGTCATAGCCCAGCAATGTGCCTACCACTTCGACCTTGCCATCATGTGAGGTCAGGATGATGTCCTGTGCCTTTGCGCCCGTCACAAAGGACAAGGCGCAAAGCACGGCCATTGCCGCGCGAAGAAACGTCATGAGGAAGTGTCGACCTGACTGCTGTTTATTTTGCAGCGATTGTCAGGTCTGGGAACAGATTATTCAACACCAGAAAATCACCGGTTGCATCGCAGCCGGGCATATCGAGTGTCAAATCGCGTGACCGCAGGCGCTGATCCGCGCGCCATTCCAGCGATTGTACATGCAGATCAGCACCGCAATTCGCCTCTGTCACCTCGGCCTCGACCGACAATGCGATCGATCCGGCCTGAGATACGGCATCAGAGGGGAAGGAATAGACCTCGATATTGCGCGCCTGCGCTGAATCGCCCTGACCCAGATGCACGACAGAACCGGCACCGTTGGCCTCGGGGCCGGACCAGACATGACCTTCTTCACCATAGCTGGCACCAAATTCCAGCGCGTGCAATTGCAGGTCGGTCTGACCCTGCCACTGCAAGGCGATGCGGTTGAATTTTTTGATTTCAGGCACATGGGTTGTGGCCACGGTGCCTTTCCGCTCGGGCAGGGAAATCAGGAAAATGGCGTATTCCGCCAGCGCCGGAATGGTCAGGTCCAGCCGGCCAAGCCGATCAGTGCGGGTCGAAAACACCAGTCCGCTGTGGTGGATTTCGATCGGTTGATCCATATGGCAGGGTGCTTTGACCTGCAGTCTGGCATTGGCGCCGGGCACCGCCATCGCCCGTGCGCTCAGATCACAATTCGAGGGGAAACCGGGTTGCGCGCGAAGAGTCCGAGGGGGTTCGGGTGACACCTCACCACGTGCCGAGGTCGGGGAAGATGAGGTCAGCACGATCGCTTCCAGTCCGGACAGACCTGCCGCCTGCGCCGAGACCGAAGCCACCCGTTCCGTGCCCGGTTCGGGCGCGGTCGGCTGAGCTGATCCGCTCTGCATCAGGTATCCGATGGCCAGGGCGCAGGCAACGGTTCCGCCCGTGGTCACGTAATTCTTTATTACAAACAAAACACCCTCCCCAGTTGAAGGAGCGAGTCGCAATCTGGTCCTCAAACACGGCCAATATGTGGCCGCGAGGCGGACTCATTGTGTCGGAATGTGGCTGACGTTAGGTCAGTCTGCCATGACAATGCTTGAATTTCTTACCCGATCCACAGGGGCATGCGTCATTGCGCGACGGATTACCCCAGGTTGACGGGTCATCCTCGACGAATCCGGGGCGGCTGTCGCCCGAGGCTTTGGCCTCGGCCACCGCTTCGGCCTGACCTGCCGCCTGATCCACCGCTTGCTGCGCCTGTGCCTGCTGCGCCTGCATCTGCGCCAGCATCTCGCGCTGCTCTTCCTCGGTCAGCGGGCGGACGCGCGACAATTGCTGTGTCACCGTCTCGCGCAGGCTGTCGAGCATGCTTTCGAACAGCTGGAAGCTTTCGTTCTTGTATTCGTTCAGCGGATCGCGCTGGGCATAGCCCCGGAAACCCACGACCGAACGCAGATGTTCCAGCGTCAGCAGATGCTCGCGCCATTTGCCGTCAATGGTCTGCAGCAGAACCTGCTTTTCGATGTTGCGCATGTTTTCCGGGCCAAAGGCCGCAGCCTTCTGCGCCATCATCTCGTCGGCAGCGTTGATCAGACGCTCGCGCACCTGTTCATCGTCCACGCCTTCCTCGGCGGCCCAGTCCTGAACCGGGGCGTCGATGGACAGCTTGTCCTTTATCGCCTCGTGCAGGCCATCCGTATCCCACTGGTCGGCATAGGATTTCGGCGGCATATATTCGTCGATCAGATCGTCGATCACCTGTTCGCGCATGTCCGAGACGATCTCGGACAGATCGTTCGAGGACATGATCTCACGCCGCTGGCTAAAGACCACCTTACGCTGGTCATTCATCACATCGTCGAATTTCAGAACGTTCTTGCGCATGTCGAAGTTGCGGCCTTCGACCTTGGATTGCGCCCGTTCCAGCGATTTGTTCACCCAAGGGTGGACGATGGCCTCACCCTCTTTCATGCCCAGCGTGGTCAGCACTTTGTCCAGCCGTTCCGAGCCGAAAATGCGCATCAGGTCGTCTTCGAGACTCAGGTAGAACACGGTGCGGCCCGGATCACCCTGACGGCCCGAACGGCCGCGCAGCTGGTTGTCGATGCGGCGGCTTTCGTGGCGTTCCGAGGCCATCACATAAAGACCACCCGCAGCCAGCACCTTTTCCTTTTCCTCGGCGTGGTTTGCCTCTTCGGCGGCGCGCAGTTGGGCCGGGTCCGCCTCGGGGTTTTCCGCCAGCGCTTTCAGCACCTTCATCTCGACATTGCCGCCCAGCTGAATATCGGTACCTCGTCCCGCCATGTTGGTGGCGATGGTCACCGCGCCCAGACGTCCCGCATCGGCCACGATCTGCGCCTCCTGCTCGTGCTGGCGGGCGTTCAGAACGTTGTGTGCGATGCCTTCCTTCTGCAGCAGCTGGCTCAGCAGTTCGGATTTCTCGATCGAGGTGGTGCCCAGCAGGACCGGCTGGCCCTTTTCCTGCGCTTCCTTGGTCTCGCTGATCATCGCGCCGTATTTTTCACCAGCTGTCCGAAAGACCTGATCGTCTTCATCCAAACGGGCAATCGGCTTGTTGGTCGGAACCTCGACCACGCCAAGGCCGTAGATTTCGGCAAATTCCTCGGCTTCGGTCAGGGCGGTGCCGGTCATGCCGCCCAGCTTGTCATACAGACGGAAGTAGTTCTGGAAAGTCACGCTGGCCAGCGTCACGTTCTCGGGCTGAATCTGTACACCTTCTTTGGCCTCGATGGCCTGATGCAGACCTTCCGACAGGCGGCGGCCCGGCATCATGCGGCCGGTGAATTCGTCGATCAGCACCACGTTGCCGTCACGCACGATGTAATCCTTGTCGCGCTGGAACAGCTTATGGGCGCGCAGGCCCTGATTGACGTGATGCACCACCGTGGTGCTTTCGGGATCGTACAGGGAATGCCCTTCGGGGATCAGCCCGGCTGCGATCAGCCGCGCCTCCAGAAACTCGTTGCCTTCATCGGTGAAGGTCACGTTGCGCGACTTTTCATCCAGCGTGAAATGATCATCGCTCAGCGACGGGATCAGGCCGTCGATGGCGGTATACAGATCCGACCGGTCCTGCGACGGTCCCGAGATGATCAGCGGCGTCCGCGCCTCGTCGATCAGGATCGAGTCTACCTCGTCCACAATCGCGAAATTGTGGTGTTTCTGATAGACCGTCTCAAGATCGGCCTTCATGTTGTCGCGCAGATAGTCGAAGCCAAGCTCGTTATTGGTGGCATAGGTGATGTCGCAGGAATAAGCGGCCATCTTCTCGGCGTCGGGCTGGCCCGACCAGATCACGCCGGTGGTCATGCCTACGGCTCCGAACACCTTGCCCATCCATTCCGAGTCGCGCTTGGCCAGGTATTCGTTCACCGTGACCACATGCACGCCTTTGCCGGTCAGCGCGTTCAGATAGGCCGGGAAGGTGGCGACCAGCGTCTTGCCCTCACCGGTCTTCATTTCCGAGATATTGCCCTGATGCAGGAACGCGCCGCCCATCAACTGCACGTCAAAGGCACGCAGGCCCAGCGCCCGTTTCGCGCCCTCGCGCACGTTGGCAAAGGCCTCGGGCAGCAGATCATCCAGCTTTTCCCCGTCCAGCGCCCGTTTGCGCAGCTCGGCGGTCTTTTCGATCAGGCCCTCGTCGGTCAGTTTCTCGAACTCGGGCTCCAGCGCGTTGATCTTGTCGATCAGGGGGCGGGTCGCCTTGATCTTGCGGTCGTTCGGTGTTCCGAACACCTTTTTGGCGAGCGTTCCGAGTCCCAGCATGTTCACTCCAGCGGATCTGTTCTTGTCTTGGTTGCGACAGGCTTGCCCACCTTGCGCGCAACCCATAGATACGGGGGGTGAAAGGCGGCCCTGTCCAAGGCTTCAAAGCGATGTAAGCGGCAGGTTCTGAAGTGTCAACGCTGCGCCCTGTCGCGGCAAAGAAATAGGATGATTCCATGCCCAAAGGCCTCACTTTTCTGCCATCGCTGGCGCTTGCTGCCGTGTTGGCGCTGCCGCTGGCCGCTCAGGACGCGCCGGATGCGTCGACCGTTGTGGCGCGCGTGAATGGCGACGAGATCACATTGGGTCACGTCATCGCCACCGCCTCGGCCCTGCCGGCACAGTACCAGCAACTGGAAGATGACGTTCTTTATGATTTCATCCTTGAACAACTGATCCAGCAGCACCTGCTGAGCCTTGAACAGGACGAGCTGAACACCCTGAACGCGCTGCGGCTGGAAAACGAAACCCGATCCCTGCGCGCGGTACAAACCGTCGAAGCGCTCACAGCCGCCAGTGTCACCGACGAGGCCATTCAGGCCGCCTATGACGCGCAATTCGCCAATTTTGAAGGCGAAGATGAATTCGAAGCCAGCCACATCCTTGTCGAGACCGAGGAAGAGGCCAACGCCATCAAGGCGCAACTGGATGACGGCGCCGATTTCGCCGAACTGGCGAAAGAGAAATCCACCGGTCCCTCGGGTCCTAATGGCGGCGCGCTGGGCTGGTTCGGTAAGGGCCAGATGGTGCCGGAATTTGAAAACGCCGTTGTAGCGCTGGAAAAAGGTCAGGTCTCCGACCCGGTTCAGACCCAATTCGGCTGGCACGTGGTCGCGCTGAACGACAAACGTAAATCGCAGGCGCCCGAACTGGCCACTGTGCGGGGTGAACTGGCCCAGACCATCCGGCAGGACGCCATTCAGGCCAGGATCGACGAGCTGACTCAGGGCGCACAGATCGAACGCCCCGCGCTGGTAGGTGCAGGTCCCGAGATCATGCGCCAGATCGAACTGTTGCAGGAGTAAGTTTCCGTGGCGACGATTACCAAGGTCTCTCCGCTGGCCCCGGCGGGCTTTCCCGATCTGCCCGCCATCGACGGCGTGCGTTTTGCCACGGTCGAGGCAGGCGTGCGCTATCAGGGCCGTACCGATGTGATGCTGGCGGTGCTTGATCCGGGCACTTCGGTGGCCGGGGTCTTCACCCGCTCGGCCACCCGCTCGGCCCCTGTTCTGGATTGTCAGGACAAGATCGGCGGGTCCAGTGACGGGCCTGCGGCGATCCTTGTGAACTCGGGCAATGCCAATGCCTTTACCGGCCATTACGGCCAGACCTCGGTGGCCGAGGTGACGCAAGCCGTCGCCAAAGCCACCGGCGTAGCGGTCGAACGGGTGTTTACTTCGTCGACCGGCGTCATCGGCGAACCGCTGCCGCATGACCGTATTGTCGCGCAGCTTGAGACGCTGAAAACGGGCCTCAGCCGTCACGCTATCGAGGACGCGGCGCGGGCGATCATGACCACGGACACTTTCCCGAAAGGGGCTTCCGCTCAGGTCGAGATTGACGGCAAAACAGTCTCTATTGCGGGGATTGCGAAGGGGTCCGGCATGATCGCGCCCGATATGGCGACGATGCTGGTCTATATCTTCACCGATGCGCAGGTGGATCAATCCGCGCTACAGGCAATGCTGGGCGCGCAGACCGACCGGACCTTCAACTGCATCACCGTGGACAGTGATACCTCGACCTCGGACAGCCTGCTGCTTTGTGCTACCGGAGCCTCGGGCGTTGATGCCACCGGCAACGCCGCGTTTGAGCAGGCTTTGGAAACAGTGATGCTGGACCTCGCGCAGCAGGTGGTGCGCGACGGCGAAGGGGCCACGAAATTCGTGGAAATCCGCGTGACCGGCGCCGCCACGGACGCCGACGCCAAGACCCACGGGCTGGCCATCGCCAATTCCCCACTGATCAAGACCGCCATCGCGGGCGAGGACCCGAACTGGGGCCGCGTGGTCATGGCCATCGGCAAATCCGGGGCCGCCGCCGACCGTGATCTGCTGAGCATCTCCTTCGGAGACATTCTCGTCGCTGAAAAAGGCTGGGTCAGCCCCGACTACCGCGAGGAAGACGCTGCCGCCTACATGAAAGGTCAGGATCTGGTGATCGCCGTCGATCTGGGATTGGGCGAGGGCGCATCCACCGTCTGGACCTGCGATCTGACCCACGGCTATATCGAGATCAACGCGGATTACCGCTCGTGAAAACAGTTTTGGTATCTGCCGTCGCCCTGATCGACATCGAGGGCCGCGTCCTGCTGGCCCAACGCCCCGAGGGTAAATCCATGGCCGGTCTCTGGGAATTCCCCGGCGGCAAGATCGAACCCGGCGAAACCCCCGAAGCCGCGCTGATCCGCGAGATGCACGAGGAACTGGGCATCGACACATGGGCCTCGTGCCTCGCACCCCTGACCTTCGCCAGCCACCGCTATGACGATTTCCACCTGCTCATGCCGCTGTTCGCCTGTCGCAAGTGGGAGGGGATACCGCAATCGAAAGAAGGGCAGGCGCTGAAATGGGTGCGCGCGAATGATTTGCGGAACTATCCTATGCCCGCGGCAGATGTGCCGTTGATCCCGATTTTACGGGATTGGTTGTAATTGAGTCTAAAACCGCTTCTGTGCCTCGAAGAATGCGGCAATGTCTTGTAGGTCTTGGTTGCTCAGCTCTTTTAACTTCCTGGTCATTGCCGCGTTCTTACTACTATCTACGCGGGCGCCGGATGCGTAGTTCCGCATCTCTTGTAACAGGTAAACAGCCGGTTGCCCGGCCAACATAGGTACTGGCTGAAACGACGTTGATCGGGCATTTCCATCGATTCCATGGCAGTGGGAACAGTCTCTTTGCGCAAGATCCCGACCGTTTTCCAGGTCACCCTCTGCTAGTACGGGACTAGTCATGCAAGTGACTGCCGCAGCCATTATCGCTAGGACAGCTTTGATCATATCGTGCCTCCTCGCAATCCTTTGCTTATCAGATGGTAGCACAATCATATTCAATGTGAGAATCGCAGCGATTTGGTCTCCAACCGAAATCCGCAAAAACTCAAACGATCCATCCGTGCTTCGCATCAACGTTCACTCATCCCACTCAATAGCTCCGCCCCTGTTACAATTCGTAAGAATTGAGAAAACATCAGGAAAAAGTTGACGCTGATCTTTCTCACGTCCCTTATCGGGGCATTGGCGTCCGGGGCTTGACCCGGACCCGCCATTTCCGGCTTTGAGGAGAGCCGGATGGGGAGGAGAAAGAGATTGGCTCAGACGCAGTCGGGCGCTGAAGGGGTGCACTCCCTTCCGGCGCTGTTACACCGCAATGTCATGCAGTTCGGGGATGCCCCGGCTTACCGCGAAAAGGAATTCGGCATCTGGCAATGCTGGAGCTGGGCCGAGGCCGCCAAGGAAATCCGCGCCATCGCGCTGGGGTTTCTGGAAATCGGTGTTGAACCGGGCGACCATATCGCCGTCATAGGCCGCAACCGTCCGGCGCATTACTGGTCGATGGTCGCCGCGCAGATGGTGGGCGCGGTTCCGGTGCCTCTGTATCAGGACTCGGTCGCCGAAGAGATGGCCTATGTGCTGGAACATTGCGGTGCGAAATACGTCGTCTGCGGTGATCAGGAGCAGGTCGACAAAGTCATCGAGATTCAGGAAAACCTGCATCAGGTCAAACACATACTCTATACCGACAAGCGGGGGATGCGAAAATACGACCACTCGCAGATGAACGCGCTTGAGGACATCATGGCCGAAGGCAATGCCGGTCACGCGCGGTTCGATGCGGAGCTGGACAAGCGTATCGCTGCGATTACTTATGACGACACCTGCGTGATGCTGTACACCTCGGGCACGACCGGCAAGCCCAAGGGCGTGGTGCTGTCGAACCGCAATGTCATCGAGAGCGCTAAGAATTCCGCTGAGTTTGATCACCTGACCCGGAATGAAGATATTCTGTCCTACCTGCCGATGGCGTGGGTGGGGGATTTCATTTTCTCCATCGGACAGGCCTATTGGTGCGGGTTCTGCGTGAACTGCCCCGAAAGCGCCGACACAATGATGACCGACCTGCGCGAGATCGGACCGACCTATTTCTTCGCCCCGCCGCGCGTGTTCGAGACGCAGTTGACCAATGTAATGATCCGGATGGAAGACGCGGGTAAGCTGAAGCAGCGCATGTTCCATCACTTCATGGCGCACGCCAAGAAGGTTGGGGGATTGTTGCTGGACGGCAAGCCGGTTGGCTTTGGCGATAAACTGAAATACGCGCTGGGCAATCTGCTGGTCTACGGTCCGCTCAAGGATACGCTGGGCTATGGCCGCTTCCGCGTGGGTTATACGGCGGGTGAGGCGATCGGGCCGGAGATCTTTGATTTCTATCGCTCTTTAGGCATCAACCTGAAACAGCTGTATGGCCAGACCGAGGCGACCGTATTCATCACCGTGCAGCCCGACGGCGAGGTGCGCGCCGATACCGTTGGCGTACCCGCACCGGATGTCGAGCTGAAGATCGATGACAAAGGCGAGATTCACTATCGCTCGCCCGGGGTGTTTGTGGAGTATTACAACAACCCCGACTCCACCGCGTCGACCAAGGATGCCGAGGGCTGGGTGGCCACCGGAGATGCCGGGTTCATCGAGGAAAGCAGTGGCCATCTGCGCATCATCGACCGGGCCAAGGATGTGGGCAAGATGGCTGACGGCTCGATGTTTGCGCCGAAATATGTTGAGAACAAGCTGAAGTTCTACCCGGATATCCTTGAGGTTGTGCTGTTCGGCAACGGCAAGGATCGCTGCGTTGCTTTCATCAATATCGACCTGACGGCGGTGGGGAACTGGGCGGAACGCAACAACGTGGCCTATGCCTCATATCAGGAGCTGGCGGGCCATCCGCGTGTGTTAGAGACGATTAAGGCCCATGTGGAAGAGGTCAACAAGTCGGTTGCCGCCGATGAAATGCTGTCGGGCTGTCAGGTGCATCGCTTTGTGGTGCTGCACAAGGAACTGGATGCTGATGACGGCGAAATGACCCGGACCCGCAAGGTGCGGCGCGGCTTTGTCGAGGACAAGTTCAGCGACATCATCGCGGCGCTCTACGACGGGTCGTCGAGTGTTTCGACCACAACCGAGGTTACTTACGAGGATGGTCGCAAGGGCTCTATTTCTGCGACGCTGGAGATCGTCGACGCACCGGTTGTGCCGGTCGCTCAGCACAAGGTGGCGGCGGAATGACGCGCGCCGCTCGACCTGTGGTCATCGCCCCGCCCGCCATCCCGTTTTTCGTGTCAGGGAGGTTCTGATGCTGGATAATTCCGAAGGTTATGTCACCGAGGACGGTCGCAAGATCGGCGGCGTGGTGATGGAGATGAAGAACATCACCCTGCGCTTTGGCGGTGTGGTGGCGATCAAGGATATCTCGTTCGATATCCGCGAGGGTGAGATCCGGGCCATTATCGGGCCGAACGGGGCGGGCAAGTCCTCGATGCTGAACGTGATCTCGGGGTTCTATGTCCCGCAAGAGGGTGAGGTCTGGTTTCACGGCGCCAAACGCCCGCCGATGCGGCCCTTTGAGGTGGCGCAGCAGGGCATTGCGCGGACGTTCCAGAACATCGCTCTGTTCGAGGGGATGAGCGTTCTGGACAACGTGATGACCGGGCGCCTGAGTTTCATGAAGACCAACATTCTGCAGCAGGCGCTGTGGAAGGGAAAAGCCGAGGCGGAAGAGACGGAAAACCGAGAGGCGGTCGAGAAGATCATCGATTTCCTTGAGATTCAGCACATCCGCAAGACGCCTGTTTCCCGCCTGCCCTACGGCTTGAAGAAACGCGTTGAACTGGCGCGGGCGCTGGCGGCGGAACCGAAACTGCTGTTGCTGGATGAGCCGATGGCCGGGATGAATGTCGAGGAGAAAGAGGACATGAGCCGCTTTATCCTCGACGTGAATGACGAGTTTGGCACCACCATCGCGCTGATCGAACATGACATGGGCGTGGTGATGGACCTGAGCGACCGGGTGGTGGTGATGGATTACGGCAAGAAGATCGGTGACGGCACACCGGACGAGGTGCGCAGCAATCAGGAAGTCATCGACGCCTATCTGGGGGTCAGCCATGACTAAAGCCTTGGCAGAATTGGGGAGGGGCTGACATGCCTGAACAACTCGTATTTGCGATGGAGGTTATCCTCAACGGTCTGATGGCCGGGGTGCTCTATGCGCTGGTCGCGCTGGGCTTTGTGCTGATCTACAAGGCGTCGGGGATTTTCAATTACGCGCAAGGGGTTATGGCCCTGTTCGCGGCGATGACGCTGGTCGGGATAATGAACGGTCAGGTGCCGTTTGCGCATCTGATCAATGCCACTTTCGGCACCCATGTCTATAATTTCGGATGGAACGTGCCGGCGCTGCTGGCAATTCTGCTGACTATGGCGGTGATGGTGCTGCTGGCCTGGGCGGTGCAGCGGTTCGTCATGCGCCATCTGGTAGGGCAGGAGCCGATCATCCTGTTCATGGCAACCATTGGTCTGGCCTATTTCCTTGAAGGTGTGGCCGACCTGATGTGGGGGTCGGAAATCAAGACTCTGGATGTGGGTCTGCCACAGGGCATCAACCTGTGGATTGACGAGACCACCTTCAACATCTTCGATTACGGCTTCTTCATCGACAATCTGGACATTGTGGCCACGATCATCGCAGCGCTTCTGGTGGCGGCTCTGGTCGCGTTCAGCCAATACACCAAGCAGGGCCGGGCGATGCGTGCGGTGGCGGATGACCATCAGGCGGCGCTATCGGTCGGGATTTCGCTGAACTTCATCTGGATCATGGTCTGGTCGGTGGCCGGGTTTGTGGCTCTGGTCGCGGGCATCATGTGGGGCACAAAGTCGGGCGTGCAGTTTTCGCTGAGCCTGATCGCGCTCAAGGCGCTGCCGGTGCTGATGCTGGGCGGGTTTACCTCGATCCCCGGTGCCATCGTCGGCGGGCTGATCATCGGTGTGGGCGAGAAGCTGTTCGAGTTCGCCATCGGCCCGATGGTCGGCGGCGCGACCGAGAACTGGTTTGCCTATGTGCTGGCGCTGATCTTTCTGGTGTTCCGGCCACAGGGCTTGTTCGGTGAGAAGATCATCGAGAGGGTGTAGGGCATGACCAAGCTGATTGCCATCATCAACGTGATCGCATGGGCGGGGTTCTGGGCCTTCGGCTACATCGCCCTGACGTCCAGCGATCTGAGCGAAGGCCAGCTTGTGATTGCGGTGCTTCTGGCCTTTGCCGGATTGGTCATGGGCGTTCTGGCCTACATGAAACTGGTGCGCGCCTCTGAGGCGACCGGATATGCCAAAGGGTCCAATCAACTGGATGCCGCTGCCCGCGACCGGGCGCAGGAAGAATGGGGAAAGTAAGATATGTTCTATCGTGAGGCCGGGGATTTCAAAACCTCATACACCGCCGACAGCCAGACTTTCCCGATCAAGTTCGACAGGTATCGGTATTACGTCGTACTGGCGGTGGCGTTCGGGATCATTCCGTTCATCATCAACGACTATTGGGCCAACGCGCTGCTGCTGCCGTTCCTGATCTATGCCATCGCTGCGATCGGGTTGAACATTCTGGTGGGCTATTGCGGGCAGGTCAGCCTGGGCACCGGCGGGTTCATGGCTGTGGGGGCTTATGCCTGCTACAAGCTGATGACGGCCTTTCCCGATGTCAGCATGTTCATCCATGTGATCCTTGCAGGCGGCATCACCGCCATCGTGGGGGTGCTGTTCGGCCTGCCATCGCTGCGGATCAAGGGCTTCTATCTGGCGGTTGCGACGCTGGCGGCGCAATTCTTTCTTGTGTGGTTGTTCAACCGGGTGCCGTGGTTCTACAACTACTCGGCTTCGGGCCAGATCAACGCACCGGAACGCGACGTGTTCGGCATCATCATCACCGGCCCGAATGCTCCGGCCTGGGCCACCTATCTGTTCTGTCTGATCTTCCTGACTGTCTGCGCCATCATCGCGCGCAATCTGACCCGCGGCACCACTGGTCGTACGTGGATGGCAATCCGCGACATGGATATCGCGGCCGAGATCATCGGGGTGAACCCGCTCAAGGCCAAGCTGACCGCCTTTGCCGTCAGTTCCTTCTTCGTGGGCGTCGCGGGCGCGCTGTTCTTTGCGGTGTATCTGGGCGCGGTCGAGGTGGGCGAAGTGTTTGGCATCCAGAAATCGTTCCTGGTGCTGTTCATGGTGATTATTGGCGGATTAGGGTCTATTTTCGGTTCCTTTGCGGGCGCGGCCTTTCTGGTGCTGCTGCCGGTGGTTCTGAAGGTGGTCGGCGTCGATGTGCTGGGCTGGCCCACCGATATCGTGGCGCACCTGCAATTGGTGATCGTCGGTGCGCTGATCATCATGTTCCTGATCCTCGAACCACACGGGCTGGCGCAGCTGTGGCGTGTGGCGAAAGAGAAACTCAGACTCTGGCCGTTCCCGCACTAAGGACCGGCCCAACCAGAAGACGGGTGCAAAACCCGAACTCAACATCGGATCAATCAAGGGAGGAGACACCCGATGAACAAGAAACTGGCAACCCTGGCGCTGGGTGCGCTGATGGCCTCGGGCCCCGCACTGGCGGATCTGGTGATCCCGGATCTCAGCTATCGCACGGGGCCCTATGCGGCGGGCGGCATTCCGTTCTCGGACGGGTATAACGACTATTTCACCCTGCTGAACGAGCGTGACGGCGGTATCGGCGGTGTTCCGGTGCGCGTGGTCGAATGCGAGACCGGGTATAACACCGAAAAAGGTGTGGAATGCTATGAATCTACCAAGGGCGAAGGCGCGCTGGTCTATCAGCCGCTGTCGACCGGGATCACCTATCAGTTGATTCCCAAAGTGACCGCCGATGGCATCCCGCTTCATACCATGGGCTATGGCCGGACATCGGCTGCAAACGGCAAGGTGTTCAGCAATGTGTTCAACTATCCGGCCAACTACTGGAACGGTGCGTCGGGCGCGATCAACTACCTGCTGGATGAAAACGGCGGCGACCTGAGCGGCAAGAAAATCGCGCTGGTCTATCACAACTCGGCCTACGGCAAAGAGCCGATCCGCACGCTGGAGATGCTGGCCGAGAAACACGGCTATGATCTGACGCTGCTGCCGGTCGACCATCCCGGTCAGGAACAGAAGTCGCAATGGCTGCAAATTCGCCGTGAAAAGCCCGACTATGTGGTCATGTGGGGCTGGGGCGTGATGAATCAGGTCGCGGTTCAGGAAGCCGCCAACATCCGTTTCCCGATGGAAAACTTCATCGGTGTCTGGTGGTCGGGTGCCGAATTCGACGTGGAACCGGCAGGTGACAAAGCCACGGGCTATAAGGCGCTGACCTTCACCGGTCTGGGCGACGACTACCCCGTCTATGACGATCTGCGGAAATACGTTGTCGATGGCGGCAAGGCTGCCGGTGCTGGCGACCAACTAGGCGCCGTTCAGTATAACCGCGGCCTCTATGCGGCGATGCTGGCCTCAGAGGCCATCAAGACCGCACAAGAGATGCACGGTGTCGCCGACATCACCCCTGCGATGATGCGGGACGGTATGGAAGCGCTGGAAATCACCAACGCCAAGATGGAAGGGCTCGGCATGGCCGGGTTCGGACCTGAATTCTCGGTCAGCTGTGACAACCACGGCGGTCCGGGTCTGGTGGGGGTCGTGCAGTGGGATGCATCGACCGGAAGCTGGAACCAGATCCAGGAGTTCAAGCCGACAGACGCAGAGGTGATTGGTCAGTTGATTGCAGAAGATTCTGCAGCTTACGCGGCCGAAAACAACATCTCGCCGCGTTGCGAATAAGCCTAACGCGTCCCGGAGCGATCCGGGACGCCCAGACAACCGGAGCGGCGGGCTGCCTGCCGCTTCTTACGAACCACCCTTTCCGGGGCAGGCATGAGGACACGCGCTGATGCTGGATGCGGCACAAACCACTGACGTGCAGGCGGAAACCCTGCTTGAGGTCAACAATATCGAGGTGATCTACAACCATGTGATCCTCGTGCTGAAAGGCGTCAGCCTGACGGTGCCCAAGGGCGGCATCACGGCCTTGCTGGGTGGCAACGGTGCGGGCAAGACAACCACGTTGAAGGCCGTGTCGAACCTGTTGCATTCGGAACGGGGCGAGGTCACCAAAGGCTCGATCAAATACCGCGGCGAAAGCGTGCATGAAAGCGACCCGGCTGCGCTGGTCGAAAAGGGCGTCATTCAGGTGATGGAAGGCCGCCACTGTTTCGAACACCTCACGGTCGAAGAAAACCTGCTGACCGGAGCCTATACCCGCAAGGACGGAAGCGCCGCGGTCCAGCAGGATCTGGAGCTTGTTTACAATTACTTCCCGCGCCTCAAGGAACGCCGCCGGTCACAGGCCGGATACACCTCGGGCGGGGAACAACAGATGGTGGCGATGGGTAGGGCGCTGATGTCACGGCCCGAGACCATCCTTCTTGATGAACCCTCGATGGGTCTGGCCCCGCAGCTGGTCGAAGAGATTTTCGGCATCGTCAAGGACCTGAACGAAAAGGAAGGCGTGTCCTTCCTGCTGGCCGAGCAGAATACCAATGTGGCGCTGAGGTTTGCCCATTACGGCTATATTCTGGAATCGGGCCGCGTGGTGATGGACGGCCCCGCTGCTGAACTGCGCGAGAACCCGGACGTCAAGGAATTTTACCTCGGCATGTCGGACGAAGGCCGCAAAAGCTTTCGCGACGTGCGCTCATACCGCCGCCGCAAGAGATGGCTGTAAGCGGGTGGAGGATATTTCGATGACCTATTTTGACGAACTTGAAACCCGATCCACCGATGAACGTGCTGCCGATCACGCGCGCGCCTTGCCCGCCCAGATCGCGCGCGCGCAATCGGCCCCGGGCTATGCGGATATCCTTGCGGGGATCGACGCAGCTGCGGTGACCAGCGCCGAGGCACTGGCCAAACTGCCGGTGCTGCGCAAATCTGATCTGACGCGGGCGCAGGGAGCTCGCCCGCCCTTTGGTGGCTTTACCGTCAAACCGGCGCGGCATTTCCAGCATGTGTTTCAGTCGCCGGGCCCGATCTATGAACCCGGCAGCACCGATCACGACTGGTGGCGGATGGGCCGGTTCCTGAACGCCGCCGGAGTTGGTCCGGGCGATATCGTGCAGAACTGTTTCGGCTATCACCTGACCCCCGCCGGGATGATTTTCGAAAGCGGCGCGCAGGCGGTTGGCGCGGCCGTGCTGCCTGCGGGCACGGGGCAGACCGAACTTCAGGTGACAGCCGCGCGCGACATTGGCTGCACCGCGTATGCAGGAACGCCGGATTATCTGAAGATCATCCTCGACAAAGCCGATGAGATGGGCGTTGCCCTGCAATTCTCGAAGGCCGTTGTGGGCGGCGGCGCGCTGTTCCCGTCGTTGCGTCAGGAATACGCGGACCGGGGCATTGCCTGCCTGCAATGCTATGCCACTGCCGATCTGGGCAACATCGCCTATGAATCCTCTGCGATGGAAGGGATGATCATCGACGAGCATGTGATCGTCGAGATCGTCACCCCCGGCACCGGAACGCCTGTCGCACCCGGTGAGGTGGGTGAGGTCGTGGTCACCACGCTCAACCCCGACTATCCGCTGATCCGCTTTGCCACCGGGGATCTGTCCGCGATCATGCCGGGCGCGTCCCCTTGTGGCCGGACCAATCTGCGCATCAAGGGCTGGATGGGCCGCGCCGATCAGACCACCAAGATCAAGGGCATGTTCGTCCGCCCCGAACAGGTTGCGGCGCTGGTCGACAAGCATGACGAAATCGTCAAGGCGCGGGTCATCGCCGCCCGTCAGGGCGAGATGGATACCATGACCGTCCAGATCGAAAGCCCCTGCGAGAATGATGGCGCCTATGCCAAATCCGTGGTCGAGGTGCTGAAACTGAAGGGCGCGGTCGAGGTGGTGGCGCCGGGATCTCTGCCCAAGGACGGCTTGGTGATCGAAGATCAGCGCGTCTACGAATAACGGTCTGCGGCGCTGTGTGCCGCAGATTTGTTGGCCTGCCCACTGGTGTTTCTTAGCATTTTGGTCGATTAAAGGCAGACCCTGCGGGATTATCAGTCAGACGCCATGGCCGAAGTCGAATATTCAGAACACGGAACGCACAATCGCGGTGCATTTGGCACGCGTCTTGTCGGCGGCATTGCCTACGTTGTCGCCGCGGCCTGTCTGCTGCCAATGGTGGCGGTTGTTCTGGCCGCCGTAACCGGCGGGACGGAAACGATTTCCCATTTGTTAGAGACTGTTTTGCCGGGATACGCACTGACCACAGCCATCCTTGTGGTGCTGGTCGCAGCGGGCACATTCTCGATCGGGGTAGGCGCTGCGTGGCTGGTCACGATGACCCGCTTTCCCGGGGTGCGATTTCTGGAAATCGCCCTGGTCCTGCCGCTGGCCTTCCCGGCCTATGTACTGGCCTATGCCTACACGTTCATCCTGGATCACCCCGGAATCGTTCAGGCCACGCTGCGGGATGTGACCGGCTGGGGCCCGCGCGACTATTGGTTCCCCGAGATCCGCTCGACCGAGGGCGCGGCGGTGATGCTGATCCTCGTGCTCTATCCATATGTCTATCTGCTGGCCCGCGCGGCGTTTCTGCAGCAAAGCGCCACAGCGTTTCTGGCTGCCCGCGCGCTGGGCAATGGCCCGTGGCACGCCTTCTGGCGCGTCTCTTTGCCCATGGCCCGCCCGGCGATTGCAGGCGGCGTCTTGCTGGCCGTGATGGAGACCATCGCCGATTTTGGCACAGTCGCCTATTTCGGCGTGCAGACCTTTGCCACTGGCATCTACACCAGCTGGTTCTCTATGGCCGACCGCGCCGCGGCGGCGCAACTGGCCTTGTGTCTGCTGGCTTTTGCACTGGTCATGGCGGTGACCGAACGCACCCAGCGCGGCAAGGCCAAATACTATCAGGCGGGTAAGCGCCACGCGGTTCTGCCTGCGGCACAGCTGAAGGGCTGGCAGTCGCTTGCTGCATTTCTGCTCTGTGCCATTCCGGTCCTGTTCGGGTTCCTGCTGCCGGTGGCGATTCTGGTGCAGATGGGGCTTGAATCCGAGCAAAATCTGCTGTCGCGCCGCTATGTCGGGTTTGTTCAGAACTCACTGACGTTGGCAGGCACGGCCGCCGTGATCACGGTCAGCGCGGCGGTCTGTATCGGCTTTTTCCAACGCCTCAGACCCGGGCGGGGGTCGGCCACTGCCGGGTATCTGGCGCGGCTTGGCTATGCGGTACCGGGTGGAGTGATCGCGGTGGGTCTGATCGTGCCCTTCGCAAGCTTCGACAATGCGTTGGACGCGTGGATGCGCCAGACCTTTGACATATCGACCGGACTGCTGGTCACCGGCTCGATCTGGCTGCTGATTGCGGCCTATATGGTACGGTTTCTGGCTGCCGCGCTCAGCGCTTATGAAGGCGGGCAGAGCACGGTTCACGCCAATATGGATGCCGCCGCACGGTCGCTGGGACAGACCCCGTTGGGAACGCTTCGCCGGGTACATCTGCCGATCCTGACGCCGTCGCTGCTGACCGCTTTGCTGATCGTCTTTGTCGACGTGATGAAGGAATTGCCTGCCACCCTGATCATGCGCCCCTTCAACTTCGACACGCTGGCGGTGCAGGCTTATCGGCTGGCTTCGGACGAACGGCTGGAAGGTGCGGCGGTGCCGTCGCTGGTCATTCTGGCCGTAGGGCTGCTGCCGGTGATCCTGATTTGCCGTCAGGTCGGGCGGCGTTAACCCCTCACAGCGCTTCAAAAATACCACACCCGTTTTGCGTCGGGCTTGATTCGAGCGCGATTTCCGGCAAGGCTTGTGACATGAACATGCAGCCTCCCAGCCGGTTCGGGTCCGGCTCTGCCCAGATGCCGGTCGCCTTTGACCGGCGTGAGATGTCTCAAATCCTGTCAGTCTATGGCCGAATGGTCGCCGCCGGCGAATGGCGTGATTACGGGATTTCGAACCTGCGGGACATGGCGGTGTTTTCGATCTTTCGCCGCACGGCGGAACATCCGATCTATCGGGTCGAGAAACACCCCCGCCTGCGGCAGCGGCAGGGGATGTATTCAGTGATCGGCATGGACGGGCGCATCCTGAAACGCGGGCACGACCTGCGCGCCGTCCTGCGCGTGCTTGAGCGCAAGCTGATCCGCTCGGTCGACCTTGATTAGAGTCTAAAACTCAGGGTGTCGGGCATATCCCGTTACTGCTCCGAATTCTTTTTGACCAATACGCGCAATGGCCTCCTTCAGAGGCTCTTTGGCAACAGCCATGTGATATGCGTTCGAATGCAAAAGCGTGTCGTGATTCAGCATCATGCCCACGTGACCTTTCCAAAACACCAGATCGCCACGACGCAGATCAGGTTTTGAGATCGGCCTGAAGAACTCAGATTGCATGTCGGCATCGCGTGGGCAGGGCAATCCGCAGGACTGAAACGCAATCTGAACCAACCCCGAACAGTCAATCCCAAGCCCTGTGTCACCGCCATAGAGGTAAGGGGTCGCAAGAAACTGTTCTGCGACGCTCACAGGGTCTGACGCCACCCAGTCCAATTCGGCCAGCTGTGTTTCGCGAATATACCGAGGCGTAGGGACATGACCCTCTTCCTTCACGCAAACCCAGCCGGTTGACCGAATGGCGTTTTCGCGCTCCGGGTCACGGCGTGGCCAGTATTCAACGCAAGTCCCAAAAGGCAGAACATGTTCATTCGCGTTTTTGGTCACATCGGGGTGTTGCAGCGATACTGCACGCGGAACGCAAACCCGATGCGTTGGTTGAATCGGACGTCTCTGTATTTCGTTGCGCACCCATCCGACATAGCCATCTTTTTCGCGAAACCCGAACAAATCGTTCTGCGCCCTGTCCAGGATGATGAACACTTCACCACACACCATTTGGCACTGACGGCTGCCATCGGGTTTATCCAGAACGTCCCGTACAAAGGACTGAATGCGATAGGGTTCACCGTCCGTAAAAACCTCGGCCTCGACCTGACCTTTCAGCAATGAATGCGCGACCCGGCCGTTGAACGGCAGCAACCTTCGATCCGTCATAGTTCTAAAATCTCCGGCAGGGCGGTCAGCAGCGCGCGCGGGCCTTGTCCCAGCCCGCCCTTGCTGCGCCCCGGTTCCTTGCCGCGCTGCCAGGAATAGATGTCGAAATGCATGTACCGGCTGTCACCGGCAAAGCGGCGCAGGAACAGCGCGGCGGTGATCGAGCCCGCAAACCCGCCCGACGGTGCATTGTCCAGATCGGCGATCCCCGGTTCGATCAGCGCCTCATAGGGATCATGAAACGGCATCCGCCAGACCGGATCAGCGGCAGACCGGCCCGCCCGCGCCAGCGCATCCGCAGCCCCGTCATCATCGGTATAGAACGGCGCCAGATCGGCCCCGACAGCCACCCGAGCCGCCCCGGTCAGTGTCGCCATCGAGATCACAAGGTCCGGCTTGCTCTCGTCTGCCAGCGTCAGCGCGTCGGCCAACACCAGACGCCCTTCGGCATCGGTGTTGTTGATCTCGACCGTCAGCCCGTTGCGGGCGGTCAGGATATCACCGGGGCGGAAGGCATTGCCTGCCACCGCGTTCTCGACCGCCGGAATCAGCACGCGCAGCTGCAGGTTCAGCCCCAGCTTCATGATCATCTGAGCCAGCCCCAGCACATTGGCCGCGCCGCCCATGTCCTTTTTCATCAGACCCATCGACGCGCCGGGCTTCAGGTTCAGCCCGCCAGTGTCGAAACAGACGCCCTTGCCCACCAGCGTCAGTCTGGGCCCGCTATCGCCCCAGTTCAGCTCGATCAGACGCGGCGCTTGCGCGGCGGCGCGCCCGACCGTGTGGATCATCGGAAATCCCTGTTCCAGCAACGCATCGCCAGTGATGACCGTGCAGCGTGCGCCGCAATCTTTGGCCAAAGTCTCTGCCGCATTCTGCAATTGCTCAGGGCCCATATCCGAGGCGGGCGTGTTCACCAGATCCCGGATCAGCCGCTCGGCATTGGCCAGGGTTTCGATCCGCGCGGCATCAACGCCATCCGGCGCCACCAGCCGGGCCCTGCCCGCCGAGCCGGACGCGTAGCGGTCAAAGGCGTAACCGGTCATCAGCCAGCCGAAACACTCGGCCTCCAGCACCTCGGTCGGAACGCCCGAGGCGATGCGATAGGTGCCCTTTGGCAAGATGTCGGCAGCGGCCGCCAGTGGAAACCGCTTGCGCGCACGTTTGCCGGCGTTGCCATATCCTGCCAGCGCAATCTCGGGTACCCCATCGGTACCGGGGATCAGCAAGGCTTGCCCCAAAGCAGCGGTAAAGCCATTTGCTGCGATCCAGCTTTGCACCCGGTCAAGCTGATCCGCCAGCCATTCGTCAAACTCGGACTGGTCCAGAACATGCAGCGGCAGCGCAGGATCAGAGGGCGGGGCGAAGGATAGGGTCATAGGCATCTCGGTTGCTTCATGTCGAGCCCAGACTAGCCGCCTGCGATCCGCCCGCAACCCCCCATTCAGACCGATAGGTCCTGCTGATCCCAGACCGCCGTCAATGAGCGTTCACCGACCCGGATCAGACGTCCCAGCGTGGCCCCGGTGGCCACCGCATCACCGGAATCGACGGCCTGAGCGACGTCGCCCGCTACGCGGGCCAGCACCGTCATTCCGATCTGATCCGCAATCGCCACCAGAGACCGTGCGCATTTGCGCAATCCAGCCCAGTCCCGCTGCCGCCAGAACCGTTCGCAATTCGACAGTCGCACCGCCAGTTCTTCGACCGTGCGGCACAGCACGTCCATCGCATTCGAGTCGCCCAGCTGGTGATACAGGCTGTTCAGCCGGTCCGGATCCAGACGCACGGATTCTTTCTGTTCAAGCGTGATTATCTTTTCCACCACATTCACCCCAATTCTCATGCCCCCACGGCATGACGTCACCTTGCCATCACATATCTTTGCAATTCCTTGCGCCGCACCGGGATAATGTCTCGAATTTTGCGCGAATTCAGGTTAGAGAGCGGGTCAGTCAGGACCATGGGAACATCAGAATGAACTTTGCCAAGCCATTGCCAAACTATCTGGTCAAACGATACCACGGCTGGAAAGCGACAACTTACTCGGAAAATCAGGTTTGGTATCGCAGACTTGCGACCGAGGGGCAGCGTCCGCGGGCGATGGTGATTTCCTGCTGTGACAGCCGGGTGCATGTGACCTCGATGTTCGGCGCGGATCAGGGGGATTTCTTCATCCACCGCAACATCGCGAACCTAGTGCCGCCTTATCTGCCTGACGGCGATCACCACGGTACAAGCGCCGCCATCGAATATGCGGTCACCGCGCTGAAGGTGGCGCACCTGATCGTTCTGGGCCACTCTCAATGCGGCGGTGTGCAGGGCTGTATCGATATGTGCAAGGGGCAGGCCCCGCAGCTTGAGGACAAAAGCAGCTTCGTAGGGCGCTGGATGGAAATCCTGAAACCCAAGTTTGAACTGGTCGCCGATATCGAGGACGGCATCGATCAGGCCCGTCAGTTTGAACGTCATGCGGTTGTTGCCTCGCTCGAAAACCTGATGACCTTCCCCTTCGTGTCCTCGGCGGTCGAAGCCGGCGCGCTCAGCCTGCATGGGTTGTGGACCGATATCGGTGAAGGCGGGTTGGAATGCTATGATCCAAACGAGAAGAAATTCGTTACCGTCTGATCATGCGGATCGCTGACGGCGCAGAACTGTGCTCTGAAAAACTGTCGTTATTTGGTATGATCCGGTTATCCTTTTCTGATATCGGATCATACTCATGCGATTGATCAAACGAATTTTTGTCTTTCTTCTGGTGATTGTCGTGACTCTGATCGGGGTCTCATACCTGTTGCCCGGCAAGGCCGAAGTGTCGCGCAGTATCACCATCGACGCCGCACCCGCTGCGATCTTCCCCTATGTGAACTCGATGCAGGAGACCGAGAAATGGTCGCCCTGGCTGGCGCGTGATCCTGAGACCAAGCTGAGCTATAGCGGCCCCGACGCAGGCGTCGGCAACACCCTGAACTGGAGCTCGGATCACCCGCAGGTCGGCACCGGTTCGCAGGAAATTGTTGAAAGCGTCGAGAACCAGCAGGTGCGCACTGCGCTGGATTTCGGCCCGATGGGCCGGGCTTCGGCCTCGTTCGTGTTGCAGCCTGACGGGGCGGGCACGCAGGTCACATGGGGTTTTGAGAGCGATCTGGGCCTGAACCCCATGTCCCGCTGGATGGGTCTGATGATGGATAAGTGGGTTGGCGGCGACTATGAGCGCGGGCTGCAGAATTTGAAGGTGCTGGTTGAAGGGTAAGGGTGAAGGCGTGAGTTCGCGCGAAACGCGGTGACTGCTTTGAATCCTCACTCAAACCGACAGCAAAGCGACGACCTGATCCGTTTCGGGCCTTCGTCGTGACGGCTGTGGCATCTCGACCACCAGAGATCGATCTGTTTGGCAGGACTGCGTATGCGCAAGCGTTAACGTTCCCGATGCCAGGGCGTCTTCGATCAGACACAAATGCCCGATCAGGACACCTGCGCCAGCTTTGGCCTCTTCCACGGCAAGGCTGTAGAGCGAGAACTGAGGGCCGCTTTGATCATCGCGCAGATGACAGCCAGTTTCGCGGGACCAGATGGCCCAGTCGTCTTTCCAGATCTGATCGTGCAGCAATGGAACGTCTGCAAACCCGTTTGCTTTTTGAATGCGATCCAGAAGCGCAGGCGCACAAACCGGCGCTATCGTATCCTGACTGACCTCAATTTGGTTTGGCGAGCGGCCCGGCGGGGCAAAAAAGATCGACAGATCGAACAGTTCACGCGCAAGACTTGGCGGGGTTTCCATGGCGGTGACGGAAAAACTGACATCAGGCAGGCGTGCTCTGATCTGACGCAATCGTTTGGGCAACCAGAGCTGGGCGATGCTTGGCAGGGCTGCGATATGAAAGTCTGCCTTTGGCTTCAGGTTGCGCAGCGCGCGGGCCGCGTCGGCCATTTGGTCAAAGGCGGCGGTGAAATCCGCGACTAGAGAATGCCCCTCAGGTGTGAGTTCAACCCCTTGGGCATTGCGACGAAAGAGCGGCGTGCCAGCCCAACCCTCCAGCGCTTTGATGTGCTGAGAGATCGCGCCCGGCGAAACGCTCAACTCGTCGGCGGCCGCAACAAAACTGACGTGGCGCGCAGCTGCCTCGA
Source organism: Ruegeria sp. L12 (assembly GCF_056531745.1). Classification (NCBI taxonomy): domain Bacteria; kingdom Pseudomonadati; phylum Pseudomonadota; class Alphaproteobacteria; order Rhodobacterales; family Roseobacteraceae; genus Ruegeria; species Ruegeria sp. L12. The sequence continues at coordinate 181,323 of NZ_JBQFMH010000004.1, forward strand.
ACGCGCGCATGGCATTCAGGGGTGGTCCCTTTGGGCGTTTGGGGGCAACGCTCATTTCTTTAGCCTTAGTTTTTCTACGCCAAGAAATAGCAATTCTGCTTTGCGATGTCACGCCACAGCGGTCAGACTGAGAAAAACAGGAGATCGTCAAATGACACTTGCACAAAGAGATTGGGTGCCTGCGACAAGCGAAACTTTGGTTCAGGACATCGCGACAAAGACCGCATCGACGCCATCGGGCGATCTGTTGGCCCGAATCGAGGATCTGGCTGAGGAAAACCGACGCATTCACGAAAAAGAGTGCTTTAACCTCAACCCGGCAACAAATGTGATGAACCCCAGGGCCGAGGCACTGTTGTCTTCGGGTATCGGGTCCCGCCCCTCGCTGGGATATCCCGGTGACAAGTACGAGATGGGGCTGGAGGCAATTGAAGCGATCGAAGTCATCGCTGCCGAGCTGTGTGCCGAAGTATTCGATGCCCGATTTGCCGAAGTTCGGGTGCCTTCAGGCGCTATTGCCAACCTCTATGGTTTTATGGCGACGTGCCAAGCGGGCGATACAATAATCGCTCCGCCTGCATCGATTGGCGGGCATGTGACTCACCATTTGGCTGGGTGTGCGGGGCTTTTTGGTCTGCGCACCATCGAAGCCCCCGTAAATGCTGACGGTTACACCGTCGATCTGGATCAATTGCGTAATCTGGCGAAGGCGGAAAAGCCCAAGCTGATCACGATCGGCGGGAGTCTGAATCTGTTCGAACATCCGGTGGCCGAAGTCCGCTCGATCGCGGATGAAGTTGGTGCAAAAGTTATGTTCGACGCTGCCCATCAGTGCGGTATCATTGCCGGGCGTGCGTGGTCTAACCCGTTGAAAGAGGGTGCGCATTTCATGACCATGAGCACCTACAAGAGCCTCGGCGGTCCGGCCGGTGGTCTGATCGTTTCGAATGATGCCGAAATCGCGAAAGCCCTGGACACAATCGCCTTCCCCGGCATGACCGCCAATTTCGACGCCGCCAAGACAGCAGCGCTTGCGGTCACCATGCTGGATTGGAAAGAATTTGGTGCGGCCTACGCGCAAGAGATGATCGCGCTGTCGAAGGCGCTGGCCGAAGCACTGCATGCGCAGGGTGTTCCTGTCTTCGCAGGAAGGGATGGCTTTACCAATTCCCACCAGTTCGCGGTTCTGGCAGAACCGTTTGGCGGTGGTCAAACGGCATCGAAACTGTTGCGCAAAAACGGGTTTCTGTCCTGCGGAATTGGCTTGCCTGTCGATCCTGTCGAGGGTGACATGAACGGCCTTCGGATCGGCACACCCGAATTGGTTCGCTGGGGCATGACCTCTGACGATGCAGCGCGTTTGGCCAGCCTGATCAAACGAGGTCTGAGTGATGAGCCTGTACTGTCAGAGGTGTCTGCCTGGCGCCGCGAGTTTGACAGGCTCTGTTTCGTGAATTGAGTACAGCGTGGTTCAATGCGCATATCTCAAGAATGCTTCGCCCATCCATAAATCAGAAAACCCCGCTGGCAGTGCAGCGGGGTTTTGTTAATCGGGGATATGGGAAAGGATCTCAGCCCTTTTTCAGAACCTCACGGCCTAGCAGTTCGGCGATTTGCACTGCGTTCAGAGCCGCGCCCTTGCGCAGGTTGTCCGAGACACACCACAGGTTCAGGCCGTTTTCGATGGTCGAATCCTGACGAATACGGCTGATGAAGGTCGCGAAATCGCCCGCGCATTCGATGGGCGAGACGTAGCCACCGGCCTCGCGCTTGTCGATCACCATGATGCCTGGTGCTTCGCGCAGGATGTCGCGAGCTTCGTCTTCGTCCAAGAATTCCTCGAACTCGATATTCACGGCCTCGGAGTGGCCAACAAAGACCGGAACGCGGACGCAGGTGGCTGTGACCTTGATCGACGGATCGACGATCTTCTTGGTCTCGACAACCATCTTCCACTCTTCCTTGGTCGAGCCGTCTTCCATGAAGACGTCGATCTGCGGAATGACGTTGAAGGCGATCTGTTTTTGGAACTTCTTCGGCTCAACCTCGGTGGTGGGGTTGTAGACGGCCTTGGTCTGATCCCAAAGCTCGTCCATGCCTTCCTTACCGGCGCCCGAGACCGACTGATAGGTCGACACGACAACGCGCTTGATCCTGGCGCGGTCATGCAGCGGTTTCAGCGCGACAACCATCTGCGCGGTAGAGCAGTTGGGGTTGGCGATGATGTTCTTGTTCTTGTAGTCGTGAATCGCTTGCGGGTTACATTCCGGCACGATCAGCGGAATCTCCGGGTCATAGCGATAGAGCGACGAGTTATCGATCACCACGCAGCCCGCCGCCGCCGCCTTGGGGGCGTAGACTTTGGTGGCCTCGGACCCCACGGCAAACAGCGCCATGTCCCAGCCGGTGAAATCGAAGGTGTCCAGATCTTTGGTAGTGAGTGTCTTGTCGCCAAAAGTCACCTCAGTCCCCAGCGAACGACGGCTTGCCAGAGCAGCAAGTTCATCGACCGGGAACTGGCGTTCTGCCAGAATGTTCAGCATTTCGCGGCCCACGTTGCCCGTGGCGCCGACGACTACGACGCGATAGCCCATTTCATGTCTCCAAAGTTAAGGACGCGCGTTCATAGCTGCGTTGCGGCGAAGAAAAAAGGGCCTTTGGGGCATATTCTGCCCGCTCACACCGATTTGTCGCGATTGCCGGGCTCTTAGTCCGTGTCCAGAAGCTGCCGATAGATGTTCACGATCGCCTGCGCCTCGCCTTCGATTCGAAAATTCTGTTCGACATGGGCGCGGGCGGCTATCCCCGCAGCGGCCAGCGCGGCGCGGTCCCGCAGCATATCCTGCAGCGCCTCAGTCAGAGCTTGGGCGTTGTCTTTTTCGACCAGCCGTCCGGTCTCACCATCCTTGATCTGCGCACTGAATGCGCCCACCCCGTGGCAGGCAATCGCAGGCACGCCCGAAGACATCGCCTCGAGCGGGGTCAGTCCGAACCCTTCGTGCCGGGCAGGGGCGACGAAGAGGTCCAGCGCGCGGTAGGTCTCGACAATCTCGTCCCAGGGGCGTTCGCCCAGAAAGTGAACGCGGTCGTCAAGCCCGGCTTCTTGAAGTTTTTGTTCCTGTTCGGCCTGAAACGCCTCGAATTCTTTGGCGGTGCGCCCGGTGAAGATCACATGGGCATCCGGATGGTCAGGCAGCACTTGAAGGGCAGCATCCACCAGCAGGTCGATCCCTTTCTGGGGGCGGATACGGCCAAAACAGCCGATCAGCACTCCTTTGGGCAGGCCGAGTTTCTGACGTAGGGCCTGCTTGTCCGGCTCCGGATGAAGCAGTTCGGTGTTCACCCCATGCATGATCACCGTCGAGGGGTGCTGAAGAAACGATGCCGCCTGCGGCGTCGTGGCGATCAGCGCGTCCATCTTGTTGATCAGCCATTTGGTGAACCCGGAATGGTCCCGCTGGGCCGCCGAGGTGAACAGCAGTTTGTAATTGCGCCGGAATACCGCGCGCAGGATCAGGCCCATCAGCATCTCGGTATTGCGGCGCGCGTGCCAGACCCGTTTGCGATTGGGCAGGAACAGCAGTTTCCACAGACTGATATGGGGCAAATCCCCGGGCAGGCCGGGGCCGGTGGCGCGGATACCGATCATGTTCTGCTGGATCGGCAACAGTCGGATCACCGTGGTCGTCACGCCCGACAGGGAATGCTTCAGATTGGGCGCAATCACCTCAATGTCCTGCACGGGGGGCCTCCGGCTGCTTCAGTCCACGCTGTCCCGACTGAATAGATAGATCACGCAGCCAATGGCAAGGGTGACGGCGAAAAAGCCGAAGATCGCGATGTAAGGCGCGGCCGGGCTGATGCCAGCGCTGGCTGCATGGATGCGCCCGGTGGCAAACTGCGCCAGCCCGACACCGCCGATCCCAAAGAGGTTCAGCAGCGTGACCCCCCGCCCGACCAGATGCGAGGGGATAAAGGCCCGCCCATGGGCCATGATGACCGGAAAACTGGCCCCCAGAAAGCCAATGACCGACAGCAGCAGGACCGAAAGCCAGACGCCGCCTTCGATCTGCAGGCAGAGCAGCGCCAAGGTCGCAGCCCCCAACGCATTGCCGCCAAAGATCACCCATTTGCGGGTCTTCAGGATGCGGTCCAGCGGCCCATAGGCAAAGGTCCCCGCAATCATTGCCGCGCCCATGATCAGCGTTGCCTGACCGATCTGCGTGGTGCTGAGGTCAAAGACATCGCGCAGATACGGCCCAGCCCAAAGCCCGCGCAGGGCCGCAGACGGCGCATAAGCCACCAGCATCAGCGGCAGAATGGCCCACAGCGCCGGTTCTTTCAGCAGGTCCAGCACCGATCCCTTTTGCTCGGTCTCGACTTTTTTGGGGTCATGCACCGTCAGCCAGATCCCCGCAGCCACAACACCCGAGATAACTGCCAGTCCGGCCAGTGTGGCACGCCAGCCCATCAACTCGACCGCCAGCGCCGTGGGGTACGAGGCGACCAGATTGCCGACCGACCCCACGCCCAGCATCACGGCAGCAAGGGTGGCGAATTTGGCAGGGGGGAATTCGCGGGCGAAGATATAGTAGGAGGCCATCAGGACGGGCGAGCAGCCGACCCCGATCAGTGCCATCGCCAGCGCCACGTGAAACGGCGTCGTGGCGACAGCGAACAGGCCAGCCCCACCCGCGCCGCCGATCAGCAGCAGCGCGGCGGCGCTGCGCCTTGGTCCGACACGGTCCAGCGCCCAGCCCACCGGGATTTGCATCGCCGCAAAGACCAGAAACCAAAGACCTGATGCAAAGGCGAGGTCTTCGGGGCTGGCCCCGATATCGCGGCCCAGATCTGTGGTCAGCACGGCCAGAAAGGCGCGGAAAAACTGGCTGAGGACATAGGCCAGACACAACACCACCAACCCTGCCTGCATCGCGCGCCCCTTTGTCCGAATGCTTTGCGGTGATGCTTGACACGTCGCGCAGGCCCGCACAAGCGCAAGGGCGTTTCGCCGGGGGCAGACATCCGTCACATTTGGGCTATCATCATATCAGATTTGAGATTTTCAGAGAGTGTCATGGCCCCTTCAGACTCTGTGTTTTATGATTCAGTTCCCATTTCGGACAGTTTCCTGAGCCTTAGCGACCCGGCCCGGTTCACACCCCTGCCAGAAAGCTGGGTTATGGGCGTGGCCGATATCGTGGACTCGACCGGAGAGATCGCGCGCGGCCGCTACAAGACCGTCAACATGGTCGGGGCTGCCGTGATCTCGGGTATGATCAACGCGATGCAGGGGCGCGTGTTCCCGTATGTCTTCGGCGGTGACGGTGCCGGGTTTGCGGTGCCGGGCGAAGACGCCGATACCGCGCGGGAAACACTGGCAGCGTTGCAAAGCTGGGCCGAGACCGAATTCGCCATCACCCTGCGGGCGGCGCTGGTTCCGGTGGCCGACATCCGCGCTGCGGGACGAGATCTGCGCGTCGCCCGTTATGCGCCGTCCACCGGTGTGGATTATGCGATGTTTTCCGGCGGCGGTCTGGCTTGGGCCGAGGCGCAGATGAAATCGGGGCGGTTTACAATTCAACGCGCAGGCCCCGACGCACAGCCCGACCTGACGGGCCTGTCCTGCCGCTGGTCGAACAGCCCGGCCCGGCATGGTCAGATCGTATCGCTGGTGATCCAGCCTGAAACAGGCTCTAACGAGGCCGATTTTGCCACTTTGGCCCAATCCGTTCTGTCGGTTGCCGAAGGGTTGGAGCGCGCTGGCCATCCGGTGCCGCCCAAGGGTCCGCCGATGAGCTTTCCACCGCCCGGTGTCGATATCGATGCCCATGTCTCGCGCGCCGGGCGCAGCCTATTGTTGCAGAAGTTACGGCTGATGATCGGCAACATGCTGATCGGGTTGTTGTTCAAAACCGGAATGCGGCTTGGGCAGTTTGAACCCGACCATTACAAAAAGATGGTCAGCCGAAACGCCGATTTCCGCAAGTTTGATGACGGGCTGAAAATGACGCTGGATTGCGACCCGACCACGCTGGACCAGATCACCCGGATGCTGGAGGATGCGCAAACGCAGGGCAAAATCCGTTACGGCCTGCACGTTCAGCAAGAGGCGATGATGACCTGCTTTGTCCCCTCGGCCATGCGTGACGACCATGTGCATTTCGTCGACGGGGCCTCGGGTGGCTACGCACAGGCGGCGGCCACCATGCGGATCTAGAGCCCGCGCGCGATCTCGGTGATGACGTCAAAGGCCATCATGACATCGCTTTCGGTGGTTTCGAACTGACCGGCCTGAAAGCGGATGGCCAGATCACCATCCACACGCGTCTGGGTCAGGTAAATCCGTCCGTCATCGTTGATTGCGTTCACCAGCCGCAGGTTCAATTCGTCCAGATCGGCGGCGCCGTCCGGTTCATACCGAAAGGTCCACAGCGACCACATCGGAGGTGTCACAATCCGAAAATCCGGCTCAGACTCCAACCGGTCATGCAGCGCCACGGACCAGTTGACGTGATTGCGCAACCGTGCGCGCAGCCCCTCCAACCCATAGGCGCGGATGACAAACCACAGCTTCAGCGCCCGGAACCGGCGGCCCAGCGGAACCGACCATTCCGAATAGTTGATGATCCCGTCCTTGCCATGGGTTTTCAGGAATTCAGGGCTGATTGCCAATGTGCGCACCAGATCATCGGGGTTTTTCAGGAAATGCGCGCAGCAATCGAACTGAACACCCAACCACTTGTGCGGATTGAACACGATACTGTCGGCCTGTTCGACACCCTCCCAGTAATGGCGGTATTCAGGGCAAATCATTGCCGAGCCTGCCCAGGCCGCATCGACATGGGAATAAAGCCCATGTTTCTGCGCCACATTAAGGCATCGGTCGACCGGGTCGGTGCCTCCGATACTGGTTCCGCCCACGGACAGAATGACGCCTGTTGGCTGAAATCCAGACTCTAAATCAGACTGAATCATTGCATCCAACGCCTCGGGATCCATGCCGCGCCAATCTCCCTGAACCGGGATGCGCACCAGATTGTCCTGACCAATACCCGCAATCCACAGCGCCCGGTCGACCGAGGTGTGCACTTCGGAAGAACAATAGATGCGCAGCGGTTTGTGACCGAACAGACCCGTGTGATTGCCCTGCCAGTCCATCGCTTTTTCGCGCATGGTCAGCACCGCGGCCAGTGTCGCGGAGGAGGCCGAATCCTGTATCACCCCGGAAAACCCCTCGGGCAGACCCAGCGCGTTGCGCAGCCATTCCATCATCCGGGTTTCCATCTCGGTCGCGGCCGGAGAGGTCTGCCACAGCATACATTGCGGCGCGATGGCGCTGGTCAGAAACTCGGCCAGAACCGAGGGGGCGGAGGCGTTGGCATTGAAATAAGCAAAGAAACGAGGGTGCTGCCAATGGGTGATACCGGGCATCACGATGTCTTCGAAATCACGAAAGATGTCCTCGACCGGCTCGCCCTGTTCGGGGGGATGTGCGGGAAGGGCGTTCAGTACCTCGCCGGGCTCGGTCCGGGCGCGCACGGGACTGTCACCCACGGTCTGGTGATAGTGCTGCGTCCATTCGGCGACTTTCTTGCCCCAGTCCGAAAACTCATCCCACTTCATCTTGCCGCTTCCTTTTGACCGATCCTTCGATCTGCTTTGGTTCGTTGCATGTTAGCCAAGTTCATTAGTGTCCGGTCCAGGCGCCCTGCACAAGCGCAACGTTCTATTGCGATATACCTGAATTTGCGCCAAAATTCCTTATGGCTGACGACCTGCCCCTTACCTCTCGTTCATTGCCGATCGCATTGTTGCGCGCGCGGGAAAAGGTGATGGGCCCCATTCGCAGTGTGCTGGCAGATGCCGGCGTGACCGAGCAGCAATGGCGCGTGTTGCGCGTGCTGCAGGAAGAAGGCCCGAAAGACCCTACCGCAATTGCCGAGCGCGCATGCCTGCTGCTGCCCAGCCTGACGCGCATTCTGAAAAAGCTGGAAGACAAAAAACTGATCCTTCGGCGCCCCGATCTGAAAGATCGTCGTCGCCAGATCGTTGAAATCACCGACGATGGCCGCGCAATCATTCAAGCTAACCTGACAGCGATCCTGAAACAGGCGGCGCATTTGCGCGCGCTTTTGGGCGAAGATCGACATGAGATGCTGCTGGATCTGCTGGGAGAGTTGCACGATCTGGACCTGTAGCAAGGCAAGCCCGGGCAAAACCGTTGCCCGATTGCTGTTCGCGTCGTAGCTTACCCATTACTCAATGCAAGCGGTTTGACCGAAATGGATGCCGAAACGCCGCCCGACGCGGCCAATGAAACAGAACCTCAGGATCTGAGCGCCCGTGTCGGCGCCCGCGTCCGGCGCGCTCGACAGATGCGGGGCATTTCGCGTCGGGTTTTGTCGGAAAGCTCCGAAGTGTCGCCGCGCTATCTGGCGCAGCTTGAAGCGGGTGAAGGCAATATCTCGATCGGTCTGTTGCAAAGGGTGGCGCAGGCGCTCGACTACAAGGTCGAGTGGCTGATTGGCGAGGATGATCCGTGGGAGTCAGACGTCCTGCAGGTGGCCGAACTGTATCGGCAGGCCAGCGATGAGGTCAAAGCAACCGTGATGAATACCCTGCGCCCGCAGCCCATCGGGGACGCGCAGGCGGACCGGATTTGCCTGATCGGGCTGCGCGGGGCGGGGAAATCGACACTGGGCGCGTTGCTGGGGGCCGAACTTGGCCTGCCTTTCATTGAGCTGACGACCCGGATCGAGGAAATGGCCGGTATGCCCCTGTCCGAAGTCATGGCCTTCTACGGTCAGGACGGCTATCGCAACCTCGAAGCGCAGGCGCTGGACCGGGTGATTGCCGCGTATGACCGGGTGGTTCTGGCGGTCGCCGGCGGGATCGTGGCCGAGCCCGGGACCTATACCAACCTGCTGAACCGGTTTCACACGATCTGGCTGCGCGCCTCACCCTCCGAGCATATGGACCGCGTGCGCGCGCAGGGTGACGAACGCCCAATGGCTGGAAACCCCGAAGCGATGGAGCAGCTCAAGTGCATTCTGGCCAGCCGGGAGGTGCTCTATGGTCGTGCCGACGCCCAGATGGATACCTCGGGCCGTACGGTGAAGGCGTCGCTGACGGAACTTCGGCAACTGGTCGAACAACAGGGATTTCTAAGCTGAAAACAGGCTCTATTTCGGCTCTTTTAGCCAGTCTTTCGCAAATTCCACGCTCTCCAGTTCGACAAACCGGCGCACCCGATCCAGCTCGGCCTGTAGTCGTCTGGTGCGGGCATCGGACCACCGCAGCTTGCGTTCGGGCCACAGGGCCCGGACCTGCAGCACGCCCTTGTCGCGCTGCGCCTTCATGTCGATGCGACCGATCAGCCGGTCACCTTCCAGCAGCGGGAACACGTAATACCCATAGATGCGTTTGGGTTCAGGCACGAAGACCTCGATCCGGTAATGAAACCCAAACAGCCGCTCGGCCCGGTTCCGGTCGCGCAGCATCGGATCAAACGGGCTGAGCACCCTGATCCGTCCGGGGGCGGCATCCAACGCTGCCGCTTCAGCGCAGAGACCGGGGCGGGCAAAGACCTTGCGTTCCCGCCCACCCGCGCAGACGACGATAATTTCCTCGATATCACCCTGTGTTAGAGCCTGTTCGCACCAAGTCTTCGCCTCGGCCGCGCTGACCGTATCCCAGAATGCCGCCAGTTCACCGGAGGTCGCAAACCCCAGCCGGTCCAGCGCCGCGTTGCACAACCAATCCACAGTGGCATCGGCATCGCAGGCCCCTCCGGGGCAAAGATGCGCGTCGATCACCCGTTCGGTCAGGTCATAGCGTTTCTGAAACCCGTCCCGCCCCACCACCGTCAGGGCACCTGACCGCCAGAGATATTCCAGCGCGGTCTTGGACGGGTGCCAGTCCCACCAGCCGCCCGACCCCTTCTTTTCGTCCTTGCCCACATCAGAGGATCCGACCGGGCCATGGTCGCGGATATGCTGCAGGACGGTCTCGAACTTCTGTTCAAACCCGTCCCGCCGCCAGTTCTTCCAGCGCGCTTTCAGCATGTCGGCATCGCGCAAAAACCTCAGATGCCAGTGGCGATAGAACTCCATCGGGATCACCGCGGCGTCATGCGTCCAATGTTCGAACAGGGCGCGGTCGCGCTCATAAAGCCGCTTGAGGTGGCGCGCGCGATAGCTGGGTCTGCGCGCATAGAGGATCATGTCATGGGCGCGGGCAACGGTGTTGATACTGTCAAGCTGCACGAACCCCAGACGATGGATCAGCCCCAACAGGTCCGCGCCCTTTGAGCCGCCCGCTGGCTGCTCCAGCAGCGCATGGCGATCCATGAACAAGGCGCGCGCCGCCCGATTGTCCAGACGCTGCAGCGCCATCGGGCGTTAACGCCGTTTCAGCGTGTCGCCATAGCTGATCTTGGGGGTCAGGGTGACGCGGGTTTCGACCTCTGATTCCGGGTCGGCCAGCTTAGCCGCGATGATCTCGGCGGCGGTGCGTCCGATCTCGGTCCGGCAGGCATCCATCGTCGCCAGCTTGCGCGGCAGACCCTGCAACAGCTCGACATTGTTGAACCCGGCCAGACCGATCTGACCTGGAACTTCGATGCCCTGATCCAGCAGATACAGCAGTCCGCCTGCACCGATCATGTCGTTGGAATAATACAGAAAATCCAGATCGGGCGAACGTTCCAGCATGGCCTGCGTCATCTCGCGCCCCTTGGCCAGCGCCGACCCGCCCGAGTAGAATTCGCGATCCTCGATCTCGACCCCGTGCTTGCCCAGAACCTCGGTGAACCCTTCGAACCGCTTTCGCGCGCGATGGTCCAGCGGCATCTTGGTGCCCATAAATCCGATATGCTCGTAGCCTGCCTTCAGGATCGCCTGCGCCATCTCGCGCCCGGCGCGGCGATGCGAAATACCCACCATCGCATCGACGGGTTTGCCGTCGGTATCCATGATCTCGACCACCGGAATGCCGGCAGAATCCAGCATGGCACGCGCCGCTTCGGTATGTTCCAGCCCGGCGATGATCACGCCCGAAGGCCGCCACGAGAGCATTTCATACAGGACCTTCTCTTCCTTTTCGGGAAGATAGTCGGTGACGCCGACCACCGGCTGCAGCTCGGTATCCTCAAGCACCTGATTGATGCCGGTCAGCACCTCGGGGAAAACCATGTTCGACAGTGATGGGATGATCACCGCCACCAGGTTCACTCGGCTGGACGCCAACGCGCCAGCGATCTTGTTGGGCACATACCCAAGCTCTTTCGCGGCGGCCAGAACGCGGGTTCTGGTGGCGTCCGAGACATCCCCGCGATTGCGCAGCACCCGGCTGACCGTCATTTCCGACACTCCGGACGCTTCTGACACATCACGAAGGGTAAGCGGGCGTTTTGTTTCTGTTGTCACCGGGGATACCTGCATTGTTCGTTTCCCCGATGGTAGCGTGAACAGGGCAATCTATTCAACACTTGTGCAAAGCCCATGACAATCGGAAAAAACCCCGCTACAGAAAACGACGCGCGGCCCCGTGGCTCAACTGGATAGAGCAGCCCCCTCCTAAGGGGCAGGTTGCAGGTTCGAATCCTGCCGGGGTCGCCAGTTTGGTGACCTGAGTGTCACCGCCGAGATATTCGTGCGTGGGAATGGATTGAAGATACGCCCGGTCCCGCATACAGAGCCAGAAATAGTTCTATGTAATTCAGATTGCCCGGCGAATTGATTGCGCGGGACCCAAATAGCCGGAATGAAATGCTTCGATCACGCCTCGATGCCCCTCAGCGCCTCATTTATCTTGTTACCGCCATTGTCATTTGCCTGATCTGGTCGTGGTACCTGATTGATCTCGATGCCGGTCATATCTGGCGCTTTGACGAGTTCTATACTTATGATCGAAGCACAGGTTTTGCGCGCAATGACGACTGGTTTGCGGTTTATTCCAACAATGAACCCAGTCTGAAGAAGCCGCCGCTGCAATATTGGTTCTCGGGCCTGCTGATCGAATTCGGCGTGCCGGATATGCTGGCGCTGCGGCTGCCCTCCATGGTGTTCGCGCTGGGCGTTCTGATTGCAACGGCATGTCTGGCACGCGCCATGCTGCCGAAATTGCCCTGGGCGATGCCTCTGTCGGTGCTGCTGTTGGCAACGTCGCTTGAATTCTGGCGCTATGCCAGTTCGGCGATGCTGGATGCGGGGGCTGCGTTTTTTACCACGCTGGGATTTGCTGCGATGTTTGTGGCGTTCGAGCGGCCCAGATACTGGCCTCTCTTTGGTGTGGTCGCGGTACTGGCGGCGCTGCAGAAAAGCCCGACCCCGCTGGCGTTTCTGGCGCTTGCCCTGCTTGGGTTGGTGGCGACCCGCCGCTGGCAGACCTCGCCGCCGCGCGACATCTGGCGTGATCCGAGGTTTCGCAAAACCATCATGATCTCGGTGCTTCTGTCCTTTGCCTGGCCGATTGTGCAAGAGGCGCGGTTCGCGCTGGACGGTTCTCTGGACGGCAGCGTCAAACGGCAGATGCTTGACCGGTTTGCCCCGTCAATATCGGCCCGGGGCCTGAGCGGCATGTCCGAGCTGATCCTGGGTAAGGAAATCTGGCTGCGCGTCGTCGGGTTCCTGGGCATCTGCGCATTGCCATTCATCCTGAGGCGTCCGCGACTGTTTGCGGCGACGGGCATCGCAGTCCTGTTTGTGGTCATGATGTGGGCTGCGTCCGGACGGGTTTACGCACGCTACACCCTTCTGATTCTGCCGCTTCTGATGGTTGGAGCCGCCGGTTTGGCCTTGTCTCTTGGCCGGTTCCGCTGGATCGCGACAGGCGCGTTGCTGGCGCTGGTCTTCGCCGCAGGCGGACCGATCAAGGATCGCTCAATAATCCAGCCCAGCACAAGCAACTATCGCTTCGGGATGCCGATGTCCGAGGTGCTGCTGCCACTTGGACAGGCCCTGCAACCGCATGAGGCACTGGTGATCTGCGCTCTGGATAAATCACGGCCCCGCGTTCCGCCCGGTGCGGCGTCAGTCTATGCCTCGAACGGGCAGCGGTTCGTGTTTCTGTCACGGATGGAGCTTGCATCGGAACTCCGCGAGATCGGATATTCAGCGGGCCCCTTGCGTGGGTTCTGTCATGCCGAGGAACTGGAACAGATTGCGTCCGAACTTATCGGGCTCGAAACAACCCCGTCACCCGCAGAGGGGTATGTTTATTGGACCGCATCCGGGCACCGGTACCTGCAGGACTGAGGGTCACAGGCAATTCGCACCGGTTTCTATTCGGCGGTAAGGCCCTCGGCCGTCCAATACACAAACTCGGTACCCTCGACGGGTTGACGGGTAAGGCCGGTCAGGTCTTCCGAGATACGCTCAAGCTCTTTCGCTCGGCAGACACCGCGCAGGGGGCCTGCGTTATAGTCAAACTGCGCAAGGTACCCGCGTAGATTGGGGCGTCTCATGTAGACGAAGCGATTGTCAGGCGAGGCATAGACCGAGGCCGCGCCCAGGGGTAGACGGCGGCGGTTGTCAAAGCCGCACACCACCAGTGTTTCACCGGGTTGCACCATGGTCTGCATCGGTTCTAGCAAATCCTGCAGGTCGATGCCGAATTGCTCGGCGGTTGTGGGATGGTTGTAGGCGGCAGCGTGTTTCATCGGGCCTTTTTCGGACAGGCAGAGCACCGCCAGAAGCAGGACGCGCACCCACATCCGTTTGGAGACCAGCATGATGCCGCCCGCCGCGCCAACCATCAGCATCGGCAGGATCAGCAGCGTATAGCGGTCATAGATCTTTCCCGATGCCATCCACATGGCGAGGAAGAAAAACACCGCGATCCCCGTCGTTGCCAGCAGACGCGGGCGTCCAAACTTGAAGGGCAAAAAAAACAGTCCGATCAGCCCGAACAGCCGTAAACCGGGCTCGTTCCCCAGAATGATCTCCGACAGCTTTTTCAGACTCCGGTCGGCTACGCTCGGGGCGAAACGATCCAGCATTTCGGTGCGCACGCTGCCCTGAAACTCGGCCCCGAAGCCAAAGCGCAGGTATTGAAACAGCGGCCACAGGAAGGCCAGCAGCAGACAGGCGGCCATGGTCCACAGGAAGGTTCTGTTCTTCCAGATCTCGCTTGTCGGGCGATCCTGCCAGCGCTGCGTCAGAATCAGGGTCAGCAGACCCAACGCAAGAAAGACCAGCGGTGTCGGGCTTTTCTGCATCCCGGCCAGAAACACCGTGACGGCGAACCAAGGCCACAGGCGCGGGCGTTCAAACGCGGCCAACATGACCGCCACACCCAGGGTCGAGAAGAACATCGCGCCATTGTCCAGCATGGCCGACGTCGCATGACCCCAGAAATTCTGTGAGCTTGAGACCAGCAGAACCGCAGGCAGCATCAGCCAGGGATGATCGGGCACCATCACCCGCGCCAGCCACGCGGTGGCGATCAGCGTGCCCAGCGCAAACAGCATCGAAGGCAGATGCAGGGCGGTCATATGCGACCACCCCATCTCGATCATACCGGCTGTCATCCAGTATTGCAGAGGCGGCTTTTTCAGGCTGGGTTCGTTTTGCGAAAAAACGGTGAACCAATCGCCGTTGCGGGCAAATCCCAGGCTGCGGTCATAGGTGAAGAATTCGTCGATCTTCGACAGCCCGTCCTGCCCCAGCCCGACCATGTACCAACACCACAAAACCACGATAACCGCGCCTGTCACCACATAAGGCGCCCAATCCGTGGCCCACAGACGTTCCGATGTCGATCTGACGTTCACCGCGCCCGCCTTTCGATTTGTTGTGCTGAAACCCGCTTCAAAACGGCTGGCTACTTGAATTTACGCTCCTGATCAATCACAAGCCTTTGTGTCTGAATCAAGAACGTATTTTCATCATGTTTAGTGACGCTCAACCCCAGCCCGATACCCGACCGGCCGTGTCGGTCGTCATCCCGATGCACAACGAGCAGGGGGCCGTGGCGGATTTGCTGCAGGGCATTTGCACCGCAGCGGCGGATCTTCCGGATTTTGAGATCATCGCGGTGGATGACGGATCAACCGACGGCACCTATGACGCGCTGCAGGCGTTTCAGCAGACCTGCCCGCAATTGCGCATCCTGCAGCACAAACCCGCCGGTGGCCAAAGCGCCGCCGTGCACTCCGGCGTTCAGGCCGCACGGGCCGAGGTTTGCTGTACGCTTGATGGCGACGGTCAGAACCCGCCCGAGGAACTGCCAAAGATCTGGGCTCCGCTGTTGGCGGATGACAGCGGCCAGATCGGGCTTGTCGCCGGGCAACGGCTGGGCCGCAAGGATACCGTCTCGAAAAAGCTGGCCTCGCGCATGGCGAATGCGCTGCGCGGCTGGATGCTGAAGGACGGCACCCGCGACACCGGATGCGGTTTCAAGGCCTTCCGCCGACAGGCCTTTCTGAACCTGCCCTATTTCGATCACATGCACCGCTATCTGCCCGCGCTATTCAAGGCCTACGGCTGGCAGATCGCGCTGGTCGACGTGGCCCATCAGCAGCGCCTGTCGGGTCAGTCCAAATACACCAATTTCGGCCGGGCGATGGTCGGTATCTGGGACCTGTTCGGCGTTGTCTGGCTGATGCGCCGCGCCAAATCGGTCTCGGCAAAAGAGGCGGGCCGGTCGTGAAAGACACCATTCTTGAAATCCTGCACGTAGATAGCCCGACCGAGGCGCTTTGGGTCTTTATCGGACTTGCTGGTCAGCTGATGTTCAGCGCCCGTTTCATCGTTCAGTGGATCACCTCGGAACGGGCCAAGAAGTCGGTCATCCCGATGGCCTTCTGGTATCTGTCCATCGGCGGCGGGCTGATCCTGCTCAGCTATGCGATCTACCGCCGCGACCCGGTCTTTATTCTGGGCCAGTCGATGGGGCTGTCGATCTATTTGCGCAACATCTTCCTGATCCGGGCTGAAAACCGGTAACAGGCGGCCCGCTCAGCGGGTCTCGGCCTATCCGAATCCTTGTGTGAACAAGATGTTTCTTGTTTTCGAATCATTTGTGCTAGTATCGCGCGAATAGATTTTTACATTTGAATTCGGAGGCTTTGCCTTTGCCTGATGCTACACCCCGGTTGTTCCGGCTGCGTCCGCTTGAGAAAGCGGATATGGAAACTGTTGCGCGCTGGTTTCAGGATGTTCGTGATCTGGCGCTGTTTGACCGCACCTCGCGCGTTCCGCTGAATTTGCAGCAGACCGAACAGATTTGGGAGGAGGCGCTCAGTTCCTCGCGCGACTGCGGAAAATGCTGGTTCATTATCGAATCCGGCAGCGCCGAGCCGCAGGGCATGATCGGGCTTGAGGCGATCTCGCAAGTCAACCGCGACGCGGTGATCCCGATCTTCATCGACAAATCGGTACGGCGGCACGGGGTTGCCGTGCGGGCCATTGCCTTGCTGCTGGATTTTGCCTTCCGGCAGCTGGGCCTCAACCGGATCACCTCATATTACCGGGCAGACAATCACGGCAGCCGCGATCTGATCAGTCAGGTGGGCTGTCAGGTCGAGGGAACAATGCGGCAGGCCTGGTTCGCGGACGGTCGGTTTCACGACATGATCGTGGTGGGCATGTTGCAGCAGGACTGGTCGGCACGGCGACAGGAGCTGGCGCAGGAGTTGCATACAGATACTGTGGTCACTTTCGGCGCACCTGAATGGAGCTGGCCACCCCCGGCCCATTGCGATGAGTGAATTAGTACAAGTATTGAGCCAGAATTTGATAACATTCCCGCATAAATTTAGACACGACAATCGATTCGAGTATTGCCAGTGAATACAACCGGTTCGAATCCCACACTCCGACAAAAGCTCGGCGCGGTGCTGTTTGCCGATGTGGTCGGCTATTCCCGCCTGATGGGCGAGAATGAGATGGATACGTATAACGCGTTGAACTCTCTGTTGTCGCAACTCGAGGCGATTTGCCAGCAGTATCAGGGCAGGGTGATCGAAGTGCGCGGGGACGGTATCCTGGCGCTGTTCGAAACCGCCACCAGCGCCGTCGAGTTCAGTATCGAGCTTCATCGGATTGCCGCACAGCACAATCAAAACCGAATGGCGCATGAGCAGATCAAGTTCCGTGCCGGTGTCCATATGGGCGAAGTGCTGCAGGATGATCGCGGCATTCATGGTGACAACGTGAACATCGCCGCCCGTCTGCAGGAAATCGCTGAACCCGAACGGGTCTATGTCAGCGCCGCTGTCTATGAACAGATCCGCAACCGCCTGCGCTATGGCTATGAGTTTCTGGGGCCCAAGCAGCTCAAGAATATCCTGTTACCGGTGGCCACCTATTGCGTGCGCAGCGAGGTCGAGGGCGCGACAATGGCCGCGACCCTGCGGCCCGACATGCAGCTTGAGGTGCTGGAACGGCCCGATATCCCCTCGGTCGCTATCCTGCCCTTTGTCAGCCAGGGCGGGGGCGAGGATGACAGCTGGGTCGCCGAAGGGCTGACCGATGACATCATCATGAACCTGTCAAAGTTCCGGAACCTGTTCGTCATTGCCCGCAACTCGTCCTTCTTCTTCAAAACGCAGTCGATGTCCCCGCACGAGGCGGCGCGCCGGTTGAACGTGCGCTATGTGGCGCGCGGCAGCGTCCGCCGTTCTTCCAGCCGCATCCGCGTCACCGCTGAATTGCTGGATGCCAACACCGAGCGCACCATCTGGGGCGAACGCTTCGACCGCAAGCTCGACGACATATTCGACATTCTGGACGATGTGACCGAATGCATAGTCGCGGCCATGGCGGTGATGATTGAATCGCACGAAAAACAGCGCATGGTGCAGGCGGCGCCCTCTGACCTCAGGGCCTATGGTTCGGTCCTGCAGGGTCAGCATCATATCTTCAAATATACCCGCAATGACAACCGCAAGGCGCAGCATTGTTATGAATCCGCGCTGGAACGGGATGGCGGCTATGCCCGGGCGGCGGCGGCGCTGTCCCGCACGCTCAATATCGACTGGCGCTATTCCTGGACCGAGGACCCGAACAGTGCGCTGGACAAGGCCCTGTCGCTGGCCCTGCGCGCGGTCGATCTGGACCCCACCGATGCGCGCGGGTTCGGTGAGCTGGGGTATGTGCAGCTTTACCGCAAGGAACACGCAGCAGCGCTTGAATCCTACAAACGCGCGCTGTCACTGAACCCCAATGATGCTGATATGCACTCGGATTATGCGGATGCTCTGGCACATTCAGGCGACAATGAGACCGCGATCGAACACCTTCAGCAGGCGATGCGCCTGAACCCCTATTTCCCGGATCAGTACCTCTGGCATCTGGGTGGGGCCTATTACAATCTCAAGCGCTATGACGATGTGATTGCGGCCGTGAACAAGATGAACAACCCGACCGAGGGGCAACGGGTGCTGGCCGCAAGCTATGCGCACAAGGGAGACATGGATATGGCGCGCCAGATTGCCGACAAACATCGCGCGGCGCATCCCAATTTTTCGCTGGAGCGCTGGACGAGGGTCCAGCCCGATCTGCTGGAAGACGACACTCAGCATTTTCTGGAAGGTCTGAGAAAGGCCGGGTTCTGAGCTACAAAAAAGGGCGCGTGATCCACGCGCCCCGATCCTCGGAAATATCCGGTCCTATTCGCCCCGTGCCTTGGCGCCGCTGACTTTGGCACCGCTCACCTTGGCCCCGCTGACCTTGGCGCCGCTGACTTTGGCACCACTGACCTTGGCCCCGCTGACTTTGGCGCCACTGACCTTGGCCCCGGCCATCATCGGTGCGTCATATTCGAAATAGACGTCCAGCAGCACCTCTTCGATCTGACCCGCAGCGATGTCCATGCGGAGGGTGTAATCGGCCTGATCATAGTTCCAGACGCGAATATCGCTGGCGATCTGATAATCCGCCGCCGCGACACCCGAAACGGACGGGTTCATCGGAGCGCGTGCAGCTTGCTGTGTCGTGTCCGGCCCTCCGGTGTTTTCAAGGCTGAACCCGCGGGGCAGGTTGCCACCCGTGGCACTTTCGCCCTCGCCATGAACCAGGAAGATCGTCGGTTCCGGCATCTCGTAATAGGTGCCGTCATATGCGAAGCCATAAATCCGGGCCAGCCGGGCATCGCCTCCGAACTGGTCCCCCATGAAGTTGTTGACGCCACGACCCCTTCTGCGCTCGTCCTGTTCTTCGAACATTTGCCGTTTGTGGCTATTGGCTGTTTGTTCCCAGAAAGAATGCTTGAATACGCGGCCCTTCTGGACGTAGACGAATGTCTGAAACTCGACTTTCTTGCGCTTCACGAGCGTCAGATTGCCACCGACGTCGGCAACCTTGTAGATGCCCGATATTTCATTTTCGGTCTCGCCGCTTTGAACCAGAATCCGGTCATGGGCTTTCACCTTCACCCCGTCAATGACATCGACCTGTGCCGGCAGCGCGCCTGGAATCTCAAGCGCCAATCGAACCGATTTCTGTTTCAGTTTAAGATCGTTTAACTCTCGCCCAAACAATAATACCTCGGAAAAACTGAGTAACGACTCAGACATATCACTTTCTCCCTATCGGGGGCCGACGCAGCCGCTGGCCTCGTCTGTCCCGGTTTGCGCATTTGACTGCGCGTTGATTGTCAAATTATCACCCCGTGCGCATAAACTGCCATAAAACCGAGGTAAAAACAAAGACTTTAAGGCTCTTTCACCTCGGGCGACAATGTGCGGACCGATGCGGCGTGGCTGGCGCCATCGGGCTTGCTCAGACGTGGACCGGGGCGTGTCAATCCGATGTCGCGCATGCGGAAATTGCCTTCGATGATCTGCCGGAACGCGCCGCCGGTGATCTCCTGATCGACCATGACCAGTGCGCGTTCGACGCCGAAATAGCTCAACATGTCGGGGTCCAGCTTTTCCCACGCATCGGCCAGGTAGGTCCCCAGCAGATCGCGCGCCTCGATCAGCGCCACCCGGAATCCTTCAGGATCGGCAGCGTAATGTTCGTCGAACAGGTCCTGCATGATGGCATTGTATTCGTCGGTGCCTTCCAACTCGTCCGACAGCTCCTCCATTTCCGGGTCGATCACGTCATGGGCAACCAGCCGTTCGTGATAGATATCGACCAGAATGTCGAACATCGCCCCGGTCAGCGGTTCCGACAGCGCGTGTTCGCTGGACCAGCCATGCGAGAAATCTGACAGGGTCCGGTCATTGGCGGCGATCCTGATCTGCGCGTTCTGCGACAGTTCGGCAAAGCGGCTGAGCCGGTTATAGGTATAGAGATTGCCGCGCGTGTTCTTCAGCACCTCATCCACGACCGAACCGAAATGCAGCGATGCCAGCAGCGCCACCATATCCGCCGCCGATTCATGGAAGCCATAATACTCGCCCGTCGCATCCTCTTCGGACGGCAGGCCGATGACGCTGTAGATGATGGCATGGCCGATCTCATGCGCCACAACGTCGAAATTCAGACTATAGGGGCGGTATTCGTCGCCATGTTCACGGGTGCCGCCGGTTTCCAGAAACCCCCAACCGATATGCGCATTGTCGAGGCCAGGCAGCAGCGACAGTTCCAGCCGTTCGAAATCACGTTCGAAATGCCAGGGGATCGGGCGGCCGAAATACCCCTCCCACACATCCATGGTGAAATGGGCCGCGCCAAACAGATGCGCTGCCTCAAAGGCAGGATCGTCGGGGTCGATATGGATGAAATTGCCGAACTCATCGGGTTCCGGCGGCGGCAGGATATAGCCGTCCCAGGCGGGCAGATACATCTCGGGGCCGTCCTCGCCCTCGATCATTGTGCCATAGGGGATCGTCTTGTCGATCGGGTACATCGCATACATGCGCGGCCCCGACGGCCCCGGTCCGATCGTTCCCTGCGGGGCCGAGATTTCGACCAATTCGGGCTTCGAATTCGGCTCAAGATAGGGCGATTGCGGATACAGCAGGAACCGCGTGCCCGGAGTTTCGTTTTCCGAGTAATCGGGCCAGATCGTCAATGTCCCCTCCCGTTATCGTTCCGGTTCACCTTCGGCGCGGCAAAACATGAATTCGGCTTCAATCAGATCAACAAACGCCTCGCGCCCGTCCAGACCAAGCGCGATTGCATAGGATTCAAGATCATCTGGCACCGCCTGGTCAAGCCGTGTTTCAAAATACCAGACCAGAGACTGCATTCTGCCCGTGCCGCCAGCGGTGCCGTTCACTCGCCCCAGCGCTCCGATCTGGTCAGCTTTGCGCCGTGCCCGGTCGCGCAACGCACCATAGCGGCCATCGTGGCGCAGCTCGGCCAGCAGGGCGGTGTCCAGATCATCCGCGTGCGCCGCGATGGCCGCATCCTTATGGGCGCGGTCGGTCAGTAGCGCCTCGTATTGCGCAAGCGTCAGGTCGTTGTCCTGCAGCCACTCCATCAGATCGACCTGACGGGGCAGGCGGGCCGCAAACCTGTGCGCGGCCATGTGTTTTCGCAGCGTGGTGCGGTCCGGTTGGTGTTCGGTCCTGTGCGCCTCATCCCGCGCCAGCAGGTGCAAAGCGGCGCGGTCGCGCAACCGGGCATAAAGGTCGGGGTCCAGCCGCAACTCATCCACCAGCGCCCGCGTGTCCTGATCTGGCGGCGTGGTTTCCGAGTCGACCCGATCCCGCAGCTCGCGCCAGGCCAACGTGCGTTCGACGCGCGGCGCGGCGGGGGTGTCGGTGTCTGCCTCCAGATACCGCGCCATCTGCGCCAGCATCGCCCGGGCGTCATCGCCCTTTGCATCCACCTGCCCCGCGGGCAGCCAGTTCCGAAAATCGTCCAGACCCGAGGCGATATCTGTTGCCGCGATCACCCTGTCCCAAACCCGGTCGCGATAGTGCAGAGCCTTGGCAGCCTCCAACAGGATCCGGGCATCCTCTTCCGACAGCACCCCGGCCGTCTGTGCCATGCCCAGCGTGGCACGGATCGACACCATCGGCTCGCTCAGCGGCATAAAGCCCAACTCGGCAGGGCCATGCAGCACCGCCACCTCGTCATCATCCATAATCGCGCCGCTGAGGTAATCCTCGAACACCCGTCCGACGCCGATCATCCCGAAATCGGAAAGTTCCGCCGCCCGCAACGCGCCCATGCTGGCGCTGCCAAAGACCGGGATGCCCTGTTCCAGCGCCCACAGGATTTCCTTGTGCCAGACCGAGGGCACGCCATCAAAATATCCATCGATGATGCCGATGGCCCGCGGCCTGTCCTGTACCACGCGATACACATCCCCCTGCCGGACCGGGGGCAGGATGGTCGCGTCCAGATGCTCCTGCACTGCTTCGGACCGCAGGGTGGGGCCGACGAAGATAACCACGCTCATGCCGTCACCGCCCGCGCCCTTGGGCCTGCAACGTAATCGGGATCGTCATGCGGTGCCTCCAGCCCCGGGATGATCGCGCGGATGACCGCGATGTCGATCTCGGGCCGGGACAGATCGACCGTCACCACCTGGCCCATGCCGACCACCGACAGACAGGTCAGCAGCAGCTCTAGGTCTTCCGTGAAAGATCCCGTGACATGCGATGGGCAATCGGTGAAACACACGGTCGCCGGCGCGCCATCGATCAACTCAAGGATATACCGGCTGCGCCATGTGCGCGCCTCGTCCGAGAACTCCCCGGGGTCCAGATCATCGCGCGCGCCCGAGATATAGGTCAGTCGCGTCTGCGCCGCTTCGGTTAGTGCCCGCAGCAGCGCGATGGCGCGGTCGGGGTGACAGCCATCGCCGATGCCGATATGGCCGGTGACCTCTCCGGCCTCGCAGATCACACAGCGAAAACTGGCAATGCCAATATCCGAGGTCGTATCCCAAATCCCCAGATCCAGCCCCGCCGCCACGATTTGGTCCATCGCCTGACGGCAACGCGGATCATCCACCGTTTCGGGATCAACGCGCGGCACCGCCCCCCGGTGGTGCCACAAGGTCGTGGCATCCCGCTCGATCAACTCGCAAATCGCGTGGCAACTGGCCTCTACCGCGTCATTGCCCGAGGCCAGACCATTCGTCGTGCGCGGAAACGCCCGTCGCCCGGCGACCGGAGAGGTGGTGTAATCCGTATCCACCATCTCATAAGGCACCCAACAGGCCGCATTCGCGTTCAGATCGCGCCCCTGCACCCAAAGCATTGCTCCATGCGGGTCAAACTGTCCGCCGGTCACGCGCGGCAGACGGTCGACATCCACCACGTGATCCCGCGCCAGATCGGCATGGCTGCACAGCCGAAGCGGCAACTCGATCCGCTCCGCATGCCACGATTCGATCGCCTCCATCACCCCCGAGGCCTGCGCCGCGCTCAACGACAATCCCTTGCCCAGCGACACCGCGACCGAGCGTGAATTGGGCCGTGTCACCATCACCGTCGGCAACCCGACCCGGTCCAGCCCGGTCAGATTGGCAATGCGCGTGATTCCCATGTCCTTGAGAAACGGCCTGACGATGGCCAGCGTCTGTTCCGGGTCTCGCAGGCGATGCGTATCCAGCACATAAGTCTTCTGCGAAATCCCGGACATTCAAATGACCTTGCCAAATATCTGATAACCCGCCCAAACCCGAAGGCCCGGGCTGGCCCGGGCGCAGGATGGGCGAGGAACGCCAGCCGGTCAACCGCAGGGCAACTGCGAACTGCCCCTTGCATGGGCCGCGCCCTGCAGCTAAACGATCTGTCGCACGCCTCAATAGCTCAGCTTGCAGAGCAGGTCCTTCGTAATTAGCGGGTCCCCGCGAGAATGACTTGCGAAACCAATGAGTTCGCGGCAAAGACATAGAACTAGTAGGGCCATAGTAGGGCCAACGCAGAGAAGAATGCCGCTGTAGCTCAGCTGGTAGAGCACGTCATTCGTAATGATGGGGTCGTAGGTTCAAGTCCTATCAGCGGCACCATTCTTCTCAGAAAATCTCCAAATCCGGCAGACCCTTGATAAAGTCGAAAGAGCAGATCCTTCCAGGCTCCCTGAAGAGGAGAGCGCCGCAAGTGTATAGGTTGTATGGGGGGTATAGGTATTTGAAATTTATGCAAAAAGGTGCGGCTTAACGGGGCGGCTAGCACCACCCCGTTTGGCTATATCGCCCATATCAAAATGGCTTGTTGCGATCCCGTTTGAAGTCGCCATAGTCCGGCGGTGGATCAACGTCTCCGAGCCAATCCGTGGTGGTGTCTGACCAGGGTATTTCCTGACCGATGTATAATTCGAAGCTCTCCCGACATGCGGTGAGCGGCGGGAAATGATATCGAGTTGAACGCTCAAGAACCGGATCGCCGGATCGCAAGTATCCCTCCACGAACTTTCCATTTTGTGCCGTCCGAAGGTTTGGAAACATCTTCCGCAACTCCCGACCAAACATCGTCCGCTGCACGTACTGTGCGGGTTGGGTTCGACGCAACTCCGAATACATCGCTGCGATGGTGGTCACACCAGGTCCGTTCCCCGGAGCATCGGGCTGCGGCAGGTAACCAGCATCCAGGATTTGATAGACGTATTTCTCTATCGGTCCCTGTGCTTGGATGATCTGATCAAACAATTCTGGTGTCTTGATCGTCACCCGAGGGTCGGGACCCAGGGAGGTGTCACGTCGGAGCAGGTCGTAGAGCATAGCCTCATACCCGCCGTCCTCCATTTGTCGCATTAGAGCAGAAAAATAGGCTTTGTTGTCCCGCCGCTGCGGCGACACTTGGAATACCTGCCATCGCCTGTCGCCAATGTCCGCAGGCACCACGGAGCGCTCATTTGAAGTTGCCATAAAGATCATCCGATTGTCGTAGGCAATGGGATCAACGCCCTTTCGCTCGATCATGATTTTAGGCTCGGTTAACATCGTCTTGATAGCCCCAGCGTTGCGCCGATCACCTCCGAACATAGCTTCGTCCACATAGACAAAACGCCTGCCTTCCAAATGCTGATTGAACTTACCACTGACGTGGTCGTCCTTTGTGATCGAGACAAAGTGTGGTCGCCATAGGCGACCGTAGGCATTCGCTAGGACTCCCTTTCCGGTACCTGGCAAACCAACGAGAACCGGCGCGGTTCCGATTACATAGGCCGGTTGTTGAACCCCCAGAGCTAACCAGTTTAGGAGCCAATCTGCACGGTCCAGATTCCCGCCGCAGATGTTGTTGCGGATATGCTCTTCTAGTTTGCTCCAGTCACCCTCGGTGGGCCGAACAGCAAATCCCCTCCAGACGTTCCAAGTCTTGCCATTGTGGCCAGGTGGCCGCGACGGGTCAAAGACCGTTTTGTGATAGTGATTGGCAAGTGGATGGCTGAGCCATAGCCTCGCCCTAGGTACCGTCACTGAATTGCCCGCTGCATTCTCATAAGAGTGCTTGTCAGCGGCTAAGCGGTCCAAGAAAGCCTGCCTTCCGAGAAAGGCAAAGACCTCATCTTCTCCACTGTCCTTCAGAATGATCTTGGACGTATTGGCGTATGTGTAGATGCCATACTTGGCATTGTATTCCCGTACGAGCGGGTTACTGGGTCCGTCCCAACCGGCCTCTTTGGCATGATGGAAGATGGTCCCAATTGTCAGCGATCCGTCTGGTTCGAAGGCGTCCCAAGTTTCCTGAGATTTCTCCTGACCATCATATTTTGCTGACTTGCTTGCCCAGTCGTCCCATACAGAAAACGCGCCAACGCCGAGGCTAAACTTGACAGCCATGCCAAACCGAAACCATTGATCGTAGTCATCGGCATCAAGCCTTTTTAGCGCTTCCCGAACTTGCTCTTTGTCGCCAGGCAAGACGTCGCCGGAATACACAACTTTCGTCTTCTTCCGCTTCTGTGGCTTCGCCTGACGAGGCGTTGGCTTGTACAGTTCACTTACATCTGGAGAAAACAGTTCCGACAACACCGGGGTCTCAATTTTCTCCCACGTGATAGGTTGAAGAGCGTCGTCCAGTGGGACTGAGTTTCTGGCATATGGAAGCGCGATCAGGCTCCCGAATTTTCCCTCTTCAACCTTCTCGTTTTTTGGAAAGACCTCGACTGTCTTTTCCTCTACGCCTTTGTTTCCATTCTTAAAGCCAGCATCTGCAATCGCTTTAGAAAGAAACAGCTTGATTGTTTTCGCAGACTGCGGCTCTTTCCAGAACATCCAGGCATGAAGCCCCGCTCCGCCGCCAGAACGGCAAAGCAGAAGCTTGAGTCCGAGTTGGCGCAGCTTCTCCACAACTGGCATCGCCTTCGAAACCATCTCGTCCCAAGGCAGCGCTCCGTCGTGATCATCGAAGTCAATGATCGCCGCAGAGGTGACATCGTAGCGGACCAGATAGGCCCCTACAGGCTGCGTACCGTTTAGGTGGGCCAAAGCCACCTCTGGCGTTACTATGCCCGCCTTCGGCCGATATTTGGGCCTGCCAGTGCGTTGGTAGGTTGCGTAGTGCGTGGGGTTGCCTGTTGCGGCAACCTCCACCAAAAAACCGGCTAGTTCGGGAAGCTTCTTTTCGTGGTCAGGCATTGGAACCTCCGCGCGGCTTACGGATTTTTGACTCTAACCATTCGTCCACGTCTGTTCGGCGGTAGAGTACCTTTCCGCCAATTTTGAGGTACTTTAGACCCTCGCCACGTGAGCGTAGCTTCTCGAAAAAGGACTCACTCAATGAGGTGTATTGGGCGAGCTGCCCCGTTGTCAGTAGATCGAGTTTATTTGGATCGGGCATAGCCACCTCCGAACTAAAGCACTCCGCTTCTCAGGCAGAACAGTGCTTTTGTGGGTGACTACGGCGGGGGGTTTCCGTTCCTTTAAGAGACCACTACACGTTATCTGGCCTCGCCGTCCTGCTATCGGCCTTTCACCGACCTTGCGCTTGTCTTTGACGCTCTTGGGGCGTGTTCTTGCAGGCACAATTTAAATGGCCGCCCTGCGCGTGTTCGTCAAGCAGAGTTCGTTCCTATTCCGGTCTCGTCTGGAAACATCCAAAGGCATGATGCGCGCGCGTAAGGTTGAAGGACGTGATCACCCCTTAAATAGATGTACTGCTCGTCCAAATGGGATCAAAACGACTCGGCAGAGGGCCTGGACCGAGAGCGGCTATGCCTTTGAGACACCAACTCCCGTCGATGGGGTGGGGTCACCGGGGGTCAGTCCTGGGGTTCTTTTAGCTCTAGGATGCGCTGTGCGACCAGTTCGACAGGCTCACGCAGACGCTCCGCATTCACCACGATATACCCGCCAGTCACATCTCCATTGGTGCGATGATTTAGCAGGCGCTTTAGCGCATAGTAGGGCACGTCGAGGCTTTCGGCGATTGTGATGAACGTGCGACGCAGATCGTGAAGGGTGAAGCTCACGCCAGACCCTGCCGTGACGCGCAGCAGAAACTTCTTTGTTTCGATTAAGTGGCCCGTGCGGCCTGGCCCTGGAAATACCCAAGGGGACCCATTTTTGCGGTCCAGGCGCTCCCGCAATAAGCTGGCCAGGAAGTTGGACAACGGAAGGTCCAGCGGATCGCCATTCTTGGTGGTTGGCAGGTGCAACACCCTGCCTTTCAGGTCGACGTTTTCCCATCTGAGTTTGGTCAACTCCCCCCTCCGCATCCCTGTAAACAGCGCGGAGAGAAGGAAGTCACGGGAGTATTCTGGCTCCGCCATTACAGCCGCCCACCATGCTGGGAGGTCCGGCGCAGCAATCAAGGTCTGACGCCGCCGTTCTTTGTTCCAAGCGCGGGCTTGTGTCAGGATTTGCACTGGGTTCGGAGGGAAGTCGTCTTGTGTGGCAGCAATAAAATTGTAGATCGACCGGAAGTGTCGCATGGCATTGTTCGCGGTGGTTTCCCCGTGCCTTTTGCCAATGTCTTGATGCTTCTTCAGCACCATTTGGCGCGTGATTTCATTCAGTGGTTTCTTGCTCCAAGACTTAAGGTAGAGGCGTTCTGTGCGCTGATAGTGGCTGATTGTATGTGGAGTCAGAATGCGTACCTCGAGGAAGCGTTGAAGCGCTAGCTCCAGAGTTACCTTTTCGATGGCTTCTTGGCGTTTCTCCGCGTTGGGATCATGCCCGTCTGCCATTTCGCCCAAGATCGTTAGGGCCTTCTTGCGAGCAACTTCAGGTGCAAAGACATCCGCGCGACCTATGGTAACGCGCCGCGTACGCCTGTTCACCTGCCCTTCTGCAAAGAACACCTTGGACTGAGCCCCAACGCGAAGCCCGAAACCTGGTAGCATGGTGTCTCGGTACAGAACCTGCCCTTTTTTCGAGAAAGGGATTTCATCAATCGCGCGGCGGGTAAGACGTAAATTAGGCATCGTGACCTCCTTCTGGCCACGCTCCATTATAGGCGTATTCCGAGAAAAAGCTCGACTTTTCATCAGGTTATGAAAGCGCAAGAGGCGCAGTACGAAAAGATGAAACGCCGTCTGGCTTGATGAAAATTCCGAGGTTTTGCCGTGAAGGATAGGGCCAATGAACTGCGGAAATACAATGCATGAAATCCGAACAGCCACGCCACACTCTAGCCTTGCATACGCTCTTCCCTATCGTCGAGAAGCAAAGATGAGTGTCCGCCGCGCAAAATCTGAAAGCTCAGCGTCGTTGATGTGTTCGGTTTCCCAAGCTTGATTGCTGTCATGGTGAAAGCGGTTGGCGTAGTCTTTCAAAGCTCTCAATTCATCAAGATCGTTCTGAGAAAGTATTTCATTGTTGGTTCCGACCCTTTGACCACAAAGGCCAAGAAATGGTCCGATCAACTGTCCAGGAGGAAAATGCTCTGGATAAGCAACTCTCAAGAAGCGCTCCAAGATTGGCCTGAGCGCCTGTGCAACTTTTCTCTCTTCACCAGGATCAGCCACTTGAAGATAGCTGCGCACAAGCTCGTGCCGCTTGTCATGTTCGGAAATACTATCGTTGCGCACGTCCCATGTAGCGATTTCGGAACCGGCAGCGGCCCTGTTGATCCGCAAAGCCGTTCTAGCGTTCCGGTCAGCCTGCTCCCAAAGGTTACACAAGAATGGCTTGGAATGGGATAACACAATGATCTGTCGCACGCGCCCAAACAATCTGATTATCTCGGCACGTGTGTGTAGTGTACGGTGCTCATCTAGGCTGGTCATCGGATCATCAATCACAACCATTTTATTAGCTAGATTCGCGTCTTGATCGAGTGATGCGAAGAAAAAAGCCAGCGCCAGTGTATTTCGGTCTCCTGCGCTCAACGTATTGCGGAATGATGGGCCTTCATCGGCGGCTACATCAACGTTTTCATTATTGATAACTACACAAAATGACGCAGATGACCCGCCGCGCTGGTTGACCGACTGAACCTGCCCTAACCTAAATGCTGCCGCAAAACGTGCTAGATAAGCATTAATAGCATCTTCGTAGGCCGGGAAGATTTGTTCACGGTATTGATCGAGCGCGGCCCGAGCTTGATCCCTAAGGTTCTCAGTGTTGGTTTTCGCAGTTTTTTCAGCCGTATACGCGTCGCAAGCCTGAACAACACTTTGCTCATACCGCGCCTTCTTCGCTTGGAGCTTTGAAAGATCATCGGTAAGAGCGGCTAAGTCATCAGCGGCGGCTTGCTCACGTACTAAGTCCAGGCGCTCGTTTACACCAATCAATCGCTCAGAAAGCGCTTGTACTTCTGCAATTCTTGCTCGGTATGTTCGTACGGCCTGACGGGTTTCCGCGGAAAGGTCCATCTGTTCTAGCGGCGCGGTTGCCTTTGCGCGAAGCTGAACAAGTACGGCATCTTTGGCTGCATTCCACTCTCGTGCGATAGAGGCGGTATCGATTTCAATTTCTGGGATATCTATGAAGTCTTTCCAGAACTCATGACTTTGCACACAGGTGCGAATTCCCCGTTCGAATGCGGCCAGAATATCTCCCGAGTGAGCGTTGCGTACACTAACGCCCGTTTCCCGTACAGCATCTTTCAGTGCTTCGTACGCATCGCTAAAGTAGGCACGGTAGTGCTCAATGATATCTGACCGTTGAAGTTCCTGTGTGCAGAAGGGGCATATATCTTGATCTTGCCCTTGTGATGCTTGCGCAATCCTCGGCATTCCATCGGCCACCCAGTTTTCACCGCCTCCTCCAATATTGTTTAGATGGCTGCGAACACGATCGGCGGCGGATGCTTCTAGATCAGGAAGAGATTGCGCCAATACGCCTTCAATTGCGTGAAGGTCAAAGTCAGGTAAAGAAATCTCCTGAAATCCTGGCCTTTGACGGATAGCATCTGCCGAACGAGCGGCCGCGAGCCTTCTCTGGGCATCCTCGATTTTGTTGTCGATGTCTGGGTCTTGTTCCAAATTGCAAAATGTATCCACACGGTAAGGACCGCGCGCCGCTGCCGGAATTGCATTGGACAGGTCGCGTAAAGTGACATTATGCATTTCCACCCGGTCGATGTGGCCCTGCAAGGTATTGGACAGTGCGACGCCTTGCGCACCTAGAATTAACTCATGAAGATTCTTTCTGTGCGCAGCCTGAACTTCGATTCCAGAGCAAACGTTGGCTGCGACAAACGCATCATCAAAGATGGCAATGTCTGGCAGCGTCTGGGACCAGTTCCCGTTTTGAAAAGTGATCGAGGCACCACCATACCCAAGTACAAGGCGAGGTGGGTGCTGCGCGCCCAAGCGGTGGCGCTCGGTGACCAGTGTTCCATCACCAGTTGCCAGCGAACGTAGCATCGTTGCGACGGTAGTCTTGCCACGCCCGTTTTCAGCATAAAGCAACGTGAACGGCGTTAGAGCTGTGTTCTGCGGCGGGGAGACGTTGCTGAACTGGCCGAAATTCTGGAGCAACTGGACTCGATCAATCATATGAGGCCTCCTTCGTCATAATTTTAGTCTACTTGCCGATCGATCGGCTAGTCTCAGGGAACTCCTTACTTAACGTTCGCCAAGCCTACGATACAGTCTTGGAACGCACAGTATTTTGGATTTAGCCCAAATATCGAATGCTTTCACACAAAGCGCTTTAATGAATCAAAAGTCAAAATGAGTACCGTTTAGCGCTCTAAGATCATCTTTAGGTTTAAGCCGGAATGCTGGTCTACTTGAATTGCACGGTGGTTCCAAAAATCGCGAAGAACTTCTGCGTGCGGGTGGCCATAACTGTGACTTGGATCGGAACAAAAAACGCTCATTGCTGGCGATACCGCATCTGCCAAGCCATCGTGCCAGTTCGCACGTGCGCCATGGTGGGGAACTTGGAAGACACTCGTGCGGAATGCTCTGCGGTGGTCAAGGTATTGTTCCAGCGCGTCCCACTTGGGAACGCTGCTCAAATTGCCATCGCCGGTTAGCAAGATTGCGGCCTTTGTTTCGTGTTCTCGCCAGCAATCGCAAGTGCCAATTAACCCTTGGAGACAACAATTGCAGTAACGATGCCCGCGCCACGTGCCTATAGCGCCACCGTAGAGTGTCAGGCTTACATCGTTCATGGCCGTCTTACCGAACGTTGCCACGTATAGGCTCCGCAGGCTCTGCAGAGCGTCCTTGCGCTCGCTTTCGCTTCCTCCAAGTAACGAATGTCTATGGGAAGCAACTTTTGCCGCAAAGTTTGTCGGGTCAGACGGTCGCGTGTCGGGATCGTTGTAGGGAATGAACTCCCAAACGCCAAACACAGGAATTGCCTGACCGGGTTGAAGAACTCGGACGCGCCGTTCACCATGTTCGTAAATCAGGTCCAGTTCGTCGTATGAAGCAGTAGTACCAGGACCATACACCTTGTCGGCATCGTCCAAGTCTTCCGGTGGTTCCGGTTCGAAGGTTGGTTCAGTGGAATATGGCGGCCCCTCACCGTCAGAAGGCATGACAAATAAGACCTGTCCAAAGTCGTCACCGGCCCGCTGGGTCAAATATTGCACTGGATCGACGAAAAACAACATTTCGTCGTCATAAGCCCGTAATCCCTGCGCAAATCCGATAATCAGACGATGCCATAAGGGCGCCCAAGGTAACATGACTGTCTTGGCACCTATAGCTTTCAACAGGTCGACCATGCCACTGGTATGATCATTGTGGAAATGTGAAATCGTTAAAAGGTCGATCTGCGCACCGGCACAGCTGCCTTTCAAATCGGCGATAGCGTTAGAAACGAGACGTTTTGCAGTCGAACTGCCACAATCATAAACCCACCGATATGGCGGATGAACGGGAGGCTCTTCGTTCCCCTCGATGTAAATTCGCCGTCGCCTCTTCGTTGGCGGAGGCCAGAACTCTATCGAGCCAGCTGCAAACAGACCCTGCCCCACGGGGAAGAATGTGTGATAGGCGCAGATTTCCGTCACTCGGCGGCCTTCAATTCTGTTTCGGGCGATAGAATACTTTCATGTTTTTTGCTTCCAATTGTGGTAACATCGGATGCGTCGTTACCGACAACTTCCCAAACATCCTCGTACCTAACGCGGCTGAATGCTTCCAGGTTATTCATTATCGAAAACTCGTTCTATTGCGATACCGTGATTGGCTGCTAGGTCGATTTCGGTTTGCGATACCGGTCTGTAAGAAACAAATTCGCTACCGGAACAATTCGGCAAACCCAACGCAGTAATTAGCGGTGTATCGTAGTGTCCAGAAAGGAGCAAAATGCCCTCGCGAGCGAGGTGATCCCTCGTGCCCTTCCCGTTGTCTGACCTAATGCGCCGCATGAAATCTTGCTGCTGAGCGACAGCCTCGACAACATCCCGCGTGATTGGTTGCCGTTGCACTTCACGAAATAGATTGGCCATGCGCTGATTACCCGACTTACCTGAGAATATCCGCTCAATTGCGTCAGGGGCGACAGTGCGCCAGAAATTCGGAGGATATGGATGGCTCATCAACATCCAAAAGATGTTTGCGAACCCAAGCGCTGAGATGCTCTTTTTCGAGTCCTTATTCTTACCAAGAGTAAGATATTCGGCGCGAGCTACGATGAGCCCCAAATAGCACTTTGCGCGGACTTCGTCCGCTGCCACAAGGATGCAGGGATGATCTACCGCTTCGGTCGGTATCATCCAGTTGCTGCCCATCGTGTTCTTAATGTCGACATCATGCCCTAGGATCACCGTATCGAGCGTACCTTTGGGTAGGTTGAGCGTGGCGCGTAATTCTATTTCCACCCGAGTTCCGATGTACGTCTTTTCGGTTTTCTCCAATTCCTCATAGGATCTTCGCCCGGTTTTTGGAGTCATAATTACGTCGTCGACACACTGGCGAAGCATTGCAGAGAACTTTGTGGCCAAATGTTCGGTGCCGCCAGCACGTCTATTAATGTCGCTCGCAATGGCGTCCAACAGCTCATAGTCAGGATGGCCTGCTACGACTTTGCTTTCGGGAATCTTCTGTTTCAAACGCTTGTTTCTCTGCGAGTACGGATACTCTCAGCAAGCTGTCATAATTCTCAAGCGTTTGGAAGTTCAGCCATTTACGGCACGCAAGACGCGCTTACGCAGTGTCCTCGCAATTTGACCAGATACAGCCTGGGCAACCGGAGGAGGGAATGCATTGCCTACTTGCCGATATGCATTGGTCTTTGCGCCTGTGAAGTGCCAGTCATCAGGAAAGCCTTGAATCCGAGCAACCATCGGCACCGTTAATCTTGGCATTCCATTATGGAACGGATCGGGTGCTTCGGGAGCAATAGTTCTGCCTTCGACGCCGAGGGTGGCCCATGCCGCACGTGCGCGGGTCGGACCGAGGTCGGGACCGCCGTGCTTTTTGGAACCACCAACAATTGTTGGCGCAATTTCATCAGCTTGTGACGCCCATTCTTCAGCACCACGCCAGCCACGTGCTGCCATAAGATCGTGAAGCGTCTCGCCAACAGTTGGTGGGTTGTGGGGGTTCGGCTCTGGCCAATCGAAAAGTTCTGCTCGTTCCTCTTGAATGGCAACGATCACCACGCGAGGTCGAAGTTGTGGAACGCCATAGTCAGAGGCATTCAAAAGTCGCCAATCGGTTTTGTAGCCTAGTTTCTCCAACTGAGTCTTTAGACGTTCCCGGTAGTCGTGAAACACAGCATCCAAGAATCCGCGCACGTTCTCAATCATCACTGCGCGAGGTCGGGTTGCATCCACAACATCGATAGCGTCGTCGAACAGATTGCGTTCGTCTTGCTCGCCAAGCTGTTTGCCTGCGACGGAAAATGGAGGGCAAGGTAAGCCGCCTGCTAGGAGATCCATACCCTTGTAGTCAGCGGCGCGCTCCTTGAAGATCCTTAGGTCCTCTTCAAGCACATTCCACTCCGGTCGGTTGTGGCGGAGAGTATTGCAGCAATGCTTGTCGATTTCGATGAGCGCAGTGTGAGAAAAGCCCGCCGTTTCAAGACCAAGCGCTTGGCCACCAGCGCCAGCGCAAAGTTCCACAGATGTCAGCATGTTGCCCTCCTCATTGGTTCGCATACAACTCGTTGTGGTTTACGAGATCAACTGCCAACGCTGATTTTTCACATTGTTCTTGATATGTTCTTACTCCAACGCCGATGCAGCAGACAACCCTCATTAGCCACCGTGTACGAACCGAGTTTTTCTGTGGAAACTGAAAAGACCACTCTCCAGCAAATGACTGCATGGCCAAACCAACCTGGTTCACCCGAATTTGCCGGATTAATAGGGCAACTAGCAATCCGTAGGGGATTAGTAGGGGAGCGGGAGGCAACTCCAGAGGACAGAGGGCAGCGCCATACAAAGCCATGACAAGAAAATCGCTTTTTGTATCATAACGTTGTACGTCGTTTGAGTGTTCGGTGTGTCCGTATCCAAGACTGTCCACCAAGACTGCAAAATAATTCGTAATGATGGGGTCGTAGGTTCGAGTCCTATCAGCGGCACCACCCTTCTCAGACAGAACCCGGAATTTAGCACTGGAATCAACGCCTTCGGAAAGTCCGCAAGGTGACGTTTGCGCTTTCGATTTTCAGACATCCGGGCTAGGCTGCGTTCAGGATTGGCAGATAGAGCCAGTCTCGGGGCGTAGTAACCCCTCCGCAAGCGGTCGGTGTCGGCCGAAATGACACCTCCTCGAACTCTATGGTCGGGGAGTCACTGGCGTACCTTAGCGAAAACCCCGCCATCAGGCATGAGACTGCCAGGCTATTGGATTGGCAAGCATATGTTGCCGCCTTTTCCTGCGGGTAAAGCGCACTCATTCCATCACCTCGAATAAGCAAGCTCAATCTGTAACCCGGATCACTGACCGCCCCTCCGAATCCAGCCATATTGGGAACAGTTGAAGAGTTAGCGCTCATGGTGTGTTGAGAGCGCAGGTTTTTCACTTTCCTCCCTGTCCTTGGGGCGCGCTTGTGGTGGGTGCGCCTCTTTTTCATTTTAGAGTGTAAATTCAACATCTATGCCGATAGAGCAATGGCTGCAAAAGCCGCTGCCACCCTTTGCCGCCTCAACGTCCTCTTTGTCAGTCTACATTGAACGCAAACAATGCGCGGCAAGATTTGCCACCGAATTACAGGATAAAGTCGTCTGCGCTTAGATTCATTTTCCCAGTCAATTCTATTTGAAAATCCGCGACGCCATCTCCGTCAATATCGCCGGAGACCACGGTCTTGTCGTCAGATTTTCGGTATCGCAACTCGCCTTCGGCACCCGAAAAGTCGTTCTCCCCAATAAAAGTAAATGCTTGGTCACCTTCGGCAGATCCAGCATCAATAAGCACTAGATTGATTACATCGACGCCTCTGTCAAAATCTTTGATGACATCGCGATTGTCTTTCCCAAGTCCGCTATCCATAGCCTCCACGAATACGAATTGGTCATGGCCCCTTCCGCCCTTCAGTATGTCCTTTCCAGATCCACCATCAATCCAATCGTTGCCATTATTACCATCAATTTTGTCATTACCTCCGTTCCCGGAAATAGTATCATGCCCTTTTCCACCGTCTACTTTGTCAGCGCCGCTACCTGCGGAAATAATGTCACTCCCGCTTCCACCTTTGATATCGTCTTTACCTTGACCGCTGGAAATGGAGTCGTTCCCGGCTCCGCCAGAAATTTCGTCTTTCCCATTTCCTGTGAACAAATCATCATCGCCTTCTCCGCCCGACAGTTTATTGTCGCCCAGATAATCGAAAAGGAAGTCATCTCCATCACCGCCAAACAGATTATCGTTTCCAGCACCACCATTTATGGTGTCTTCGCCGTTCTGACCGTATAGAAAGTCTTTTCTGTTTCCGCCAAAGAGTTCGTCGTCACCGCCACCGCCTTTAACCACATCCCTACCATCAGTGCCGTCAAATTGGTCGTTTCCACCGCCAAGGCTCATAGATACGCCATCTGCGAAGACAAGCTCGGTCAACGCTGTGGGGTTTAGAGGCAGATTCATAGTTTGAACGATGTAGTCCCAGAGGCTTACACCTTTAATTTCTGTTATTTCGTAGAGCTTCCCATTTGGACCGACTAATTTAATGCTCTTTACAGCACCCGTGAGTGTCGTACCAAACATTTTGAAATTGCCCTTTAGGACAACTTTATGAGATCCAATTGGCTCGAAATTTGGAGCAATCGCTTCGGCCTTATCTGATTCAAATCTAGATTTGCTTGCATTGAACTCTGGATTGACGAGTGTAGGAACAAACACTTGATGGTTGAGTTGTGAAAATGTGAATCCATCATAGAACTTTACTTTAGCCATAAATCCCCCAGCAATTTCATGTCGCTAAGCAATTGGTATATAATACATTTTCTGAAAATTATTGTATCAAACACAATCACCAGTAAACACCACAGTAAATCTCATTGTGACAATTGAATTCATTCTATGTCAATCAGCTTTTAACCCAGATCATTGTTGTTTCGTGTTGCCAAACAAATCGGAATAAATGACTGAATTGTATTGCAATGTCAAAACCCAGTAGATCAATTCCGGATGAATTTGGAGCCTCTGGGCGAGATCCGCTCTTACTCCAGATGTGGTTATAGATGTCGTTCCCGCGCCGCCAACTTGCGACAACCTTCCTTGCAATACTTGGCGTCCACCCGTTTCCATTCCGAAAGGTGATTGCTGTGCTGACAGGTATTCAGCCTTTCCGGCCATTCCTCGTGTGTCTACCCGGCAAGTGATGCAGCGCAGCTACAGGTCAAGCAACAAACACCGTCACAAAGTTCCCGAGACCATGGCCTAGGCAATTCCACGCCGCAGCCGCAGCAAGTTTCCGCTGCGTAAACACGCCCGGCCTTTGCGCGCGACTCGAATTGCTCTAGGTCAGGCTATCCGTTTTGATGGGGGTCAAAATGAAGCTTAGTGCATTTGAGATTTGTTGCATTCTGCTGGCCAGCGCAGTGGCCGTGGCAGGATTTGTAAAAGCCGCAAATGCCGTGATTTCGGTTATCTGAGCAGGCTGTGATAAGCGGCTCATTTCAGCAGCGCGCTAGCTGAGTGCCATGACCATCTCGACCTCACCGTCGACAATCCTGCCTGTCGGGTCAAAGCCAAACCGCTTGTAGAGCGGCAACGCGCTTCCGGGCTCATCGACAACGCTGATTACCAGATTTGCACGGCCCTTCTTCTGAGCCAGCGCTTTTGCGAATTCCAATGCAGACCGGCCATGGCCTTTGCCCTGATGCGCCTGATCAACCATAAGCCGCCAGATGTATATGCTGTCGGGATCGTCACCCTCATCCAAATCCGCATCGGGATGGAACATATCGACGACTGCCAGCAACCCGACAGGGGTTTCATCTTCCCAGATGCCATAAATCTCGGACCCTGGTTCAAATCTCGATTGGGCCATTGTCATAAGGTTTGATGCAACGAACGTAGACTGTTCGGCGCGCACGCTCAGCGCTGCCAGAGGCCGGAGAGTGTCTCGTGTCAAAACTCGGAAGTCAGGCATGTGTTTACTCTACGGGACGAATACCAGCGCGTGAAGCTTCATGGTCCGGATGGACCCTCTGGCCTTCCTGGTCACGCCTTAAGCGCGCATTTGTTTGCTTGTTTATGAAACTGGTACGGGCGGTGGGACTCGAACCCACACGGCACCAAGGCCTTCGGATTTTAAGTCCGATATGTCTACCATTCCATCACGCCCGCAGACCTGTTTGTGCGGCGGATCAAGCCGAAACCAACAGGATCGCCACACACTTACAGCCAACCAAATGGATTGAAAAGACGCTCGTTTCGCAGATCGGATTTGAGCGTAGCCGAAGCGCGCGGTTGACAGGGCTTGACCCTTCCGCTCTCGTCGGCGGATCAGCAGAAGGAGCGCGCGATGAAAGCGGTCAGCAACCCGTATCGGAACGGGACCAAACTGGCGGATGATGCGCCTTATCCGTCGACCGACATTTCGGGGTTGGGGCGGCATCGCCTGTTCTGCCCGGATTTCGTTGAAACACCGCTGGTGGATGCAACGGCGCTGGCACCGGTGGCAAAGCTTTGGGTCAAGGATGAGCGGCCCCGGATGGGGCTTGGGTCGTTCAAGGCGCTGGGCGCGGCTTATGTCATTGCGTGTCAGGCCGACGCGGCAGCCGATAAGATGCTGAACGGGCGCACCTATGTCACCGCAAGCGCAGGCAATCACGGCATGAGCATGGCTGCCGGGGCGCGGGTCTTCGGGGCAGATGCGGTGGTTTACATTGCCGAAACCGTACCCGAGAGCTTTGCCGATAGGTTGCGGGCGCAGAACGCGCAGGTGGTACGCGAAGGCATTGACTATGCCGCCAGCATGGAGGCCGCCGCGCAGGCGGCGCAGCAGAACGGCTGGACCCTGCTGTCGGACAGCTCGTGGGAGGGTTACACCGATCTGCCCCATCTGCTGATGGAGGGGTATCTGCAAATGGCGCTGGAAACGACCGAGCAATGCCCTGAGGCACCAACCCACATCCTGTTGCAGGCCGGGGTTGGCGGCATGGCCGGGGCCGTGGCCGCCTATGCGCGCAAGGTCTGGGGGGACGCGCCGCAGATCACCGTGGTCGAACCCGGTTCAGCGCCGGCGCTGCAGGCCAGTATCGAGGCTGGGCAATGCGTTTTCGCCGATGGCCCGGACAGCATCATGGGGCGGTTGGACTGCAAAGAGCCGTCGCTGATTGCCCTGAACGGGCTGGCACGGGATGCGGATCTGTTCCTGACGCTGGACGATTCCGAGGTTGCCGCGCAATTGCCGGCCATGGCCGAGACCGGTTTGGACACCAGCGCCTCGGGTGGGGCGGGCATCGCGGCGGTGATGAACGCGGCGGTGCGACAGGCGCTGGAGATCGGACCCGAGGCGCGTGTTTTGTGCATGCTGACCGAGCAGCCCGCCTGACCGGCTTTGCCTTCTCGATGATCCGCGGTCAGGCCGTCAAACGCTGCGGTGGCGTCAGGTATCATGATCAGGCGGTGGCGTGATGTCAGGCGCTCAGATCAGCATCTCGATCCGGGCGTCCGGAAAACGGGCCAGTGCGGCCTTGGTCCGGTCTGGTGAGGTCACGCAAAGTGCGGTCGAAAGCCCGTCCGCCACCGCGGCCTGCGGGGCAGATATAGACACCGCCCGATGTGTCGGCCCCGCGCCCAGAGGGTTCAGGATATGGCCCAGCCCCCCGTTCAGCCGCGTGCCGTCCGGGGCCGAGGTGGCAACGGCACGGTCCCGCAGAGTGATCCGTTTGGCGACCGTGCCATCCGGTCCAGCCAGTCCGACGCGCCAGGGCTCAGCGCCGCCGCGTTCACCCAGTGCGGCGACCTCGCCCATATCCACCAGAACATCGCTCAGGCCATAGGACCGGAGCAAAGCGGCAATCCGGTCGGTGACCGCCCCTTGCGCTATCCCGTTCAACGTGATCGCCGACAGTCCCGGCTGCGGCAGGCGGATTTCATCTGCGCCGACATGGACTCTGTTCCAGCCAATCGCCTGCCGCGCACGATCCACATGCGCATGCGCCGCCCCGCTGGCGAGCGCCAGCCATAACGGCTGAACCGTCGGATCGAAGGCCCCCTCTGACGCGTCGTGGAGCGCGGAACACAGGCTCAGCACCTCCAACAGCTCAGGCGCAGGGGCGCGCAGGCGGCCCGCGCGGTTCAACCGGCTGATCTGCGACCGCGTGCGATAAAGGCTGAAGATATCCTCAAGCCGGTGCAGCTCGGCCTCGACCGCAGCGAAGATCGGCGCGGCTTGCGTATCTGTCAGACCCTCCAGCCGCAGGCTGGCGGGCGCGCCCAACGCGATGCCGCGCCATTGGGCCACGCCGCTGGCAGCGGCGGGCACAGCGGCGCAAGCGGCCGAAATGGTCAGGAACCGGCGGCGGGTCAGGCGGGTCATGCGGGGGTCTCCAGAATCAGGTCCAGATCGACGGGGCCCAGAACCTCGGCATCGGGCACCTCGGACAGGGGCAGGGCAGACCCGCCATAGCGCAGGATAAAGGCTTCGGCCTCGGCGGGTTCTGCAAAGGGCACAACCTCGCGCGCGCCCATGCCGCCAGCGACATCGGCGCCGACCACGAAGGTGGCGCCATCGGCTGCGATCCAGTTGGAAATCCCCGGCTGTCGCCAACTTGGGGCCACACCCATATCGCTGACGTAAACCGCAGTGATCTTGGCGTCGCGCTCGGGGCTTTTCAGATAGGCCAGCATGTCACGCACCTGTGCGAAGAACAGCGGCGCGGGGTAACCTTCAAGATGAATCTGCCCCTTTGGCCCGCCATGTTCGGCGATGTTCATCTGGCAGAAATAGCTCAGAGCATCCGGGGTCAGGTCCACCGGGTCGGGGGCTTCGGCCACCTCTTCCTTGCAGGCGGCCATCGTGACCAGTGCGATCAGGGCGAGACGTTTCATGGCTCGACCCTCCGGAATGCGAGACGGGCGAGGGCAAAGCCCAGCACCGGCCAGATCAGCAGCGAAGCGGGCGCGGCCCAGACCGGCAGGGCCTGCGCGGCCCCGGTCATGCCGGATGCCATCGCGACGCCCTCGGTCGCGGCGATGTTCCACAGACGGAACGCGTCGGCCGGGTTGGCCACCATCACCCATGGAAAGACGGATTGGGTGAAAGCGCCGCCCTTGTCCATGACGACAGCCCCCAACAGGCCCAGATCATAGAGGACGACAAAGACCAGCCAGAGCCCGGCCGACAGACCTGCCGCCGCCGTGGCCCCCTTCGCCAAAGCGGACAGCAGGTATCCCAGCGCCAGAAAAACAGCGCCCAGCAGGATGGATGTGAGGATGAGACGCGCCAGCGCCATCAGACTCTCCGGCCCCGCGCCGCCAAAGAAAGCGGCCACCGCGCCTGCAGTGCCGAAACCGATGGTCATGGCGAAAGCCAAAGCTGCCAGATGGGCGGTGAACTTGCCCAGCAGGATTTCTCCGCGCCCCGCCGGATAGGACAGCAGCAGCGACAGGCTGCCCCGGTCCACGTCGCCCGCGATGGCGTCGAAGGAAATCATCAGCGCCAGCAGCGGCGCGAGGTAAACCGACAGCGTGGTCATCGACGCAACCGAGACGGTCAGCATATCGACGCCCAAGGTGCCGGTGGGCGCGCTGCCCGCAAAGGTCAGCGCCAGTGCGAACAGCACCATGATCAATGTGGCGACCAGCAGCCAGCGGTTGCGGCGCAGGATCAGCATCTCGGTGCGGGTGATGGCGAGGAAGCGGGTCATTGCAAATCCTCCTGTGCGTAATGGCGATAGAGGTCTTCCAGCTTGGGCGGGGTCATCTCGACATCCGCCACCGCGTCACCCAGCCCGGCGATCCGGCGCAGCGCCTCCATCTTGTCTTCAGGCGTGCAGAGCAGTTCCACCGACGCCCCATTGATCCGGTTGCCACCCAGCTCGGCGGCCAGCGCATCGGCGTTGGCGCTGGCGCGCACCTTCAGGCGGATCGGCAGACCAGCCAGCGCCGACAGGTTGTTCAGCGTGTCATCGGCGACCATCCGACCCTTGCGCATGATGGCGATCCGGTCGGTTCGCGCCTCGACCTCGGTGAGCGCATGGCTGGCAATCAGCACCGCAGAGCCTTGCGCCGCCAGTTCATCGATGATGGCATAGAGATCCTGCCGCGAGATCGGGTCCAGCCCGCTCGTCGGCTCGTCCAGAAGCGCCACCTTAGGCTGGCCCAGCAGCACCTGCGCCAGACCAAGACGTTGCCGCATCCCCTTGGAATACGTTCCGATCCGGCGGTCCAGCGCATCGCTCAAGCCGACGCGCTCCAGCAGACCGGGCACATCGGCTTTCGCGCCTGAAAGCTGCGCGAACAAGGTCAACTGCTCACGCCCGGTTAGCGCGGGATGAAATGACACCGCCTCGGGCAGATAGGCCGTCTCGCGCCGTGCCTGAGCACTACCGGGGGTGACGTCTCCGATCCGAATGGCTCCGCCATGGATCGGCGTCAGGCCGAGGATAGATTTGATCAGGGTCGACTTACCCGCACCATTATGGCCCAGCAGCGCAACGCGCTGGCCAGGGGCAAGAGACAGTGTGATATCGTCAAGAACGCGGGTTTTTCCACGGTCCTTGAGAACATGGTCGATTGACAGGGCCTTATCCGTCATGAGGCACCTTTTTCATAGCTGGGGGTTCAGGGGCTTGCATCAATGGGTTGCTGTCCATCACGCCGCCCGGCAGCAGTGCCGGAAAGGCCGATTGTGACCAGCGCACCAGTTGCACGGCAGGGGAGCCGAGCAACAGTTTGGCTGAGGGTTGGGTCCACAGCACATGGTCCATACTGTCATTGGGGCGATAGGGGGCATCGGCAATGCCGTTGCCATCCACATCATAAGCGGCGAAATCGGACCAGTAGTTGCCGCGTCCGTCCTCGGACCACTCGACCCATTTGGTCGAGACGTATTTCACCTGAGTCCGGTTTCCGATGAATGAGTTGCCAAGGATACGGTTGCGCTCAGACCCGGCGGTAAAGTGAATACCGATGCCGCATCCCTGGAACCAGTTGTCGGTGAATTCGTTCTTGTTGGAGTTATAGAGGAAGGTGCATTTTTCCTTGGCACCTTTTACCACGTTGCCGGTGATGGTGCTCTTGTTGGCATAATTCAGCATCACGCCATGTTCGCGGTCACCAATCGAGACATTGTTGGCGACAGTCACATTACTCGTGAACATCACCGCATAGCCCAGATCGTTGCCGATCGAGACATTGTCGCTGACCACCGAATTGTCCGCATACATGTAATGCACAGCAAAGCGCAGATCGCGGAACAGGTTGCCGGTGAAGGTGTTCTTCTTCGACGAGTTCACGAAGATCCCGTCGCGCCCGTACCGGATGTCATTATCCTCGACCACCGCACCCGGCGCATTCCAGACATAGACCCCGTTGCCGCGCGCGTTCATATGGCGGTCCTGTCGCCCCTCGATCCGGTTGCGGCGCACGATGCTGTCCTTGGCACCGTGAATGTCGACGCCATAGAGATTGCCCAGCAGCACGTTATCCTCGACCACCGGCGCATGGGCTGTCTTGGTCAGTTGAATGCCGCTGTCGATTCCGTCATGGCCAGAGCCCGAGCCGATCACCGTCAGCCCGCGCACCGTCACGCC
Organism: Ruegeria sp. L12; assembly: GCF_056531745.1. Lineage (NCBI taxonomy): Bacteria > Pseudomonadati > Pseudomonadota > Alphaproteobacteria > Rhodobacterales > Roseobacteraceae > Ruegeria > Ruegeria sp. L12. The sequence goes on from NZ_JBQFMH010000004.1 coordinate 224,692, forward strand.
CGGCCCGGTCACGGTGATTACGCTGCCTTCGCCTTGTCCGTCAATGGTGGCCTGTCCCAGCCCGTCGATGGTGACGGGCCGGTCCAGCACCAGTCTTTCAGCATAAACGCCGGGGCTCAGGCGGAGGGTGTCTCCATCCGCCACCTGCGCCAGTATCTCGTTGATGGCCCCCGCCCGGTTGGGCACATCCCAATCCGCCGCCCAAAGGGGCGAGCCGAGCAGGAGCGGTATGAGCAGGGACCAACGCATCGCTTACGCGCTCCGCGGCTCAACGAACATCCGACCGCGCATCTCCATGTGCAGTGCGTGGCAGAACCACTGGCAATAGAACCAGTGCACGCCCGGACGGTCGGCGATGAAGGTGACCGAGGCGGTGGCCTGCGGCGCAACCTCCATCGCGATGCCGAAGTTCGACAGGCACAGTCCGTGGGTCACGTCATCCACGTCATCCAGGTTGGTGACATACAGCGTCACCTCGTCACCCTGTTTGACGGTGAACTTCTCAAGGCTGAACACCGGCGCGGTCGAGGTCATGTAGACCCGCACCTTGTTGCCATCGCGGATCGGCTCCTCGGCGCCTTCTTCAAGGTCTACACCATCGGCGGCAGCCTGCTGGCGCGCTTCTTCCCACATCGGGTCGTTGCGATCCCAGACATTGACCGGGTTCACCTTGGACCGGTGCACGATGATCGAGTCATGTGGTTCCGCAAAGGTCGGGCCGTCATGGACCACCTTCATCTTGTCGCCCGAGATATCGATCAACTGCTCGTTTTCAGGCTTCAGCGGACCGACATTCAGGAACCGGTCTTTCGAGAACTTGTTCATCGAAATCAGCCACTTGCCGTCAGCCTCGGAGGTTTCACCCATCGAGGTCGAGTTGTGGCCCGGCTGATAATGCACATCCACCTTGTCGAGGATCGGATCAACATCCGCACCACCAAAGGCTTCGATGGCCTTGGCGATGTCCCATTTCACCACCTGGCTGTCCAGGAACAGGGTGGTGTAGGCGTTGCCCTTGCCATCAAACGCGGTGTGAAGCGGGCCCAGACCCAGCTGCGGTTCCGCCACGATGGCCGAGCGCGGATCGGCGTTGTCGGCAAACAGCGCGTCGACCTTTTCCACATCGATCACCGAAACGGTCGGCGACAGCTTGCCGTTGATCATGATGTGTTTCTTGTCGGGTGCTGCGTTCACACCATGCGGCGAGTTCGGGATCGGGATGTAACGGGTCAGGTTGCCGCCCGCCTCTTTGCGCCCGTCCACGACCTTGACGCCGTTCAGCTCCTGATAGTTGCCAGCAGCAATTGCGTCTTCGATGCCTTTGAGGTTGAACACGACCACATGGTCCAGCTCATTCTCGGTCATCTCGGCCAGGTTCATACCCATTTCCGAGTTATAGGACGTCGAGAACGCATATTTGCCCTGATAGTCGCAATCGGTGTTGTCGAGGTTACCCGACACCATCACCTGCCATGCGATCTCCATCGTGTCGCCGTCGATGGCGGTGAAGATGTTCACGTATTGCGACGGATCGTCGAGGATTTCGCCATCATTGACCAGCGGCGCCTCATGTTCACCATTGGCGAAGATGTAACCGGTGCGGGGGTATTTCTGCGGGCGCAGACCGTGGATGTCATGCGCGTTCGGGATCTCGATGATCTTGTCGCATTTCATCACGTCGCAGCGGATACGCGCCACGCGGGTGTTGGCCTTGTCGTTCATGAACAGATAGCGACCGTCATAGGTGCCATCGGTGAAGGACATGTGCGGGTGGTGCAGGTCGCCATTGTCATAGGTGACCTTGCCGTTGGCGGCCAGATACTGCTTGGTCTCGGGCAGCAGCCCTTCGGTCAGGACCTTCAGTGACTCGTTGGTCTGGCCCCAGCCGGTGGCCGAGCAGCGGTTGAACACCGGAATGCGCATCAGCTCGCGCATGGACGGCACGCCGAGGATGCGCACCTCGCCGGTCTGACCCGAGGACCAGAAGCCGTAATATTCGTCCAGCTCACCGGGCTCCAGCGCGGCATTGGCGGCGGCGCTGGCCTCTTTCGCGGTCATCAGGGTGCTGCCCAGACCGGTTCCGGCCAGCACGGCGCCGGTTGCAGATGCACCCAGCAGCCCGCGGCGTGTGACGTTCAGTTTCTTATCGTGTTCCGACATGATCGTTCCTCCTTTTAGGAAACAGATTGCGGTTTGGCGTTCGGATGGTTCGCCGGTGGTTGTCCGAGCGGGGTCTTGATGTTGACCGACCCTGTCTTGGCCCGCCGTTTAAGCTGGCGGATAACGACGGGACATTTGCTCTCGGACTGATAGAGCACCTGACAATGCAGGCAGGTGACGCACTCGTTCGGGTTGATCTCACCGGTGGGGTGGATGGCCTGAACGGGGCATTCGTTGGCGCAGGTCTGACACGGCGTGCCGCAATCCTTGTAGCGGCGCAGCCAGTCGAACATGCGAATACGGGCAGGGATCGCCAGCGCGCCGCCCAACGGGCAGAGATAGCGGCAGTAGAACCGTTCGACGAACAGCCCGATCCCCAGCAGGGCAAGCGCAAAGACCACAAACGGCCAGTCGCGCATGAATTTCAGAATGATCGCGGTCTTGAATGGCTCGATTTCGGCATAGGTCTCGGCCAGCGGGATCGACACAAAGCTGAGCCCGAAGAGTCCAAGGAAGATCATGTATTTCGCCGGCCACAGCCGTTCGTTCAGGCCCCAGGGCAGGGTCCATTGCGGCACCTTGAAGGCCCGCGCGATCTTGTTGGTCAGTTCCTGCAGCGCGCCGAACGGGCACAGCCAGCCGCAATAGGCCCCGCGCCCCCAGAACAGCAGCGCGGCAGCGACGGCAAACCACTGGATAAAGACCAGCGGGTCCAGCAGGAAGGCATCCCAGCTAAAGCCGGTGCGCAGGCTGCCCGCAAGCGCCATCAGGTTCACCACGCTCAGTTGCGCATTGGCGTACCAGCCGATGAAGAACAGCGTCATGGTCAGGTAACCGATGCGGAACCAGTAAAAGACCCGGGCGTTCATGGTGGCGTGGAACTGGAAGAAGAACGTCGCCGTCAGCACCAGCAGCATCAGACCCAGCACCCCGATCTCGACGGTGCGGTCCTTCCAGATGCGCTGCCACAGGGCGGCCTTGGCGGCGGCCTCGCCGGTGGCATCGTCAACCACCGTGGGCGCCGCGACGGGCAGCAGGTATTGCTCGGGCAGTTTGTAACCCAGATCGAAGGTCAGGAATGTCTTCTCAACCGCGCCCACGGCCCGCTGCACCAGCAATTGCAGGCGGAACGGCTCGGCCGGATCGAACTCGGCATCGGCGGGGATTTTGAAGATGTCGAGTTCGGAAAAGGTGGGCGCATCCGCTGCCGCAACCTTGCCCAACCGACGCTGTTGCTTGTCGAAGAACCGGACCGAGCTGTCGCCCTGGATCAGCTGTATCCGGTCAAAGATACCGCCCCGCACATAGCCCGATCCCTTGAAGCTGTAGGCCCCGCGCCCCAGCACCAGAATGGCTTGCTCGCCCTCGTCCAGCCAGTTCAACAGGTTCTGATATTCGGCCTCGCCCAGCAGCGATTTGCCGATCGACGGCACCGAGACCAGCGCCATATGCATGTCGATAAACGTATCATCCGGCGCGCCCGGTTCCGGGCGTTTGATGGCCCGTTGATCACCGGTGGCCTCAAACGCGGCGTTGACCTGCCCGATATCCAGCGTCAGCCGCCGGACCGAGCCGTCACCCGACAGGGTGGTCCAGTCGTAAACCGCATCCTGCGCCAGATCGACCTCGCGCTTCGGCCCATCGGCCTGCAGCGGAGACAAACCGCCCAGCCCCAGCGCCCGCGCCACCTTGATGCCGCCGCGCACAAGGCTGTCGTCGATCACCATGATCGTCACCGTCGCGCCCGAGATAATGTCGAGGTCATGCCCCTCGCCCCCGGTCTCGGCCTCGCGTTTGAGGTCCAGACCGGTATAGCCTTCGGTCAATTCAACCATGCGCGAATTGGGGATGCCGATCAGCACGATGGGTTCCGAGTGCTTGACCAGCTTTACCCCGGTCAGCACCGCATCATCGTCTATGGCCGCAACCACATGGATGGGCTTGCCGGAATAACCGGTGGTGCCAACGAAATCGGATGTCAGAAAAGCCCAGGCCACGGTCTCGCCGCCCTTCAGGACGGGCGCAACCTTGACGTCATCGCGCACCGGGCCAAAGGCATCGGCACCGGGGGCCAGATCGGCGGGCTCAAGCTCGGGCAGGAAGCTGGCAAGGCTGTCGGCATTGGCGCTGATCGCCATCAGACAGGACAGGGCAAAGGCCAGCACAAAGTGGTATGCGCGACTTACGACCACGGCGCACCTCCGGATAGTTGGGTGGACGCCATGGACGCGCGCAGGGCGCGTTCAGATTCTATTTGGGTCGCGCACGGGGGTCCCCGGGTTTCGGGCCACAGCCAGTTCGAGTTGTACAACACGAAAGATTTGCTGTTTTGGACCTGTACAAATCGGACGATTCCGGATTGTGGCGTTTGCGCCATCTCCGGTACGGGTGCCGCGCTTGTGATCGCGCACAGCGCGCATTCGGCGCATTTCGGGCAGGGCGCGGTCGGATCTTCGGGGCCTTCTTCAAGGTCAACCTCGACCCAGACCGCGCCGCCCTCCGAGCAGATCTCCATCCAGACACTTTGACCGGGACTCGCCAGCGCCGGAGCAAAGCTCTGCAACAACAGAAGGAGTATGCCCGCCAACCCGGCTGCCGCGCGAACCGCGCGGACAGGGAGATTGTGCAGATGGGTCAGGGCGGACATGGAGACTCCGACTCGGGAAGCTATGCCTGCGTTCTAGAGGATTCTCTCGGTGCGATACTTGACTTAGGTCAGGTGGTGCGACTTTCCGATTTTATGGATTGAAATCAACCGTCTGCCTCATCCATCAGGCCCCGCAACCAGCGCCCCGCCAACCACGCGGCCGGAACGCCCAGAGGGATCGACCACAGGATCGCCGGAACCGGGCGGATCACGCTGAATCCGATGCCGTGCAGGATCAAACCCAGCAGGAACAGGTTGATCGCCACGGTCAGCATCGTGGCCGGATACAGCAAGATGGCCAGTTTCCAGACCGGCCATTTGCCATCAGTGGCTGGTGCCTTCCGAGAAGGTGATTTTGTTCCAGACATTGTACTTCCCAGACGGTTTGCGCATCGGCAGGCGGCGAACCTCTTCCAGCGTCTGCGCGTCATAGACGATCACCGCGCCATCATCCTCCCAGATCGACACCAGCGCGTGACTGCCATCCTTGGTGAACTCCACATGAGCCACGGTCTTGCCCGGCGCGGGGCGCAAAGTTTTCACGATTTCAAGGCTTTGCTTGTCGATCACATGCATGGCGTCCTTGTTCGGCCCGAAGAACACGTCGGCCCAGACATAGGGCGAATTCTCATGGCTGCGCATGAAGAATCCCGGTCCTTCGGTCTTGATCCGCTTGACGGTTTCCCATGTCTCCATGTCGATCACCGACACAGTGCCATCGGTCAGATGCGGCGTCGCCATCACGGTGGAATCGCCATGTTTCCAGGTAATCCCCGAACCTAGGTGAGGCATCCCAGGCAGGTCCAGATCAGCCACCTTGTGCCCGATGACCAGATCGATCACCTGCCCACCCTTGCCGTCTCGGGACGCCCCCATGACGTATTCATAGGTCTGATCGAAAAAGAAATCGTCCAGATAGTCGGGCGTAGTGATTTTGCGTACAGGGAAGGGATCGGGGTTCTTGAACTGTCCTTCGATGCGGAAATCATGGCCAATGCCGAATTGCGGCGGGTTTGCACCATAGAAAACCTCCCAAATCTCGGGGACATCCTTCAGCGCCAGCACAAAGCTCTCGCGCGGCGGTGCCTGATAGACGGCCGAGACCCGGCTGGGGACGCCATTTTTACTTTTAACTTCAATGACTTTCGCCACTGATAGATCTTCGGTCGAAAGCAGCGTCAATGAGTTCGGCAGGTAATTCGCCACCGCCACCCATTTGCCGTCACCCGACATGGCGATGTTGCGGCTGTTCAGCCCCGCGCGCACGCGGCCCACCTGTTTCAGCGCCCAGATATCATATTTCTGCACCCAGCCATCGCGCGACATGATGAAGACATAGCGCCCGTCCGGGCTGAACTTCGGCCCGCCATGCACGGCGAAGGGCGTCTCGAACCGGTCCAGAACCTCGAACGTGTCGCCATCCAGAACGCTGACATGGTGATCGCCGGTCTCAACGGCCAGCGTGATGTTCATCGGATCGCTGTCCCAGACAGGCGCGTCCACCGACACATAATCCTCGTCCAGAGTGCGGCTGGCCATGATATCGGCCTCGCCCCATTCGGGATCATTCTCCAGCGGAGATTTCAACCAGCCGGCCAATTCCTCAATCTGCAACGCGTCCAGTTCATGCGAAAACGCGGGCATCTGCGTCGCCGCGCGCCCCTCGGCAATCACCGCCGCCACGCGCGGCCCGCGCATCCGCTTCAATGTCTCGGGGATCAACGCCGGACCCACCCCGCCCAACCGGTTCTCACCGTGGCACGAGGCGCAAAACTCGGCATAATCCGATGGGGCATCAGCCCAGGCTGCGCCCACACTCAGGGCTGCGCACAAAGCCCCCGTCTTCATCTTTTTAAAAATACTCCCGCCGGAGGCTCCCGCGCTCACCACCCGCGCACTGGCTGGGCGGGCAGAGCCAACGGTGTCAAAAGAACTGATGCGCCGGATCATGGCTTTTCCCCCGGAACGGCGTGACCTGCAGACGCTCGCCTGCGTCCTGCACGCCGATTTCTTCGTTTGACAGATAGCAGGCCGGGTCCTCGGCCCACGGATCGCCGGTCAGTTGCAGGGCCCGGATGCGGGTGTTGCCGCCACAGACATCCTTCAACTGGCACGCTCCACAGCGCCCTTTCAGCGGTCTTGGACGGGTGCGCAGCAGCTCCAGCATCTGATCGCCACCGGTCCACAGCTGGGAAAACGGGGCCGTCTTGACGTTGCCGACGGTGTAATCCGACCAATAGGTATCGGGATGCACGCGGCCCAGATTGTCGATATTGGCCACGCCCAAACCGCTGGAATTGCCACCCCAGGCGGCCAGATGTTCGCGCACATGCGCGGCCTTTTCCGCATCGAAATGCGCCCGGACCCAATTCAGGAAATACCCCGCATCCGCATCGTTATTGCCGGTCACGATATCCAGCGGACGCCCGCCCGAAGCCGCCTCCCACGCGCGATCCAGCAACAGGTCCATCCCCTTGCGGGTGCGCAGGTGTTCAGCATCCTCACCCCGATTCTTGTCGCCGCGCCCGGCATAGACGAGGTGAGACAGATAGAACTTGTCCACCCCTTCGTCGTCGCACAATTGCAGCAGATCGGGCAGGTGATGCTGGGTGCCTTCAGTCAGGCAGAACCGCAGCCCCACCTTGATGCTGCGCCGCTTGCATTCGCGCACACCGCGCAGGGCATCGGCAAAGGCACCCTCGACCCCGCGGAACCAGTCATTGGTGGCCCCGATCCCGTCCAGCGAGATACCGACATAGCTGAATCCCACATCGGCAATCCGGTCGGCGGTTTCGCCGTGAATTTTCGTGCCGTTGGTGGAAAGCGCCAGCATCGGCACCAGCTTGCGTGCGCGTGTGGCGATGTCGAAGAAATCGAACCGGTCCAGCGGCTCCCCGCCCGAGAGGATCAGGGCCGGGACGCGAAATTGGCCCAGATCCTCAAGGGTTTCCATGGCTTGCTGATGGCTCAGCTCACCGGGGAATGCCACATCCGCCGAAACGGTATAGCAATGGCGGCATTTCAGGTTGCAGCGTCGTGTCAGGTTCCAGATCACCACCGGTTTCACCGGCCCGGAGCGGCGTTTGCGCACCGGAGTCGGTTTCACCAACTGGTGCATGTATTCGGTCAGGCGGAACATGTCTCAGCCTTTCTTTTTCAGGCGCAGCCCGGTCTTCTTCAGGATGCGCGTGGAATAGAGGATATCTTTCGCGCCGCAGGCATCGCCAAGGATATCCGCGATCTGCGCGCGTTTTTCCTCGACCTCATCCCGGTCAGCACCGTGGACCATGGCAAACAGGTTGTAAGGCCAATCGGGCAAGGCGCGGGGGCGTTCATAGCAGTGGGTGACAAAGGGCAGGGCACCGATCTGCGCGCCCAGTTCGGCGATGCGGCTGTCCTCGACATCCCAGACGGTCATGCCGTTCGAGGTCATCCTCAGCTTATAGTGATTGGGCGCAGCAGCGATGCGGCGGATGACACCGCGTGCCTTCAATTCAGCCAAACGACCAATCAGCGCGCCCTCGTCCAGGCCCAACCTGTCGGCCACGGCGGCATAAGGCGCGGGCACCAGCGGCAGGCCGCCTTGCAGCGCTTCGATAATCTCTCTGTCCTTTGCGTCGATCATGCCGCCACCCGGAAACCGATGAAGAATTCCTGCAGTTTGGGGAAACGGAGAACCTTGATCCCCGTTTCCTGTTCAATGGCATCGGCAGCGGCCGCGATCCCCTCGGGCGTTTCGGTGGCCAGCACGAACCACATGTTCAGCCGGTGCGTGCGTTCATAATTATGGGCGACCTCTGGATGTGCATTGACTTTGGTCAGGACGGTTTCGAAATCCGCGCTCGGCACCGCCATAGCACACAGGCAGAACGCGCCACCCATGGCAGCGGCGTCGAAGAACGGCCCGAACCGGGTGATCACGCGATCTTCTTTCATGCGTGCCAACCGGGTCAGCAGATCGGCTTCCGAAATTCCCAGATCCCGCGCCACTTCGGCATAGGGATGCGGTGTCAGCGGCAGGTCATCCTGCATTCGGTTCAGGATGGCGCGGTCGGTTGCGTCCAGCGTCATGCGGCGACCTCCTTCGGTTGGATCAGCGCGCCGGTCTGTTTGAAGCAGCGGGTCGAGAACAATACCTTATGCCGGACACCGGCCAGTTCCGGCAGCGCGGTAGCCCCGGCAAGCACCGCGCGCGCCTCGGGGCGCGAACGGGCGTGGATCATGGAGTACAGGCGATAGGGCCAGAGGTCCGCGACCGGGCGGCGCTCGTAACACAGGGTAATGCCGGGATGGGCAGCAAGGGCCGGACCGGCGCGGTCGATCTGCTGCGACGGCAGGTCCCAGACCACCATCGCATTGGCCGACCAGCCCAGGGCCCGGTGCCGCACGATGACCCCAAGGCGCGAGACAATGCCCGCCATGTGCAGCGCCTCAATCCGCGCCATCACCTCATCAGGGTCGCGATCCAGCGATTGCGCCAGCGCGGCATAGGGTTCGGCGACCAGCGGCAGTCCGGTGCTCAGCGCCTGCAACAGCGCGCGGTCGCCGGGCTGCATGGCGGAACGGTCCACCTTGCGCCGGTTCGGGACCATCTGCGCGTCACTCGCCATGCGAAAGCCCAGATCGATGTTGAACGGACGCACCAGCCGCAAATCCAGTACTCGCAACCCGGTACGCTGGCTGATCCGGGCTAGTGTGTTATCGACATGCGCGCGGTCCGGACCGGTGGCCACGAACCACAGATTCCAGTCGTCTTCCCGCTGATAATTGTGGTTCACGCCCGGTTCGGCGTCGATCAGAGCAGCCACTTGTTCCAGCCGGTCCTCGGGCGCGGCAACAGCGGCCAGAGTGCTGGCCGATACCGTCCCCGGCGCGATGGTCGCGCCCACCCGTGTGATCCGGCCCGTGGCGCGCATGTGGACCAGACGGTTCAGCACTTCGACCTCGTCCAGACCCAGCAGATAGGCCAGCACCTGAAACGGGCGGTCGGTGAGGGGAAAGTCGCGCTGAAACTCGTCCAGCAGGCGGCGGTCGGCGGGGTCGGTGATATGTTCCATCGCTTACAACCCCGTTCTGTGCGCGCGAGCGGTGAAGAAAATGCCGGATGGGCTGTCGGCCTCGATCTCGCGCAGTTTTTCGAAGGTCTGCGTGTCGTAGACCATCACCTTGTTGGCGTCGCGCACACTGATCCAGACCTCATGCCCGCGCGGCGTGAATTCCATGTGCAGCACGGCGGGGCCGGGTTTGAATTCGTGGATGATGTCCTTGGTCACTGAATCAATCACCTGAATCGTGTCGTTCAGCGGATGGGCGAAATTCACCCAGACCTGCCGCCCGTCGGGCCGGGCCATGGCAAAGACCGGCTGGCCATGGGTTTTTGTCCGCCCGGTCTCGGTCAGGGTATCGGCGTCGATCCACAGAACCTCGTGATGGCCGACGGCGGGGAGGACGAATTCGCGGCCCGTCAGCGCCCAGCCTTCGAGGTGGGGCATCTTGTAGACCGGCATCTCCTCTTGCCCGCGCCCATAGTTGGGCAGCACGCGAATGGGTTCGGGCGTCTCGGCCCACAGGTCCAGCGCGGTCAGGCCGTCCTCGCCGAACAGGCCGGTGATATAGGTGCGGCCATTGGCGGTGATCAGCGCGTCATAAGGGTTTTTGCCCATCTCGGGGATCTTGGTGATCGCGGGCGCGCCTGCGGCGAAATCAGCGATCCAGGTCTCGCCCGTGTCCCACATGGTGAAGACGAACCGGCGGCCCGGTGCATCGACCAGACCGATGGTTTTGCTGCCGGTGGGGATGTCGGCGACCATCTCCAGCGTCTCGGCGTCGAACACCCGCACGCCGCCGGGTTCATAGTTCGACACGGCGACCAGTTGCCCATCGTCTGAGATCGCCCCGCCGATGGCATTGCCCGCCTGCACCACGCGGCCTGCGATCTGGCGGGTGACGATATCGACCTTGGTCAGACCGCCGTCGCGCCCGAACACATAGGCGAAACGTTCATCGGGCGAATAGACCAATGAGGCATGGGACAGATCGCCCAGCCCTTCGATCCGCGCCAGCGCCGCGCGGTCGGATTGATCGACCAGCAGGACCGAGCCCTTGGCCCGTTCGATCACCAGCCCCAGATCTCCGGTGGCGGTGGGTTCCGCCTGCGCTGTGGTCATCATCAGGGTGGCCGCAAGGGTAAGGATGAGCTGTTTCATTGTGCCTCCGGTTTCAGAAGGTAACGGGCGATCCATTCGGCCTCTTCCTGACTGATCAGGGGCCGCCAGGGGGGCATCGCGGTGTCGGGGATACCGTCGAGGATGACGCCGGTCAGGACGTCCGCGTCGTAATGTTCCAGCGTCTCGGACCTCAGGTCGGGGCCGAGGCCGCCTTTCAGCGACAGTCCGTGGCAGGAACCGCAATCCTGATGGACCAGCCGCTTCAATGCGTTGGGATCAAGCGTGTCGGCAGCGAACGCGGTTGTGGCCACCAGCACGGCAGAGGTGAGCAGAACTGATGTCAGCGACCGGCTGCGGGGGGCGGTCGGGCGTTGTCTGGCGCTGCTGCCAGGTGCAGCGTATCGGCGTCCAAGCTTAGCCATTGGCCTGCTCCAGCAATTCTGCCGCAGACCGTTCGGCGTAAAGCGACACAACCTTGCCAATGATGAACAGTGTGGGCGCTTTCAGGTCGGCGGCGCGGACGTCCGCCGCCAGACGATCCAGCCGGGACACCATGCGGTGTTCGTCCGGGGTGGTCGCTTTGCCCACGGCCAGAACCGGGGTCGAGCCGGGCAGGCTTTCGGTCATCAGGCCCATGGCGATCTGGCCGATATTGGCGACGCCCATATAGACCACCAGCGTTGTGTCGGGATCGGCCAGACGCTTCCAGTCCAGATCCAGCACCTTGTCGGCCTGCCGATGCCCGGTGACATATTGTACCGAGGTTGCCAGCCCACGATGGGTCAGCGGCACGCCGGTGGAACAGGACGCGCCCTGTGCGGCAGTGATGCCCGGCGCGTATTCGACCGGGATGCCGTTTGCCATCAGATGCGCCGCCTCTTCCGAGCCGCGTCCGAAGATCATCGGGTCGCCGCCCTTCAGGCGCGCTACGGTGTGACCGGCGCGGGCTTCTTCGACAAGGATTTCATTGATGCGATCCTGCGGCACTGTATGGCATTTCGGTGCCTTACCCACCGGGATCAGGCGAGCGCCCACGGCGTGCAGATTCAGGATATCGGCCGAGACCAGGCGATCATAAACCACCACGTCCGCCTCTTGCAGCATCCGCAGTGCGCGCAGGGTCATCAGTTCGGGGTCGCCGGGACCTGCGCCAATCAGAAAAACCTTACCGCTCATGTGCACACTCGCTTGGTCTGAATGTCTTCGGAGCCCGGTGTGCCTGCGCAAATCCGCAGCGAATTTGGGACGTTGCTGGGCGAGCCGGGCGAGTCATGACGGCAGACTGGCGCAATCGAAAAGGAACCTCCTTGACATAAGTTAAGGAGCGCGGGAATTGGTCCCGCGCCCCTTCAATCTGCCTGTATGCTTGCCTCGGCTCAGGGTTCGACGGTGATCATTCCGATCATGTTCTGTGTCTCCCAGTGCGGCCCGCACAGGTAATCCTGCGGCCCGGGGGTGAGGAAGGTCAGCTCGACCGTCTCCTCGGGGAACAGCCGGTCGCTTTCGGGCTCGCTGCCGTCTTTCAGCAGCACTGAATGGCTGGTGCGTTTGTCCACATTGACCCAGCGCACGGTGGTGCCCGCTTTCACGGTCAGTTCGAATGGACAGAAATTGTATTTGTACATCAGCACCACCTCGGCATCCTCGACGGCGGAGGAGGGCTGACCGAACAGCTCGACATAGCGTTCCTCGGCCTCGGCACACAGCGCGGTGGTGTCCTCTGCCCAGGCTGGCGCGGCCAGAAGCAGCAGCGCGGGAAGAAGGTGTTGGGGTTTCATCGTCCAAGTCTCCTCTTCTATCGGCAAGGGGCCGGAATGCCCGGCCCCTGTCCCTTATTGTTTGACCACGTTGATGAAGGCGCTGTCGTCGTCCAGCGCCAGGCTGGTATCCAGCGTCACGTGGTGGAACCGTGCGGCGGCAAAGTCATCGTGGATGGCAAAGCCCACCGTATAGGTCTGACCGGCCTCAAGCGGCACATCGCCGGGCGCGCCCGAGTTCAGCGGACGGGTGAACACCACGGTCCACATGCCCGCATCCAGACTGGCCGAGGCGGCGATTTCGCCGTCATTGACCACGCGCTGCTCCAGCAGATAGCCGTTGGTGGCGCTTCCGTCCGCATAGACGCGCATCAGGTCCAGATAGGTGCCATCGGCCAGATACTGTTCGATCTGATCGGCGGCCTGCAGCTTGTCCCAGCCACCCAGCGCCTTGCCGCGACGGCCTTTGATCTCGACCTCGGTCCGGCTTTCGCTGATGTATTTGGTCACCGTGTCCTGCGTGCTCAGCCGACCCGAGACATCCCCGTTTGCGGCGATGGCTTCGGCACCCGGATCAAAGGGCATATAGCTGTTGTCCGCGTGGCACGAGGCCCAGCAACCCACCTGATCGCCCATCTCGATCCCGGTGCCGGTGATCATCATGGCAACCTTGATCTGGTTGTCGGGGTCCATCTTGCCGCCATCGACGAAGGGCGCAGGATTGTGGCCCGCATCCGGCCATTGCAGACGGATATACAGGGTCTCATCATCATGCGCGGCCTGCACGGTTGCGTCGATCACGCCGCGTTTGCCTGGAATGGGCGTCGGTTCCAGATCGCCACCGGCCACGATCTTGTTGCCGATCGTGTCGAGTTCCTTGGCGTGGCAGGTCGTGCACTGATCTCCGCCCTTGGTCAACGGGCGGGCGCCGCCGTGGGATCTGCCGTTCTGGACCCATTCGAACGAGGCCTGTCCGGGGTAGAACAGTTTCATGTCCGCACCGGGAACAGCGGCCCAATCGATATTGGTGCCAACATCGCTGCCACCGCCTGCAGGTGCTGCGGCTTCCTCGCCAGAGGCTTTGGCGCGTTCTTCAGCCACGGCCGCATCGACCGCTGCTGCGATCTGGGCCTGCACGGCCTCTTGCTGGGCGACGCGTGCGGCCTTTTCGGCTTCGGCCTCGGCGGCTTCCTTGGCTTCGATCCGTTCCAGACTGGCTAGGTATTCGGCGGGGATTTCGCGAATGAAATCAGGGTTCGGCGCTTCAAGCTTTTCCAGATATTCTTCTTCGGCCCGGTCGCGGGCGTCCGAGTGTGCGATCCCCTTGTGGCAGTCGATACAGGTCTGACCAACCGTCATCGCATTCAGGTGCTGCTGACGGGCGCGGGGTTTCTGGAATTCCGGCATCATCGATTCAAAATCGTGACAGTTGCGGCATTCGCGCGAGTCGGTGGCCTTCATCCGCTCCCATTCATTCATGGCCAGATGCACGCGCTTGGCTTCGAACTTTTCGCGGGTGTTGATGGTGCCGACCATTTTGCCATACAGCTCTCTGGACGCTTTGATCTTGCGGATGATCTTGTGCGTCCAGTCCTTGGGCACGTGGCAGTCGGAACAGACCGCACCCACGCCCGAGCGGTTCACGTCGTGGATCGTGCCGGTGTATTCCTCATAGACGAAATCGCGCATCTCGTGGCACGAGACGCAGAATTCCTTGGTGTTGGTGGCTTCCATGGCGGTGTTGAAACCGCCCCAGAAGATGATGCCGGCGACGAACGCGACGGCAATACCGGCCACGGGCATTCCCCACAGGAAATACCGGCGCCAGATCGGTTTTTTCTTATCCGGTTCGGAGGTCATATCCGGGCTCCGTTTTGGCTGTCTTGTCTGGCCTTGGATGGCAGGCCGGTGAGTTTGGCTGATGTCTCAAACGAAGAAAGGGCGGGCGAGGGGCCCGCCCTTTCCTGTGTTGGTATCAAACCCGTCAGGTGACGTGGTTCGAGCGGTTGTAGACGTTGAACTTGCCGGTCGGGGCGAACAGACCCTTCACGCGGCCGATCTCTTCCAGCGTCTTGGCGTCGAAGATCACGATCTCACCATTGGCCTCTTTCGAGGTCGAGCGGTTCCACTTGGAAACCCAGACCTCGGAGCCGTCCTGGTTGAACTCGAAGTGGACGGCGACGTTGCCTTCCTCTTCGGTGATCTGGATCGTTTTCACGATCTCACCGGTTGCCTTGTCGATGACCTGCACCGATTGCTGAATCTCGGGCTCGGGGTGCTTGGTCTGGTCAGCCCAGATGTAATCCGATTCCGGGTGTGTCCTGATGAACAGACCGGGTCCGTCGGTTTCCACCTCATAGCAGACTTTCCAGGCGTCGTCCGGGCGACCTTCGGGGTCGTTGCCCCAAACGGTGACCGTGCCTTCGCCCAGGTGGGTCGTACCGGCAACCGGGCCACAATTCGGGTCATCCCAGTTGGCGCCCGGGCCGGGGTGCGGCAGCGGCGCGGTGTCGATCAGAGCTTCCAGCTTGTGGGTCTCGGTATCGACCACGACCATCTTGTTCGACGCGTTTGCGGCGATCTGGAAATAACGACCGGTCGGATCAAAGAACCCGTCATGCAGGAACTTGGCACTGTCGATTTTGTCGATCCGCAGGTTGTCCAGGTCGGAGTAATCCACCTGCCAAAGCTGACCGAGTTCCTTGACGGCCACGATCCATGTGGGCTCGTTCGGGGTGGTGTAGATGGCGGCCACGCGGGCCTCTTCCACGTAATCCCCGTCCACGTTGTAGCCACGGGTCGAAACGACCTTTTTCGGCTCCATGGTTTCGGCGTCGACGATGGCAAAATGCGGCGGCCAATAGGCGCCACCGATGACGTATTTACCATCGCCCGATACAGCCACGTCGCGGGCGTCATAGCCAATGGTGACCTCGGCCACGAGCATGTTTTCGGGGTTCTGCCACAGGTCGATCTTGGTCATCTTGCCGTCACGGCCCATGGTGTACCAGAAGCGGCCCGGATTTTCCGGCTCTTCCAGTTTATGGTGCTCGGACGCTTTCAGGACGTGCACGGCGTAGCCGGTCGGGATGTGCGCCAGCACTTCCTTGGTGTCACCGTCGATCACGGCCACCTTGCCCACGTCACGTTCGATGACCACGAAGAAGTTTTCCCAGTTGCGCCCATGCAGCGGCTCGGTCGGGTAGTCTTCGGGTTCGACATAGACCTTGCGGGTCGCCATCATCTGTTCAAGCGACATCTCCGGCGGCTTGGGCGGCTCCATCTGGATATAGGTCGCCATATCGCGGATTTCTTCTTCGGACATCACGTCCGAGAAGTTGTTCATACCGCCCTCGGTACCCCATGCGATGATTTTTTCCAGCCGGTCCTGACCCAGTTTCAGGGTGCCCGACTCGGTTACGGTGCCATCGGCGTTCTTCGTTTCAACCAAAGGCTCAAGGCTTTTGCCTGTTGCCCCTTTGCGCAGTACGCCGTGACAACCGGCGCAGCGTTCAAAGTAAAGTTGTTTAGAGGATTCAAAGGCTTCCTTGCTCAGGGTTGGCTCTTCGGCTAAGGCTGGCGCAGCGACGCTGCCCAGCAGCATCGCCAAACCGACCCCGAAGGCGCGGCCAGTTTTGTTGTAGCTGATTCCAAGTGACATGATCACTCTCCATTTGCTGGTGAGGCAGGTCCTAGGGTGAGACATCACGCCTTTGTCATCCTTGACGAAAGTCAACGGGAGCGGTGTTAACCGCGCGGAGCGACAAAATTTCCGCCAATAAAATAAGGGTTCTTGAGGCATGTTTTGGCCTGCTTGATTTCGGTTAAGTAAAGCCGGAATGACCCTCGCTAGGGTCGGAGCCAAAGCCACCAAAGCCGAGGAGAGCAGTCATGTCGGCGGTCATCGCGCGAATTTTTGGCGAAGGATTTCGGGTGTTTTTCCTGTCGGCTGGCCTGTACGGGCTGTTTGTCGGTGGTGTCTGGGGTATCTGGCTGATGGTTCAGGCCGGTGCCGTTCCTGCATCGGATACGAGCTATGCGATGGCCCCGCCAATGTGGCACGCGCATGAGATGATTTTCGGCTATGCCACCGCCGCGCTTGGCGGGTTCTTCCTGACCGCCGTGCCGAACTGGACCGGAGCCCCCGACGCGCGCGCGCGATTCATAGTGGTGGCTGCGGGGCTGTGGCTGCTGGGGCGTCTGGCCATGTGGTATTCGGGAGTGCTGTCGCCTGTTCTGGTTGCGGTATGCGATCTGGCCTTTGTGCCGATTCTGGCGGCGAAGATCGCGACCCAGCTGATCCGCCGCCCGAAACCGCAGAACATGGTATTTCTGCTGCTGCTCAGCCTGATCTGGATTGCCAATCTGCTGACCCATCTGGAATGGATCGGGGTCACCGGCGATACGCTCGATGTGGGGCTGCGCGCCGGGTTACTGACCCTGTGTTCCATGATTGCAATCCTTGGGGGCCGGATCACGCCTGCCTTTACCCGCAACGCGATGAAACGCGCGGGCGCGCCGGAAGAGGCCTGGCCGGTCTCGGTGGCCGCACTGGACAAGTCGGCGATGCTGATTGCCCTGCTATTGCCTGTCAGTGCACTGGTATTTGGGATCGGTCAGATGACCGGTTTTGTCGCGCTGTTGCTTGGCGTGGTGCAAATACTTCGCATGGCGCGCTGGCGCTCAGCGTGGGCCATGCGCCAGCCGATCCTGATCGCCCTGCATGTCGGTCTTGGTATGCTGGCGCTTGGGCTGATCCTTTGGGGCCTGTCGCTGCTGGGGTTTGGCAACGAAACCGCGGCGCTGCACGTGCTGGGCATCGGCTGCGTCGGGGGTACGACTCTGGCAGTCATGAGCCGCGCCGCGCTGGGCCATAGCGGGCGTGCGTTGATCGCGCCGCCGCCGATGGCGGTGGCATACGGGTTGATGGCGGCGGCCGCGATCCTCAGATGGGTGGGATCGGATCTGAACACCGGCTATCTGACCGCGATGCTTGTGGTGGATGGGCTTTGGGTCGGGGCTTTCGCGCTTTACCTGATCGCCATGTGGTCGGCGTTGACAGGCCCGCGCGCGGCCTGAACAATTCAGTCATTCTGATAACTTGCTTCATCGCGTCGGCTGTCTTGACTTTCGTTAAGGCAGCCCGGCCCCCCAGTCGCCATTGTCGTCACACTAGCTAATCTGCGCAAAGGAGAGCGCAATGCGAGAAGTCATGACAAAGAGCATGGCTCGCAACATATTCTATGGCGGGTCACTGTTCTTCATCCTCATCTTCCTGGCCCTGTCGGCCCACTCGCACTGGTACATCGTCAACTCCGAGAATTCGGCGAAGCTCGATGACAGTGTGGTGCGGGGCAAGCACGTCTGGGAAAAACATGCCTGCATCAACTGCCACACGATCCTGGGCGAGGGCGCCTACTATGCGCCTGAAGTCGGGAACGTGATGACCCGCTGGGGTGTGCTGGACGACCCGGAATCGGCCTTTGAAGCGCTCAAGGGCTGGATGGAGGCGCAGCCGACCGGCATTCCCGGTCGCCGGCAGATGCCCAATTTCAACCTCAGCGACGAAGAGATCCGCGACCTGACCAACTTCCTGATCTGGACGGACAACATCGACGCGCAGGGCTGGCCGCCCAACGAGGCAGGCTGAGAAAGGGAACGGAGCAATGAAATACGAATCCCAAAAAATCGCCTACGCCTACTTCGCAGTAGCGATGGCCCTGTTCGCGGTACAGGTGATCGGCGGCCTTCTGGCCGGTTTCATCTATGTATTCCCGAACTTCCTGAGCGAGCTTCTGCCGTTCAACATCGTGCGGATGCTGCACACCAACTCGCTGATCGTCTGGCTGCTGCTGGGCTTCTTCGGTGCGGCCTACTTCCTGATCCCGGAAGAGACCGAGCGCGAGATCCACTCACCCACGCTGGCCTATTTGCAGTTGATCATTCTTGTGGTCGGCACGCTGGGTGTGGTCGTGACCTATGTCTTCAACCTGTTCGAAGGCAACTGGCTGCTGGGCAAAGAGGGGCGCGAGTTCCTTGAGCAGCCCAAATGGGTCAAGGCGGGCATCGTCGTGGCCGCGCTGATGTTCCTTTACAACGTGTCGCTGACCGTTCTGAAGGGCAAGAAGTCGGCAATTTCGAGCATCCTTGTGCTGGGCCTCTGGGGTCTGGCGCTACTGTTCCTGTTTGCCTTCTACAACCCCGGCAACCTGTCGCTCGACAAGCAATACTGGTGGTATGTCGTCCACCTTTGGGTCGAAGGCGTGTGGGAGCTGATCATGGCCTCGATCCTGGCCTATCTGATGCTGAAACTGACCGGCGTTGACCGTGAGATCGTCGAAAAATGGCTCTATGTCATCGTTGCCGCCGCGCTGTTCTCGGGCATCCTTGGCACCGGCCACCACTACTACTGGATCGGTACGCCCGGTTACTGGCAGTGGATCGGTTCGATCTTCTCGAGCCTCGAAGTGATACCGTTCTTCGCGATGATGGCCTTTGCCTTCGTCATGGTCTGGAAAGGTCGCCGGGACCATCCCAACAAGGCCGCACTGCTGTGGTCGCTGGGTTGTGCAACGCTTGCCTTCTTCGGTGCCGGTGTCTGGGGCTTCCTGCACACGCTGCACGGGGTGAACTATTACACCCACGGCACGCAGATCACCGCCGCGCATGGTCACCTGGCCTTCTATGGTGCCTATGTCTGCCTCAACCTGGCGATCTTCAGCTATGCGATGCCGATCCTGAAAAACCGTGATCCGTACAATCAGGTGCTGAACATGGCCTCGTTCTGGCTGATGACCAGCGGCATGGTCTTCATGACCTTCGTGCTGACCTTCGGCGGAACCGTGCAGACCCATATGCAACGTGTGGTTGGCGAGTACTTCATGGACGTACAGGACCAGATTGCGATCTTCTACTGGATGCGTCTCGGCTCTGGTGTGGTCGTGGTGCTTGGTGCGCTGTTGTTCATCTACTCGATCTGGGTGCCCCGGAAAGAGGTGATTGAACCCGGTGCCTCTGAAACCCCTGCGGAGTGATGGATATGGACGGCTCCATGAAACTGAATGAGGGGGCGGCGAACGCCCCCTTCTACCTCGCCCAAGGCGATGAATGCGATGTGTTCTGCGCCGCTTACAACAACGACCTGCCGGTTCTTCTGAAAGGCCCGACAGGCTGCGGCAAGACCCGCTTTGTGGCCCATATGGCCGCCCGTCTTGGCCGCCCGTTATATACCGTGGCCTGCCACGACGATCTGGCCGCTGCCGACCTGATCGGCCGCTACCTTCTGAAGGGCGGCGAAACCGTCTGGGTCGATGGCCCCCTGACCCGCGCGGTGCGCGAAGGCGCGATCTGCTACCTCGACGAAGTGGTCGAGGCCCGTAAAGACGTCACCGTTGTGTTGCACCCGCTGACCGATGACCGGCGCATCCTGCCGATCGATCGCACCGGCGAAGAACTTGAGGCCGCACCCGGCTTCATGCTGGTCGCCTCATACAACCCCGGCTACCAGAATATCCTGAAAACCCTGAAACCCTCGACCCGGCAGCGGTTCATCTCGCTGGAATTCGACTTTCCGTCGCCCGAAATGGAGGCGCAGGTCGTCGCACAGGAAAGCGGCCTGCCGCTGGAGCGCTGCAAACCGCTGGTCCGACTGGCCGGTAAGCTGCGCGGGCTCAAGGGTCAGGATCTTGAGGAAGGCGTTTCCACCCGTCTGGTTGTCTATGCCGCGACGCTGATCGCACAGGGCATGTCCACCGACCGCGCCATCCTTGCCGCGATGATCGAACCTCTGACCGATGATGAGGATATCAAACGCGGGCTCCTCGATCTTGTCACGGCTGTCTTTGGGTGAGGCCGGCCGATGGTCAGGATCGATTTCGAGCCATGGGAACCCGAAGAAACGATCGGGAAACTGTGGCACACCCTTGCCAGCCGTCTCGATGCACCCGAGGTGCATGTTGGAGCCGCGGTCGACCTTTCTGAGGTCGCGGGGCGGCTGGCTGTCCTCTTTCGAGGGCTTGGGGGTAGTTCGGGCGTAGAATTGCGCCCGGTCTCACCCGAGGTTTCGCGCCACCGTCTGGGATGGCGCCGCCGTCTGGCAACCGAGGTCGAGCTGATGCCGCGTGCCTCGTTCGATGGCGAAGTTCTGCGCCTGCCCGACCGGCTGGCGGTGTTTCCCGCGCGTGAAGCCAACGGCGCGCTCTATGTCTGGCTGGCCGCCGCCGCCGCCCATGCCGGAACCCGTATCGACGAAGACGACCCGTTGCGCGCCGACCTGCATGCGCTTGTCGCCGCCCGGCAGATGGTCGAGGCGGCATTGCACAACGCCCCCGGCCTGCGCCCGCTTTATACCGAGCTGTGCAAGGGCGTCCTGTATCAACGCGACATTTCCGGGTTGCCACCCGTCGAGGCAGCGGTTGAAGAACTGATCCGCGACATGCTGGGCGACCCCGCGCCTTTGTCACCAAAGGCCGAGCAGCTTCTGGCGCTGGGTGATGACGTGACCGCCCCGCGCGGCTATCAGCATTTCCGCCCCGTCCCGCTGTGGCCCGAGCTGCGCCCGGTCGGGTTCTCCGAACATAACGAGGTGGAAAACCCCGACACCGAAGGTCCGCCCGAGGAATCCGGCGAGAAAACCCACCGCGCCCGCCGCCGCAAATCCGATCAGGCCAACCGCAGCGACAGTTTCATTCTGCACAAGTTCGAAGCGATCCTTAGCTGGGCCGAATTCCTGAACATCAACCGGCGCATCGACGATGACGATCCCGACAACGCCAAAAAGGCCGCCGACGATCAGGAAGAGATCGGGTTGGGCCAGATCTCCAAGGCGCCACCGACCAAGCTGAAACTGCATCTGGACCTGGCACCCGAGGACGTGAACCGCGAACGCCTGTCGGGTCGGGTTCTCTATCCCGAATGGGATGTGCGCACCGGGCAGTACCTGCCGGATCATGTCAACGTGCTGACCTCGGATGCCGAGATCCGCGAAGATGCCGCTGAGTTCGGCAAGGACCCCGCCACCGCCCGCCGCATCCGCGCCGTCAAACGCCAGTTCGAGGCGCTGCGCCCGGGCCGCGTGATGACGCGCGGCCATCTGGATGGCGACCAGCTGGATATCGAGGCTGCCGTCCGGGCGCAGGTGGACCGCTGCGCCAATGGCGAGGGCACCGAACGCATCTGGATGCAATCCCGCCCCGAGGCCCGCGATCTGGCGGTGTCGATCCTGCTGGACGTCAGCCGCTCGACCGAAAGCGCCGTCACCGGCCGCGCAGTGATCGACATCGAACGCGAGGCGCTGGCCGCACTCGCCTGGGGCCTGAACGCCTGTGGCGACGATTTCGCCATCCACGCCTTCAGCTCGCTGAAACGCCAACGCGTCTATGTCCAACGCTGCAAACGCTTCGATGAGCCGATGGGCGGCTTGGTCGAACAACGTATCGCCTCGCTGCGCCCCGGCCACTATACCCGCCTTGGTGCTGCGATCCGCCATTGCTCCGCCGATCTGGCCGGTCAGACGCGCAAACGCCGTTTGCTGCTGATCATCACCGACGGCAAACCCAACGATCTGGACCATTACGAGGGCCGTCACGGCATCGAAGACACCTGTATGGCCATTCGCGAGGCCCGCCGCGCCGGACAATCGGTGTTCGGCGTCACCATCGACAAAACCGGCAAAAGCTGGTTCCCGCGCATGTTCGGTCAGGGCGGTTTCGCCGTCATCCCAGACCCGCACCGCCTGACCATGGCGCTGCCGCAGATCTACCGCCAACTGGTCGGCGCATGAGCGATGCCTCTCTGATCGACGAGCTTCCGGGCGAGTTGCTGATGTGGGTGTTGATCATCTCGGAACTGCTGGTGTTCGGCGCTGGTCTGATCGCCTTCATGGGCGTGCGCCTGACCGATCCGGTAGGTTTTGCCGAGGCGCAATCGCACCTCTACCGCACCGGGGCGGCGCTCAATACGGCGGTGCTGGTGACATCGGGCTATCTGGCCGCGCAGGCGTTGCACTGGCGGCGGATCGCGCGCCGGGGTGCGGCCCGTCTGGCGCTGATCGCCGCCGCCGCGCTGGGCGTTGTGTTCCTGATCATCAAAGGCGCGGAATACGCAGGCAAGGCCGCGCAAGGGATCACCTACGAGACGCACCCGTTCTTCCTGTTCTACTATCTGCTGACCGGCTTCCACGCCGCCCATGTGCTGGCCGGGGTCGGTATCCTGCTGCTGGTCGCCTGGCGTGACGATCCCCGCAACATCGAGGCGGGCGCGCAGTTCTGGCACATGGTCGATCTGGTCTGGATCATGCTGTTCCCCGTGATCTACCTGCTGGGATGAACACGATGCCAGTCACTTCATCTTTTTCCAAATACTCCTGCCGGAGGCTCCCGAACGCACTCACCCGCGCCTGGGTCACCCTTCTGGTGCTGAGCGTGGCCTCCGCGCTGTTGACCGTGCTACCAATACCGCCCGAGCTTCTGGGCGGCGGTATCCTGATCCTCGCCTTGGCAAAATGCCGGGTCATTCTCGCCCGCTATCTGGATCTGGCCGCCAGCCCCGCCTGGCTGCGGGGATTCACGATGGTGATGACCGGCTTTGCCCTCCTCATCTTTGCCCTCTACCTGATCTGACAAAAAAGCCGCCTCCGAAGAGGCGGCGAGGTCTCACGCTAGGGGCGCTTTTGATTACTGGGCTGCCAACGGTTGCCGCGCGATCTGACAACGTTGCCAGAGGGCGGACAGCGCGCCGACCAGATGATCGATATCCTCATCCGTATGCACCGGAGACGGCGTGATCCGCAGCCGCTCGGTCCCTTTTGGCACGGTGGGATAGTTGATCGGCTGAATGTAGATACCGAACTCTTCCAGCAGCGTGTCCGAGATGAACTTGCACTTCACCGGATCGCCGACCATCACCGGGATGATGTGGCTGGGGTTGGGGATATGGGGAATGCCTTCCGCATCCAGACGGGCGCGCACCTGTGCCACGCGGGCCTTTTGCAGGTCGCGCTCGGCATTCGACTGTTTCAGGTGCCGGATCGACGCCGCAGCCCCGGCAGCGATTGACGGCGGCAAGGCGGTGGTAAAGATGAACCCGCTGGCAAAGCTGCGCACGAAATCACACAGCGCTGCCGAGGCCGCGATATAGCCCCCAACCACGCCGAACGCTTTACCAAGTGTCCCTTCGATCACGGTCAGGCGATCCATCAGACCTTCGCGTTCGGCGATGCCGCCGCCGCGCGGGCCGTAAAGGCCAACCGCGTGGACCTCATCCAGGTAGGTCATCGCACCGTATTTGTCGGCCAGATCGCAAATCTCTTTGATCGGCGCGATGTCACCGTCCATCGAATATACCGATTCAAAGGCGATCATCTTGGGCGCATCGGGATCGGCGGCGGCCAGTTTCGCCTCAAGGTCTTCCAGATCGTTGTGTTTCCAGATCACTTTCTGGGCCCGGGAATGCCGGATGCCTTCGATCATCGAGGCATGGTTCAGCGCGTCGGAGAATACGATCAGTCCGGGGATTTTTGCGGCGAGAGTGCCGAGGGCCGCCCAATTCGAAACATATCCGGAAGTAAAGAGAAGCGCGGCTTCCTTTCCGTGCAGATCGGCCAGTTCGGCCTCAAGCAGCACATGGTCGTGAGTGGTGCCCGATATGTTCCGCGTGCCCCCGGCCCCCGCGCCGCAGCGGTCCAATGCGTCATGCATCGCACCGATCACAGATGGGTGCTGACCCATGCCGAGATAGTCGTTTGAACACCAGATCCGCACGTCCCGCTGCACGGAACCATCGGTTTGGCGGGCATTGGGGAAGGATCCGCAGCGGCGTTGCAAGTCAATGAAAACGCGATAGTTTCCCTCACCTCGCAGGGCTTCAAGGCTCTGATCAAAAAAACGCTCGTAGTCCATGTTGCGGGCTCCCCGGATTACTGGCTTCGGGCTGAGGATAGGGCAGGGTCACGCCCCACAACATGACAATTGTCAAGTTGACGTCGTATTATAAGGGTAGTGCAGCGGCGCTGCGTCTGGCATAGCTAGAGGCCGGGATGGACGGACGTCGTTAGACATCGGCGGCAAAGACAAAGGGGTGTTTTCATGTCTCATGAGGCACAAAAAGCAATTGCACGCCAGTCGCTGCTGCTGCGCAGTTTGCCGGATCAGCATGTCGAAACGCTGCTGAGCCACGCGATCTGGCGTCAGTATGATCGCGGCGAGACGATCTTCCTGCAGGAAGAGAAAGCACAGGCCGTTCACGTGGTTCTGGAAGGTTGGGTCAAACTGTTCCGCATGACACCAACCGGGGCCGAGGCCGTGGTGAGCGTCTTTACCCGGGGCGACAGCTTTGGCGAGGCCGTGGCGCTGCGCAATGTGGCGTATCCGGTCTCGGCCGAGGCGGTGTCGGCCTGCGATGTCATGCATATCCCCAGCCCGGTCCTGATCTCGCTGATGAAGGAAGACCCGGAAATCGGGATCTCGATCCTGGCTGCGACCTTTACCCACCTGCATTCGCTGGTGGCGCAGCTGGAACAGCTCAAGGCGCAGACCGGTGCGCAGCGCGTGGCCGAGTTTTTGCTGAACCTTTGTGACAGCGATACGGGTGGCTGCGAAGTATCGCTGCCATACGACAAGATGCTGATCGCCGGTCGTCTGGGGATGAAGCCCGAAAGCCTGAGCCGGGCGTTTTCGCGACTCAAGGCGGTGGGGGTAAAGATCAACCGCAATCACGCTGAAATATCGGATATCGCGTTGCTGCGGGATTATGCCGAAAGCGATCCGGCGGAAAACTGGGGGCGGTAACCCGGCATTGCTGCCGGGTTCACTTGTTCAGACTGTCGCGCCCTTGCGGCGAATGGCGGTGCCAAGACTGCCGGCGCAGACGCCAACGATGATTGCGATCAACAGCGGCACCGTTCCAATGTGGGAAAATTGCCACCCGGCAAAGAGCAGTGGCGCGATCAGGCCGACCAGACCGCCCAACAGGGCGCCCAGCCACAACTGACGCGTCATCATGCCCAGTGCCAGACCAAGAATGCCGGGCAGGCCCAGCACGTTGCCGCCGATGGTTCCAAGTATCTCTAACATCTCTGTCCCCGCTTTAATCCGAGCTTTTGTTCAGGAACGCACGGATGTCGTCGCCTGATGCGGCTGCGTGTTTCTGCAGAACCTCACCATCCACCGCGTCCGAGATCTTCTGGTACTCTTCCAGATATCCGGGCGGCAGGCTGTGCGCGATGCCCTGATGGCAGTCAATACAGGTCATGCCGGTATCAAGGGCGCGCTGGTGTTCGCTGGCGGCGCGGGTTTCCTGAAGGGTGAAGTCCATATAATCGAAATTGTGACAGTTGCGGCATTCGCGGCTGTCGGATTCCTTCATCTTCTTCCACACGGCGGACGCCATCGCCAGACGGTGATCTTCATACTTCTCGGGTGTGCTGATGGTGCCTGCCAGCTCGTGATAGACATCCTTCACGGCCATGATCTTGGCCTTGATCTTGTGGTTCCATTCATCCGGGACGTGGCAATCGGAACAGATGGCCCGCACGCCTGAATCGTTGTTGTAGTGAACCGTTTCTCGATACTCGCCCAGATTGGTTTCCATCGTATGACAGGATACGCAGAATTCTTCCGTGTTGGTCAGCTCCAGCGCCCAGTGGAAACCACCCCAGAACAGGATGCCTGCCAGAAACCCGGCCAATAGGGTGAAACCGACGCTGAGGACGGCGATCGGGCTCCAGAACCAGGTCCAGAGGCGTCGGATGAGCCCTTGTTTTTCTTGGGAGTCGTCGGACATGTCGCGCTCTCCTTTTCGACCTGAGTTCAGTTACCGGAGGAAGGTTCAAAAGTGTTGTCGACCAGCGGCAAAGCATCCGCTTGCGGTACGTGACACTGATTGCAGAAATACCGGGTGCCCGCGATCTGATCCAGCTCGCGGCCTTCGCGGTCTAGATAGTGGGTCATTGACAGCGTCGGTGCGTTGCGCTCGCCCGCTTTGGTCCAGTCATGGCAGGACAGGCACTGGTTGGTGCGCAGGTCGATCTGATATTGCTCGATCGAGTGCGGGATCAGCGGCGGTTGCTGGCGATAGTTGCGCTGCAGGCGGCCTTCGACATTCCGGTGAGCCTGATCCAGAACGACGGGTTCATCGACATCGGCTCCGCGCAGAGTGGTGACCCCGGTAGATTGTGCAAGGGCCAGGCCACCGAGGAGCAGCGGCGGGATCAGGGCAAGGCCCACAAGGATCGGCTTTTTCATCTTCTCACTCCTTCAAAAAGGTCTCGAGGCGCGCGGCTGGGGCGCGGCGGTTGGTTCCGGTGGCGCGACGGTCAGGGCGTCGAACCGATGGGTGAATTTGAAAACGTCTTCGGCGCAGACATCGATGCAGCGCCCGCAATTGGTGCAGTCAGGCGACAGGATCAGCGGTGTGTCATTGCCTTTGCCTTTCAGGGCTGGCGAGATCACGTGGTTTTCCGGGCAGACCGCGTAACAGTCCATGCAATCGTCGCAGGCGGCGCGGTTGGCGGCGCTGACCCGCAGTATCGCTTTTTGCCCTACCAGCCCATAGAACGCGCCCACGGGGCAAACATGGCCGCACCATCCGTGGCGCGAGACAAACAGGTCGAACAGGAAAATCGCGGCGACCATCGCCCAGACGAAACCCATGCCAAAGATCAGCCCGCGGTGTAGCATGGTGATCGGATTGATCAGCTCCCATGCGATGGCTCCGGTCATGCCGGACACGATCAGAACGGTTGCCATGATCCACAACCGTGTGCCGCGTTTGGGTTGCCAGCCCTTTTGCAGGCCCAGCTTGCGGTGCAACCAATGCGCGCCGTCGGTGACCGGGTTGATCGGGCAGACCCAGGAACAATAGACGCGGCCTCCGACCAGCGCGTAGGCCACCAGAACGATGACGGCACCGATGGCGGCGGTCAGCTCGGGCCAGTGTCCGGCAATCAGGCTTTGCAGAAAGACAAACGGGTCGGTCAGGGGCAGCACGCCCAGTGTCAGTGATCCGGCCAGAGTGCCCTGCACGATCCAGATCCCGAACCACGGGCCCAGCAGGAACAGCACCAGAAAGAGCAGCTGACTCGCCCGGCGCAGCAGCAGGTATTTATGGGCACCCAGCCAGCCTTTGGCGGCGATGGCTTCCTGCCCCAGTGGCATATGTGTGCGGGAGGTCATTGGGTGACCTCCGGCAGATTGAACGTGGGTTCAAAGCCGCCCGGTGCGACGAGGTTATCGGTGCCCGGTCCCGGCAGGCGGTCGGGCAGGTCGATGATGCCTTCGACGACGGGTGCGCCTTTGGCTTCTTTTTCTTCCCAGCCCTTGCGGTAGTGATCGGCACTGCTGCCACGGGCCAGCCGGGCGGGCAGAACCTTGATCGCAGCTTCGGGCAGAACGCAGCTTTTCTCGCAGACACCGCAACCGGTGCAGCGATCGGCATGAACAGTCGGGATGAAGATCGCGTGACTGCCTGAACGGGCGTTGTGCTCGGTTTCCAGCGTGATCGCCTCGTCGATGACGGGGCAGACGCGATAGCAGACATCGCAACGCAGGCCGAGGAAGTTCAGGCAGTTTTCCTGATCGACCAGAACGGCCACGCCCATCTTGGCATCGTCGATATTGTCCAGCCCGGGGTCCAGCGCTCCGGTGGGGCAGGCCGCGACGCAGGGGATGTCGTCACACATCTCGCAGGGAATATCACGGGCGGTAAAGTACGGCGTGCCGGTGGCCACCGCATCGACCCCCAGTTCGGCCAGTTTCAGTGTGTCATAGGGACAGTCCCGAACGCACAAGCCACAGCGGATACAGGCGGACAGGAAGTCTTTTTCCGGCAAGGCACCGGGGGGGCGCAACGCCTCGGCCGGCAATGCCCGTGCGTCCCGTGCCAGCCAGGCCAACAGGGACCCGGCTGCCACGCAGCCGCCCGCTGCGCGCGCCGAGTCCTGCAGGAACCGGCGCCGCTGCGGAGAGAGGGGAGAGCCAACACGAGACATGGGTCTTACCTTTGCCTTGCCTGCCCTTTACGCGCGCTCGACCTTACAGGCGCATTTCTTGAAGTCGGTCTCTTTCGACAGCGGGCAGGTCGCGTCCAGCGTCAGCTTGTTGGTCAGCTGGCCTTCGTCGAACCACGGCATGAAGACTAGACCGCGCGGTACCTTGTTGCGGCCCCGGGTTTCGACCCGGCTGGTGACCTCACCACGGCGGGTGGACAGCACGATCTCCTGTCCGCGCCGCAGACCACGGTCGCGCGCGTCCTCGGGGTGCATATAGACCACGGCGGCGGGATAGGCGCGGTGCAGTTCCGGCACCCGACGGGTCATCGAACCCGAATGCCAGTGTTCCAGCACACGACCGGTGCACAGCCACAGATCATATTCCGCATCCGGTTCCTCGGGGGCGGGTTCGTATGGGGCAAAGATGATGCTCGCCTTGCCATCTTTCTTGCCGTAGAACTTCACACCCGCGCCTTCGGGCACGTAAGGATCATAGCCTTCGCGGAAACGATAGAGTGTTTCCTTGCCGTCCACGACCGGCCAGCGCAGACCGCGGGCCTGGTGGTAGGTTTCGAATGGTGCCAGATCGTGCGCGTGGCCGCGACCGAAATTGGCATATTCTTCGAACAGGCCTTTCTGGACGTAGAAGCCGAAATGCTCGGATTCGTCGTTGTCGAACCCTTCGGCGGTCTCAGACAGCGGGAACTGGTCGACCGAGCCGTTTGCGAACAGCACCTCGTACATGGTCTTGCCGCGATGTTCCGGCATTGTGGCCAGTAGTTCCTCGCCCCAGACCTCTTCGACGGTGAAGCGTTTCGAGAACTCCATGACCTGCCAGAGGTCCGACTTCGCCTCGCCCGGGGCTTTGACCTGCTGGCGCCAGAATTGCGTGCGGCGCTCGGCGTTGCCATAGGCGCCTTCCTTCTCGACCCACATGGCGGTGGGCAGGATCAGGTCGGCAGACAAGGCCGTCACGGTCGGATAAGGATCGGACACGGCGATGAAGTTTTCCGGGTTGCGATAGCCGGGATAGCCTTCTTCGTTGATGTTCGGTGCAGCCTGCATGTTGTTGGTGCACTGCACCCAATAGGCATTCAGGTCGCCATCCTTCAGCTTGCGGTGCTGCAATACGGCGTGGAAGCCGGGTTTGGGTGGGATGGTGCCCGCGGGGATGTTCCACGCAGTTTCGCAAATCTCGCGGTGCTTGTCGTTTGCCACGACCATATCGGCGGGCAGGCGGTGGGCGAAGGTGCCGACCTCACGTGCCGTGCCACAGGCCGAAGGCTGACCGGTGAGCGAGAAGGGCGAGTTGCCGGGTTCGGAAATCTTGCCCACCAGCAGGTGCACGTTGTACATCAGCGAGTTCACCCACGATCCGCGGGTGTGCTGGTTGAAGCCCATGGTCCAAAGGCTCATTACTTTGCGGTTTGGATCGGCATATTGCTGGGCCAGACGCTCAAGCTGCGCGGCGGGGACGCCGGACAGTTCGGATGTGTATTCCAGCGTGTATTCCGAAACAGCTTCGGCATATTCCTCGAAGCTGATCGGGTCCATCTTGCCGACATTGGGATTTTCGGCTTCTTGCTGCAGCGGGTGATTGTCGCGCAGGCCATAACCGATATCGGTGGCGGTCTTGGTGATGTTGACGTGGTTCTTGACGAATTCTTCGTTCACTGCGCCATTCTGGATGATGTAATTGGCGATATAGTTCAGGATCGCCAGATCGGTTTGCGGCGCAAAGATCATGCCATTGTCGGCCAGCTCGAATGAGCGGTGCTCATACGTAGACAGCACATGCACCTCGGCACCCGGTTTGGTCAGGCGTGTGTCGGTCAGGCGAGACCACAGGATCGGGTGCATTTCGGCCATGTTCGAGCCCCAGAGCACGAACGTATCGGCGTGTTCGAAATCGTCATAGCAGCCCATCGGCTCGTCAATGCCAAATGTCCGCATAAAGCCGACCACCGCCGAGGCCATGCAGTGGCGCGCGTTGGGGTCGATGTTGTTGGACCGGAAGCCCGCCTTCATCATCTTGGCGGCGGCATAGCCTTCCCAGACGGTCCACTGGCCGGAACCGAACATACCAACGCTGGTCGGGCCTTTCTTGGCCAGCGCCTCTTTCCATTTGGCGGCCATTACATCGAAGGCTTCGTCCCAGCTGACGGGCTCGAACTCGCCGTTCTTGTCG
Organism: Ruegeria sp. L12; assembly: GCF_056531745.1. NCBI lineage: Bacteria > Pseudomonadati > Pseudomonadota > Alphaproteobacteria > Rhodobacterales > Roseobacteraceae > Ruegeria > Ruegeria sp. L12. Next base: position 255,596 of record NZ_JBQFMH010000004.1, read on the forward strand.
TATTCGCCGTTGGTCTTGCGCAGCATCGGCGTGGTCAGACGGTCCTTGCCGTACATGATCTTGGACAGGAAATAGCCCTTGATGCAGTTCAGGCCCCGGTTCACCGGCGCGTCCGGGTCGCCCTGGGTGGCCACGACGCGCCCGTCTTTGGTGCCGACCAAGACCGAACAGCCGGTGCCGCAGAACCGGCAGGCGGCCTTGTCCCAGCGGATGTCCGGGTTTCCGACCTGGGCGCTGGCTTGCCCGGTTGCAAGCGGCAGACCTGCTGCCGAGGCCGTCGCAGCGGCGGCGGTTGATTTCAAAAAGGTCCGGCGGGATTCAGAGATGGTCATGATATGGGTCTCCGGCTTTAGGTCTGGCGAGAAGCGTTAAGGTGCGGACGGGTCTCCGCGAGGTCTTCGAAATGGTGATAGGTCAGGGACAGAGAGATCACGCCCGGGATCTGATGCAGATCCATGATCGTCTCGGACGCCAGTTTTTCCGGCGTATCCTCGACCACAACAACAAGGCGGCCATCCTCGGCCGCCGCGTGGATTTCGGCCCCGTTCGTCGCGGCAATCGCTGCTTTGGCGCTTTGCGTGGTTTCGGGTGTCACATGGATGAGGCAACCACAGATGTTCATAAGGCAACCTCCTGAGTTGGCGGGGTGTGGCGTTCAAAGCTGACGGAACCGGCGGGGCAGGCGCTGGCGCATGCGCCGCAGCCGGTGCAGCTGTCGGTATCAAGTACGGGTTCTGCGCGGCCGCCGGTTTGCAGGCGGAAGCGGATTGCGCGGTGGTCGCAGACATCCTGGCATATGCGGCAACTGACGCCGTTCATCGACAGGCAGGACGCTGACACCGCGGCGCGCCATGGCCAGTCTGCCACATGTTCGGGGTTCAGAGCCCCGGTCGGGCAGGCGTTGGCGCAATCGCCGCAGAACGTGCAGGGTCCCGCATCCAGCTTGACCACGGGCCAGCCTTGCGCGTCAAAACGGATGATGTCCTCGGGGCAGGCTTCCTGGCATTCATCGCATTGGGTGCAGAGGTCGTAGAATTCCGCATCCTCCGCCCCGGGAGGGCGGATGGCAGATTTGTCCATGCGCAACTTGCCGCGCAGGAATGCGCGTCGGCTGGCTAGCTTGTTCATTCGCTCGCGACCCTTGAGTTTTTGGCAGGGGTTGGCCTGCCTGACTCGGGTGTTAGCCTAGCACGGCGCGCAAGAAATTGACCTATGTCATTTCTGAAATGTTTATTATTTGGGCGCTATTAGAATAATATGAGTGAGGAATGCGCTATTCCGGCGTATTTGATGCCTCACCTCGGTTTGCGCGCTGCGCCTACACGCCTGATGCTCAGGCGCGTTTTTCCCCGATCGTGGCGATGCCCAGCACAGAAAGAACTTTGGCTTCGATCTGTTTGGCGTTCATGCCGGCCACCGCGTACATGTCCGCCGGGCTGGCCTGATCGATGAAGATATCGGGCAAAACCATCGAGCGGTACTTAAGCCCCGCATCAAACACGCCCTCATCCGCCAGCAACTGAGCTACATGGCTGCCAAAGCCGCCGATGGCGCCTTCTTCGATGGTGATCAGCGCCTCGTGGTTCGTGGCCAGATCAAGGATCAGATCCCGGTCCAGCGGCTTGGCAAAACGGGCATCGGCAATGGTCGGAGTGATGCCGCGCGCGGCCAGCGCCTCGGCCGCCTTTTGCACTTCGGCCAGTCGCGTGCCGAAGGACAGCAGCGCCACGCGGGCACCCTTCTGGATCAGTCGGCCTTTGCCGATCGTCAGCACTTCGCCCCGTTCCGGCAGGTCAACACCCACCCCTTCACCGCGCGGATAGCGGAAGGCGATCGGGCCGTCATCATGGGCCGCAGCGGTGGCGACCATATGCATCAGCTCGGCCTCATCGGCGGCGGCCATCACCACCATACCGGGTAGATTGGCCAGATAGGCGATATCGAACGAGCCCGCATGGGTCGCGCCATCGGCCCCCACCAGCCCCGCGCGGTCAATGGCGAAACGCACCGGCAGGCGCTGAATGGCCACGTCATGCACCACCTGATCATAGCCGCGCTGAAGGAAGGTGGAATACATGGCGCAGAACGGCTTCATCCCGCCCGCCGCCAGCGCTGCGGCAAAAGTCACCCCATGCTGTTCCGCAATCGCCACGTCGAAACAGCGCGAGGGGTAGCGCTCTGCAAACAGGTTCAGACCGGTGCCATCGGGCATCGCCGCAGTGACGGCCACGATCTTATCGTCGCGCGCGGCTTCCTCGACCAGGGTCTTGCCGAAGACCGAGGTATAGGAGGGCGCATTGGAGGGCGCCTTTTTCTGCTCGCCTGTCACAACGTCGAACTTGGCGGTGGCATGACCCTTGTCGCGGGCCTGCTCGGCGGGGGCATAGCCCTTGCCTTTTTTGGTCAGCACATGGATCAGGATTGGCCCCGTGGCCCGCGCCCTGACGGTGCGCAGAACCGGCAGCAGCTGGTCCATATCGTGACCATCAATCGGGCCGATATAGGAAAAGCCCAGTTCCTCGAACAGTGTTCCACCCACCGCCATGCCTTTCAGCATCTCCTTGGCCCGCTTGGCCCCTTCGCGGAAGGGTTCCGGCAACAGCGAGACCGCGCCCTTGGCAGCGGCTTTCAGATCGTGGAACGGTTCTTCGGCATAGATGCGCGACAGGTAAGACGACAGCGCACCCACTGGCGGGGCAATACTCATCTCGTTGTCGTTCAGGATCACGATAAGGCGTTTTTTCAGGTGGCCCGCGTTGTTCATCGCCTCGAACGCCATGCCGGCGGACATCGAGCCATCGCCGATCACCGCAATCGCGTCGCCCAGACCCTCAGACGTCACGCCGCCCAGATCGCGCGCTACGGCAAACCCCAGCGCGGCGCTGATCGACGTACTGGAATGGGCGGCGCCAAACGGATCATAGGGGCTTTCGCTGCGCTTGGTGAAGCCGCTCAGGCCGTCTTTCTGGCGCAGGGTGCGGATACGGTCGCGGCGCTCGGTCAGGATTTTATGTGGATAGCACTGATGGCCTACATCCCAGATGATCTTGTCCCGTGGTGTGTCGAATACCGCGTGCAACGCCGTGGTCAGTTCGACCACGCCCAGACCCGCGCCCAGATGACCACCAGTGACCGACACGGCAGAGATCGTCTCGGCCCGCAACTCTGCCGCCACCTGATGCAGCTGCGCGTCCGAGAACTGCTTCAGGTCCGCGGGGCGGTTCACAAGGTCCAGCAGGGGCGTATTGGGGCGGTCAGACATTTGGCGCGTTCCTGGCTTAGCTGTCCCGGGCAATAACGAAGCGGGCGGCCTGCTTCAAGGTTTCAGCCGGTGCGCCGTACGCTTCCAGCGCGGCGCAGGCACTTTCCACCAGCTCGGCCGCGCGGGATTTGGCCGCCTCAAGACCCAGAAGCGAGACAAAGGTCGCCTTGCCCGCCTCGGCATCTTTCTGCAGCCGCTTTCCGGCCTTTTCGGCATCACCCTCAACATCCAAAATGTCATCGGCGATTTGAAAAGCAAGGCCAAGGGCTTGGGCATATTGGCGCAAGGGTGCCGGATCGGTCTGCGCCATCCGTGCCCCCGCACAGGCTGACCATTCGATCAAGGCACCGGTCTTGCCCGCTTGCAGCCGGGTGATTTCATCCAGCGTCAACGGCGCAGCCGCCGTTTCGGCCGCAATATCCAGCGCCTGCCCCAGAACCATCCCCTGCGCGCCACTTGCCTTGGCCAATGTTAGGGTCAAATCCGCACGGATTTTGGCATTTCCAACCTCGGGCCGCGCGCACAACTCAAAAGCCAGAGTCTGCAGCGCATCTCCGGCCAACACGGCGATGCCCTCATTCCATTTCACATGCACCGTAGGCCGCCCGCGTCGCAGATCGTCGTCATCCATGCAGGGCAGATCGTCATGCACCAGCGAATAGGCGTGCAGCGCTTCGATCCCGGTTGCGGGCCAGATTGCACAGCTTGCGTCGATGCTATGGAGCCGGGCGCTTTCCAGTACCAGAAATCCGCGCAACCGCTTGCCGCCCTCGGTGGCATAGGCCATCGCCCGGGTCACGTCCAGATCGTCCAGCGCGCCCAGAATCACATCGAACTGATCCTGAATCCGCGCCGCATCCTGCGCCAGTTGTTCGTGAAACATTTACTGACCTTCGACAGGCGTCGTCCCGGTCGGCTGACCGCTGGCGTCCAGAGTGATCGCGGCCACCTTCTCCTCGGCGCGCTTCAACTCATCCTCGCAGCGCTTTTTCAAGGCCGCCCCGCGCTCATACAGTGCAATGGACTGATCCAGCGCCACATCGCCACGTTCCAGCTGGCCCACCACGGCCTCAAGCTCTTTCATCGCCTGTTCGAACGTCATCTGCTCAACTGGGGTATCGGTCATTTGGCTGCCTTCATCAGTTCTTCCACATGGGCGCGTGTCGCCGCGGCCAGTGCGTTCAGATCATACCCGCCTTCCAGAGTCGAGACGATACGGCCCTCGCAAACCTCATCGGCGATCCTGCACAGTTCCGCTGTGATCCATGCGAAATCACCCGTAGACCAGTTCAGATTGGCCAAAGGATCATCCTGATGGGCATCGAACCCGGCGGAAATGATGATCAGTTCGGGCCTGAATGCGCGCAGACGCGGAAAGGCCTGTGCCTCATATGCCGCGCGCATCTCGGCCCCGCCGGACCCGGGGGCGAGCGGCATGTTCAGAACCGTCTCATACGCACCGGTTTCATCCGGGCGGCCTGATCCCGGCCACAGCGGCATCTGCTGACTGGTGATCACCAGCGCACGGGCCTCATCCCACAGCAAATCCTGCGTGCCATTGCCGTGGTGCACATCGAAATCCACCACCGCCACACGGTTCAGCCCGTGATGATCAAGCGCATGTTTCGCCGCCAGCGCAGCGTTGCCGATCAGGCAGAACCCCATCGCGGTCTCGCGTTCCGCATGGTGCCCCGGCGGGCGAATAGCGCAGAACGCGTTCGAGGCCTCGCCGCCCAGCACCAGATCAACCGCCCGCACTGCCGCGCCCGCCGCGCGATAGGCCGCATCGACCGAACCCGGAGACATGAATGTGTCGCCATCTATCTGCGCGAAACCCTCGGCAGGCCGTGTGGATTGTATCTCGCGAATATGGCTTTCGGGATGTACCCGCAACAGATCGTCATCTGCCGCCAATGGCGCGGTTACCCGCTTCAGCTCCAGCCCCTCCAGAGCGTGCAGAATATGTTCCAGCCGCGCCACCCGCTCGGGATGCCCGTCCGGCGTCACATGGCCCAGGCAATCGGCATGGGTCAAAAGGGCTGTGGTCATCGGGGTCCCCTGTTCATCTGGCCAAAATATCCTCGCCGAAGGCATGAAATTGCCGCGCAGCGGTGCTTTAATCCGGCGCCAGCATATACCCGGCCCCTCGCACGGTCTGCAGATACCGAGGCTGTTTCGGGTCTTGTTCTATTTTGCGGCGCAGGCGGGTGATCTGTACGTCCACCGCACGTTCTTGCGCTTGCCCCTTGTCACGGCCAAGATCCTCGACCAGCTTGGCGCGGCTGATCGGCTCGCCCGGCTGGGCCGAGAAGATCTTCATCAACTGGCTCTCGGTCGCGGTCAGACGTACCGGATCGTCCCCCTGCCACATCTCGCCCCGTTCAATGTCGTAACGAATCGGGCCGAGGGTCAAAATCTTCGTCGCCGCCTCCTGCGCTGGAGTTTCCGGCATCCGCCGCAGGATCGCGTTGATCCGCAGCAGCAGCTCTTTCGGCTCGAACGGCTTGGCGAGATAGTCATCGGCGCCTGCCTCAAGACCCGCGATGCGATGTTCGGTCTCACCTTTCGCGGTCAGCAACAATATGGGGGTCGTATGGGTGTCCCGCAGCGCTTTGGTCAGGCTGACGCCATCCTCGCCCGGCATCATCACGTCCATCACGATCAGGTCGAAATCCAGCCCCGACAACACCCGCCGTGCATGCGCCGCATCCCGTGCCGCAGTCACCAGGAACCCGCTGCGCATCAGAAATTTCTTGAGCAGATCGCGAATGCGCTCGTCATCGTCGACGATCAGAAGATGGGCGTCCATATCGCTCATGAAGTCGTATCCCGCAGTTTCGTATATGCACGACGCATATCAGCATCCATCATCGCTTCAAGCACTTTACGAAAACCGGCCACCGCTTCGGGGCCTGCGTCCTTGAATGCCGCCCGCATCCGTGCCCGCTGTGCATCGGACAAAGTGGCCTCCAGCGCCTTGCCTTTGTCAGTCAGAAATAGGTGGCGTTCGCGTTTATCCACCTTTCCCACGCGGCTTTCGACCAATCCGTCTTCGATCAGGGTGCGCAGGACCCGGTTCAGAGACTGTTTCGTCACACCCAGGATGCCCAGCAGATTGTTCACGGTGGTGCCCGGCGCGCGATTGATGAAGTGAATCGCCCGGTGATGCGCGCGGCCATAGGCCATGTCGGACAGAATGCGATCGGGATCGGCGGTAAAGCCGCGATAGGCAAAGAACATCGCCTCAATACCCTGCCGTAACTGCTCATCCGTCAGAAATAACAGGCTTTCTCCGCCAAAGATCGGGGCGGGGCGGATTTCGGACATAACGGGCCTCATGCACAATACGGCCTCAGTTTATGTCAGCCTTATTGACATTCCAAGAGTGCACAGGTATCGAATCGCAGTTTTTGCGCAACAATATGTCCGATACGGACTTAATCAGCGCAATATTTGGAAATTTGACCCGGTTCAGGAGGTTCGCATGGCGGGGTATGATGATCGTGACGGTGTCATCTGGATGGATGGCAAACTGGTGGATTGGCGCGAGGCCAATGTGCACATCCTGTCACACGCGATGCATTATGCGTCCTCGGTGTTCGAGGGTGAGCGCGCTTATAACGGCAAGATCTTCAAAAGCCGGGAACATTCCGAACGCTTGATCGCCTCGGCCGAGGCGCTGGACATGCCGATCCCCTATACGCTGGACCAGATCGAGGCCGCCAAGCAAGAGGCGTTGAAAGCCAGCGGCCTGCAGGACGCTTACATCCGCGCGTTGGTCTGGCGCGGCTCGGGTGAGGATATGGGCGTCGCGTCGGCCAAGAACCCGGTGCGCATGGCCGTCGCCGTGTGGCCGTGGGGGGCCTATTACGGTGACGCCAAGATGCAGGGCGCCAAGCTGGACATCGCCGAATGGAAACGTCCCAGCCCTGAGACCATTCCGGTTCATGCCAAGGCCGCGGGTCTTTATATGATCTGCACCATCTCCAAGCACAAGGCCGAGGCCAAAGGCTGTTCGGACGCGCTGTTCATGGATTACCGCGGTTATGTGGCCGAGGCGACGGGCGCCAATGTGTTCTTCGTCAAGGATGGTGAGGTCCATACCCCGCTGGCCGATTGCTTCCTGAACGGTATCACCCGCCAGACCGTGATCCAGATGCTGAAAGACAAGGGCATCACCGTCCACGAGCGCCGCATCAAGCCCGAGGAAATGGCTGATTTTGAGCAGTGCTGGCTGACCGGCACCGCCGCCGAGGTCACCCCGGTCGGGCAGATCGGAGACTACACCTTTGAGGTCGGCGACCTGACCCGCGAGATTGCCGAGGATTACGAAAAACTGGTCCGCTCGTAATCGGAAACATCTGGAACCCTCGCTTCGGCGGGGGTTTTTGTTGCAGGGCGTGCAAATTTTCGTGCAGATCGTCCCACGTCGTGGACTTGGCTGACCAAGCCGATATTTATGATCCATGTTGGACCTTCTCAGCGATATTCTCACCCGCCTGTCCTTGCGCGGTACATTCTATTTCCGCACGTCTTTCACGCCACCCTTCGGCGTTCAGGTGCCGGGCTTCGAAAACGTCGCGCGGTTTCATTTCGTCCAACGCGGTGAGTTGAAGGTTCATGTCCCCGCATCCGGCGAAACACTGCGCCTCAAGCAGGGTGACCTGATCCTGATTCCGCATGGCGCGCCGCATGCCTTGTTGTGTAACGAGGTCCGGCCATTTGATGCGCTGCCTTTGGAGCAGGTGTTGCAGATTTCCGGTTACAAAGGCGACGGTGTTCTGGTCTATGGCGGCGCGGATGAGGAACGGGATACGCAGTTGATCTGCGGCCATTTCTCGTTCACCGGCCCTGCCGGGCGTAATGGCACCGGGCATATGCTGATTGACCGGCTGCCGCCTTACATCCTGATCCAGAATTACGGGGAAGAGGCGGGTTCGTGGATCGAGGCGACGTTGCGCATGATCGGCTCGGAGGTCTCGGGCGCGCGGATCGGTGGCGACCTGATCGCCCTGAAACTGTCCGAGGTTCTGTTTGCGCAGGCCATCCGCGCCTATCTGGAACATCAAAGCCCCGATGACGCGGCGCTGGCCGGGTTTGCCGACCCGCGCATCTCGCGCGCGCTGACAGCGTTCCATCAGTCTCCGGCTCAGGACTGGAGCGTTGCGACGCTGGCACGCGAGGCGGCGATGTCGCGGACCGCCTTTGCCCAGCTCTTCGCCGAGAAGATGGGCACCACGCCCATGCAATATCTGACCGACTGGCGGATGCAGATCGCCTGCCACGGCCTGACGGAAAGCCGCTGGAACGTGGCCGACGCGGCGGCCGAGGTCGGCTATGCCTCGGAGGCAGCGTTTTCGCGCGTGTTCAAGAAGCAGGTCGGCGTGTCACCTGCGGCCTATCGGGCCATGCACTGATCCATCGTCGGTTCTGAACGATCTGCAATATCTCGCAAACGATCTGGAATGCTACGTTCGCATGGGCGCACCTATTCTTACCTCATCACTGATTGAGGAAAGGAAGTTCAGATGTCCCTGCGTTTCGTTACCCGCACTGTTCATGCGTATCTCGACTATCCGGTTGCCATCGCGCTGATGGTGCTGCCCTTTGTTCTGGGATTGGGTCAGTCCAATCCGCTGGCGCTTTGGTTATCCGTGGTGACCGGTGTCGCTGCTTTTGTGCTGACGGTGCTGACCGACCATCATCTTGGTATCTGGCGGGTGTTGCCCTACAAGTTCCATCTGGCCGTGGACCTGATCGTCGGCATCACTTTCCTGCTGGCACCCAGCCTGCTGGGATTTACCGGTATCGATGCGCTGTTCTACTGGCTGAATGGTGCGGCCGTTGTGGTCGTGATCTCGCTCAGCGCGCCTGAGCAGATCGCCACCGCCTGATCACATCCGGCATCCGCTGATCGACAAGCCGCGCAGCTCTGCGCGGCTTGTCCATTGTTAGGCTCTGTTTTTCATCAGCACTGGTCAAGTGACCCGCGGGTCGAACGAAAACGTCAGTATCAGAAATCCACACCGCGCTGAGCTTTGATGCCAGCCTGAAACGGATGTTTTTCCACAGTCATTTCGGTGACCAGATCGGCATAATCGCGCAGTGCCTGCGGTGCGTCGCGCCCGGTCAGGAACACGCTTGTCTTGTCTGACCGTGCCTTCAGCCCCGCAATCACCTGATCCACCGACAGGTATTCATAACGCAGGGCGATATTGATCTCGTCCAGCACCACCAGATCATACTCACCGCTGGCCATCAGCGCGCAGGCCTTGTTGAAGGCGGCGTTGGCGGCGGCGATGTCACGCTCGCGGTCCTGTGTGTCCCAGGTAAAGCCTTCGCCCATCGTGTGCCAGGTGACCAGATCGCGATCTTCGAAAAAGCGTCGCTCGCCGGTTTTCCACTTGCCCTTGATGAACTGCACTACGGCAACCTTCTGGCCCCATCCCAGCGCGCGGATAACCACCCCGAACGCGGCCGAGGATTTGCCCTTGCCCTTGCCGGTGTTGATCAGCACCAGACCGCGCCCGGGATCGGTCGCCTCGGACACTTTCTTGCGGTGCTCGGCCTGCACCTTCTGCATCTTTTCCTTGTGATCCTGCGCGTCGCTCATCGGGGAACCCTTTGTGATTGTCGCGGGTAACCTAAGCGAAGTTTGCGAAAGGTAAAGTCACGGTTTGTGATCGGTCAGCGCGCGGGCCTTGCCCCGCTCCAGCCCCAGTTGGTGCTCGCGCCAGACGACCACGATATTGCCTGCGATGACCAGCGCGGCACCGGCGAGGATCGCCACCGTGGGCAGTTCGTCGAACCAGACATAGCCAATGACAATCGCAAACAGCATGGTCGCATAATCATAGGGCGCCAGCATTGAGGCCTGTCCAAAGCGATAGGACGATGTGACCAGAATCTGCGCGACCCCGCCGATTAGTCCGATTGTGACCAGTATCAGAGCCTGATTCAGCGTCGGCATCTTCCATCCCCAGAACACGGTCAAAGCCGACAATAAGGTTGCGGTCATCGAGAAATAGAACACGATGGCGGCCGGGTGATCGACCTTGACCAGTTGCCGGATGTGGATCTGGACAAAGGCGCGGGCGACCGTTGCGGTCAGGACGCACAATGCGCCGATGGTTGCTGCCAGCTCCATCTGAGTGCTACCGAGCCGGGGCCAGATCATGATCAGAACGCCCAGAAGCCCCAGTGCCACCGCGCCGATGCGGATCATTCGGATACGTTCACCCAGCATCAAGGCGGCCAGAATCAGAGTAAAGATCGGGGTGGCATAACCGATAGCCGTGACCTCGGGCAGGGGCAGCAGGCTGAGGCCGGTAAAGGTCAGACCCATAGCGCTGGTGCCCAAAACGCCGCGCCAGAAATGTCCCATGGGTTTCTTGACTATGAATCCCTGCGCCAGCTCTCCGCGCCAGATCAGCCACGCGATAATGACCGGAATGGCAAAGAGCGAGCGGAAGAACACCAGTTCACCCGGCGGGAAATCCTCGGACAGGGCTTTGACCAGTGCCGACATCGAGGTGAACAGCATCAGCGCAGCCAGTTTGAGACCCACGGCCAGCATGGGTCGATGCGATGTTAACGATTTTGCCATTGGCCGGACCCTGCGCTTTTGGCGACAAAAGATCAACGCCGGGATTGTACCAATCAGGTCGATTTCCAGTGATCGGGCAGCGGGTGGCCGATTTCATCCCCGAATTCTTCCAGAAACCGGATCATGCGGTCGGTGCGGTGCCGCGCGATCTGGCGGCCCGTGTCAGTCAGCATCTCATCCGGCAGGTTCAGCAGTTTGACCTTCCAGTGATCCAGCGAAAATCGCAGATCGTCCAGAGGCCGCGTGTTGGCAAACGGATCAGCCGGATCGTAAAGAACCCGACCCAATGCGCCGGACACCGAGAATGTGCGCGCAATGCCGATAGCCCCAAGCGCATCCAACCGATCAGCGTCGCGCAGAATCCGGGCTTCGGGCGTTACAGGCGGGATGTTGGCCGAATAACTATGTGCCGCAATGGCATGTTGCGTGACGTTGATCCGGGCAGGGGAAAAGCCCAATTCCGCCAGAATAGGCTCTGAATTTTCAGCCGATCGGCGCGAAGCGAGGTGCCGGTCGGGTGAATTTTTGGGCAGGTTGACCAGATCGTGCAGATAGCAGGCCGCCAGCAGCACCGATCTGTCGGTCTGTTCATCCGCCATGGCCTGCGCGTTCACCCAGACGCGATCCAGATGGGCCAGATCATGCGCCGGGTCGGTCTGCATCCGCTGCGCGACGGTGCGGCGCAGCCGGGTGCGCAGATCAGCCGATATGTCCACGATTCTCGCCGATCTGACCACGGTGCAGCAACAGGTGATCGAGGATCATACAGGCCATCATCGCCTCGCCCACGGGGACGGCGCGGATGCCGACGCAGGGGTCGTGTCGGCCTTTGGTGATAATCTCGGTCTCTTCGCCGGATTTGGTGATGGTTTTGCGCGTGGTCAGGATCGACGAGGTCGGCTTGACCGCAAACCGCACCACGACATCCTGCCCGGTCGAGATGCCGCCCAGTATGCCGCCCGCGTGGTTCGAACTGTATTGCGGGCCGTTCTGGCCCATGAAAATCTCATCCGCGTTGGCCTCGCCGGTCAGCTCGGCGGCGGCCATGCCTTCGCCAATCTCGACACCTTTGACGGCGTTGATCGACATCATCGCGGCGGCCAGATCAGTGTCTAACTTGGCATAAACCGGGGCGCCCAGCCCGGCGGGAACGCCGCGCGCGACAACCTCGACCACTGCGCCGACCGAGTTGCCGGATTTGCGCAGTTCGTCCAGATAGGCGGCCCAGTCCTGCGCCGCCTGCGCGTCGGGCGTCCAGAACGGGTTCTGTTCGATCTGAGACCAGTCGAAATTGCTGCGGTCGATCTTGTGCGGGCCGATCTGGGTCATGTAGCCGGTGATCTGCACATTCGGCGCGATTTGTTTGATTGCTTCCCGCGCTAGCCCTCCGGCAGCAACACGCGACGCGGTTTCACGGGCCGAACTGCGCCCGCCGCCGCGATAATCGCGGATGCCGTATTTCTGCCAATAGGTGATATCGGCATGGCCCGGGCGGAACTTGTCCATGATATTGCCGTAGTCTTTGGAACGCTGATCGGTGTTTTCGATCATCAGTTGGACGGGCGTACCGGTGGTCTGGCCTTCGAACACGCCGGACAGGATTTTTACCTGATCGGGTTCGCGCCGCTGGGTGGTAAACTTGTTCTGCCCCGGTTTCCGTTTGTCGAGCCAGTGCTGGATCATGCTTTCGTTGATTTCAACTCCCGGCGGGCAGCCATCAACGGTCGCGCCCAAGGCGGGACCGTGGCTTTCACCCCAGGTGGTGACGCGGAAGAGGTGTCCAAAGCTGTTCATCGACATGGGGCGTGCTCCTTTGCGGATCGTGATTAGCGGGCGCGGGGCTCGGCCTCAAGCGGATTTCGGTGAAGCGGGGGAGGGGGCCAGCCCCCTCTTGAGCCTATGGCTCAATTCACCCCGGAGATATTTTTGGCCAGATGAAGCGGATCAGAGTCCGGCCTTCAGGGACTGGCGGGTTTTGGTGATCGAAAGCGCGGCTTGCGCGGCCTCGCGGCCTTTTTTGACGAAATGCACTCGGTAGATGGCGTTGTGGTGGTCGGTTTCCTGATACTGATGTGGGGTCAGTGAGACCGACAGGACCGGAACGCCGCTGTCCAGCCCGGCGCGCATCAGGCCGTCGACCACGGCCTGAGCGACGAAATCGTGGCGATAGATGCCACCATCAACGACAAAGGCGGCGCAGGCGATGGCGGCGTATTGGCCGGATTGGGCCAGATCGCGGGCCAGAAGCGGCATCTCGAACGCGCCGGGGGCGTCGAAGACATCGACCTGCTCGGCAGGGATGAGTTGTAGAAACCCCTCAAGTGCGTGCTCGACGATATCGGAATGCCAGTTGGCCTTGATAAAAGCAAAGCGGGTGTGTGTCATAGTGATCTCCTGAGTTTACAGACACGTCACCCAAGGCGATCACGAGCAATCGCGCCGCATCACCGGCGCGTCTGCGCGTTCTCTTTCATCCGGACTGTAACCGTCGGCTCTGGCTTCTCACCAGATCTGCTTGTCACCCTTTGGTGGTTCCACAATTTGTCCGAAAACCGGTTCCCACTTTTCGGATCGTGGACACTGCGGGGCCGCTCGCGGGCTTACGGGTCGATGCCCGCATACCGCCGGTGGGGAATTCCACCCCGCCCTGAGAACGAGGCGGACCTTGCCAAGAAGCATCTGCCTCTGCAAGAGGATTGACAGGAGGATCGTTATGCACCCCAATCCCATGTTTCGCGCCGAAGATCGTTCGCGCCATATCGAATTCGCCCGGGATCGGGCTTTTGGCGTTCTGGCGGTGTCTGCCGACGGTGCTCCGTTACTGAGCCATGTGCCGTTTCTGTTGTCCGAAGACGGAACTGTGGCCGAGCTGCATCTGGTGCGTTCGAATCCCATCGTGCGGGCGCTGCGTGACCCGCAGCAAGCGAAGATCGCGGTGCAGGGACCGGATGGGTACATCTCGCCAGATTGGTATGGCGTCGAAGATCAGGTACCGACATGGAATTACGTGGCCGTTCATCTAAGCGGGGTTCTGGAACTGTGCCCGCAGGACGATCTGTTGGATTTGCTGCAGCGCCAGTCGGCATTCTATGAGCGGCGCCTGTTGCCCAAGCCCCCATGGGTCACCGATAAGATGTCCACGGAAGCTTTGGCCAAGATGTTGCGGATGATTGTGCCCTGCCGGATGCAGGTGGACGATCTTCAGGGCACCTGGAAGCTGGGTCAGAACAAAGTCGAGGCCGTGCGGGCCGCCGCCGCTGGTCACGTGACGGACGGGTTCGGCAGCGAAACCGGGCAGCTGGCCGCCTTGATGCACAAGGCGTAGCCAGCGCCGGTGATCAAGGTCACTGGGGACTGAACGTCGTCAGATAGGCGGCGATGTCTTCGGCGCCTTTCTTCAGTTTGACGCTCATGTTCGGGCGTGCGGACTCGTCATCCAGATAATCCTGAATGAACCGGATGGGATCCTTGGAATAGGCGGCGATATTGTCTTCGGTCCAGACAAGGCCTTCTTCGCCGGCGCGGATCATGTCATCGGTGAACATGCCAACGGGCAGGCGTTCGCTGCCATAGCGATAGTCGTTCTCGGATCCGGCAACGCGGCCCACGACTCCATAGAGATTCGGTCCGGTGATGCCGCCTTTTACCAAAACCTCACCATCTTTGATGATCGCGTGGCAGGAAGAGCAGCGGTTATAAAGTTTTTCGCCTTTCGCCGGATCACCGGCGGCGGCGACCTGAGTGGTCAGTGCAATCGTTAACAGAACGGCGGCCAAGGGGGGCTTTGACATTGGGGTCTCCTGATCGGCGTTCGCGCGGGGTCGGATGTCTGGCATTCGCGTAATAAGTGCAACAGGAAACGGATTGGTTGTGTGCAGAATAAATGGTCTATCTCAAACCTGTCATTTGCACGGGAACAAAGCCGAATCTGAAGGTGACACCTTGCACGATTCTGCATCAATCAAGAGATGGGGGTGCAGCGTGCCATCGATTCTGCCCGAAATCCGAGATCGCGGGCGAATCAAACCCTTTCGAATCGGCGGCTTGCGAAAAGATGTGGCGCTGAAACATCAAAAAAGTCAGATGCCCTGTGATAAAAAACCCAGATGCGGCGTATTGCGCGTTTATGACCGCTAGACGAACACTAATCTCCCCGATAGACAGCGCGGTTAAGACGCCGCATTCGTGCGGTGCGCGAGCTATTTGCCCGTCCGCGGGCGCCAGACAATCGGAGAAAACCTCGTGTCCCACGCAGAAGACCACGAAGGCACCCGCAGAGATTTCCTGTATTACGTCGCTGGCGGCGCAGGTGTCGTGACTGCCGGTGCAGCCGTATGGCCCCTGATCAACCAGATGAACCCATCGGCAGACGTTCAGGCCCTGTCCTCGATCCGAACCGACGTCAGCGGGGTTGAGCCGGGCACACAGCTGACCGTCAAATGGCTGGGTAAACCCGTCTTTATCCGTCACCGCACCGGTGCCGAGATCCAGGAAGCACAGGAGCAGGACGCCGACGGCGTTGATGCCCTGCCGGATCCGCTGGCGCGCAACTTCAACCTGAACCCTGATGCACCGGCGACCGACGCCAACCGCGTGATGCCGTCGCCTGAAGGCGAAGCGCCGGGTGCATGGATCGTTCAGATGGGCGTCTGTACGCACCTGGGCTGTGTGCCTCTGGGGGATGCTGGTGACTTTGGCGGCTGGTTCTGCCCCTGCCACGGCTCGCACTATGATCTGGCTGGCCGGATCCGCAAAGGTCCCGCGCCTGAAAACCTGCCTGTTCCGCCCGCTGAGTGGGTCGACGCAACAACCATCAAACTCGGCTAAGGGAGACCCAACTTATGTCCGGAATTCCCCACGATCATTACGAGCCGAAGACAAACGGCGAGAAGTGGCTGAACAGCCGCTTGCCCATCGTCGGCCTGCTGTATGACACCCTCATGATCCCGACCCCCAAGAACCTGAACTGGTGGTGGATCTGGGGCATCGTCCTGGCATTCTGCCTGGCGCTGCAAATCGTCACCGGTATCGTTCTGGTGATGCACTATACCCCGCATGTCGATCTGGCCTTTGCCAGCATCGAGCACATCATGCGTAACGTGAACGGCGGCTATATGCTGCGATATCTGCACATGAACGGCGCTTCGCTGTTCTTTGTAGCTGTCTATATCCACATCTTCCGTGGCCTGTTCTACGGCTCGTACAAAGCCCCGCGTGAGATCACGTGGATCATCGGTATGCTGATCTACCTGATGATGATGGGCACCGCCTTCATGGGCTACGTTCTGCCCTGGGGTCAGATGTCCTTCTGGGGTGCGACCGTGATCACCGGCCTGTTTGGCGCGATCCCGTTTGTAGGTGACGCGATCCAGACCTGGCTGCTGGGCGGACCGGCGGTGGACAACGCCACGCTGAACCGCTTCTTCTCGCTGCACTACCTGCTGCCCTTCGTGATTGCGGCGCTGGTGATCGTGCACATCTGGGCCTTCCACACCACCGGCAACAACAACCCCACGGGTGTTGAAGTGCGCCGCGGTTCGAAAGCCGAGGCCGAGAAAGACACGCTGCCGTTCTGGCCCTATTTCGTGATCAAGGACCTGTTCGCGCTGGTTGTCATTCTGGTCGTGTTCTGGGCGGTTGTCGGCTTCATGCCGAACTATCTGGGTCACCCGGACAACTACATCGAAGCCAACCCGCTGGTCACACCCGCACATATCGTGCCCGAATGGTACTTCCTGCCGTTCTACGCGATCCTGCGCGCCTTCACCGGCGAGGTCTGGGTCGTGCAGTTCGCCAGCTTCATCACCGGCGGCATTGTCGACGCCAAGTTCTTTGGTGTGGTGGCAATGTTCGGTGCGATCCTGGCCATGGCTCTGGCTCCCTGGCTGGATACCTCGAGCGTGCGTTCGGGCAAGTACCGCCCCATGTTCAAGTGGTGGTTCTATCTGCTGATCATCGACTTCTTTGCCCTGATGTGGCTGGGTGCGATGCCCGCGGAAGAGCCTTACGCGACCTTCTCGCTGATCGCTTCGGCCTACTGGTTCGCCTATTTCTTCGTGATCCTGCCGATCTTGGGTGTCATCGAAAAACCCGATGCCCAGCCAGAGACCATCGAAGAAGACTTCAACGCGCATTATGGCAAGGCTGACGCCGATGCCACGCCGGCCGAGTAAGAAGAGGGACCGGAAACATGTTCAAGAAACTTGCAATCGGTGCCGCTCTTGCTTTGGCCTTCGCGCCTGCCGCAACCTTTGCGGCCAGCAGCGAAGTAAAGCAGCATATCGAAGACTTCGACTTTTCGTTCGAAGGTCCCTTCGGCACCTGGGACAAGAACCAGCTGCAACGCGGTCTTCAGATCTATACCGAAGTCTGCGCAGCCTGCCACGGCCTGAGGTACGTGCCTCTGCGCGACCTTGAAGCGCTGGGATATTCGGAAGAACAGGTCATCGTATATGCGGCCGATAATTTCGAAGTGTTCGACCCTGAGCTGGACGATTTCCGCCCGGCCATTCCGACCGACCACTTCCCGGTCAACGACGGTGTCGGCGCACCGGATCTGAGCCTGATGGCCAAGGCCCGCGCCGGGTTCCACGGCCCGTATGGTCTGGGGATCAACCAGTTGGTCAAAGGTATGGGCGGCGCAGAATACATCGCATCACTGCTGGACGGCTATACTGGTAAGGAAAAGACTGAAGCTGGCGCTACCCTGTATGAAAACACCGCCTTCCCCGGTGGCTGGATCTCGATGGCACCGCCGCTGGCGGATGAGCAGGTTGAGTTTGCCGATGGTCATGCCAACACGGTTGAAGCCATGTCCGAGGATGTTGCAGCCTTCCTGATGTGGACTGCTGAGCCGAAAATGATGGAGCGCAAAAACGCCGGTTTCGTTGGTGTTCTGTTCCTGTCGGTCCTGTCGGTCCTGCTGTATCTGGTGAACAAACGCCTGTGGGCACCGGTCAAAGGCAAGAAGTCCGTCTGACCCGCCACCTCAATCTGAAATCTGCAAAAACCCGGCGCCCCGCGCCGGGTTTTTCTGTTTTATGGTGTCGAGTGTTATCATTCAGCCTGACCGAAGCCGCGCTTCTGTTTCGGTCCGCCATTTTCAACAAGTGATATTGGGAGGGATTTTCATGACTGCTCAGACACATGCTGCCAAACTGCGTGAGGCGTATACGGCCTGGAATGCGTCGAAGGGGGCGGATTTGTCGATGTGGGATCAATATACCACCGATGATCTCCGCCTGTGCTCGATCGGGCGCGGAAAATACGGGCTGGAATTCAGTTGCACCCGGCATGGCAGGGCCGAAATGCACGCCTATCTGAAAGCGCTGACCGATGCGTTCGAGATGCAGCATTGGACTCTGCAAGATACGATTTCCGAAGGCGACAGGGTTGTTGGTATCGGCACAACGGCCTGGACCCACAAAACCACGGGAAAACGTGTGGAAACACCAGTCGTGGTGATCTGCCGCTTCCGCGATGGTCTGGTCTGCGAATATGAAGAGTTCTACGACACTGCAGCCGTGGCCGCCGCAGCGAATTAACGCAAGCCGTCAGGCTGTCAGTTGCGTGCCGGTTTGACCGGATATTTCGGCCTGCACAATCTGACCCTCGGTCTGAGGGGTGTCGAATGTAACCTCGGCAAACTGCTCGGTCCGGCCCATGTGGGGGTTCTCCATCAGGATGTGATGGGTCTTACCAATCTGCGCGGCCAGGTGTTTTGAGACCTGCACTTCGCCCGCGGCACGCAAACGCGCGGCGCGGTCTTTGATCACATTGCCATTCACCTGCTGCGGGATGCGTGCAGCAGGCGTGCCCTCGCGCTTGGAATAGGGGAAGACATGCAGCCAAGTCAGGTTGCAATCGGTAACCAGCTTCAGCGAGTTTTCGAAATGCGCCGCTGACTCGGTCGGGAATCCTGCGATGATATCGGCCCCGAATGTCATTTCGGGCCGCAGTTTACGGGCCTCTTCCGTAAAGCGGATGGCGTCGTCGCGCAGGTGGCGGCGTTTCATCCGTTTCAGGATCAGGTCGTCGCCATGCTGCAGCGACAGATGCAGATGCGGCATCAGGCGTGGCTCGGTTGCGATGGCCTGCATCAGGTTCTCGTCCACCTCGATCGAGTCGATCGAGCTGATGCGCAGGCGCGGCAGGTCCGGCACCAGCTTCAGGATACGCATCACCAGATCGCCCAGCTTTGGCCCGGCGGGCAGATCTGCGCCCCACGAGGTCAGGTCCACTCCGGTCAGAACCACTTCATTATATCCACGATCCACCAGCCGCTTGATCTGATCCACCACCACGCCCGCCGGGACACTGCGCGAGTTGCCGCGGCCATAGGGGATGATGCAGAACGTGCAGCGGTGATCACAGCCATTCTGGACCTGCACATAAGCGCGCGAGCGGGTGCCGAAACCGTCGATCAGATGGCCTGCGGTTTCGGTGACCGACATGATATCGTCGACTTGTACCGCCTCGGTCTCGCCGATGAAATCGGCAGCCATACTTTTCCAGGTTTCGGGCTGCATCTTCTCGGTGTTGCCGATCACTGCATCGACCTCATCCATTTCAGCAAAGGTCTGAGGCTCGGTCTGTGCGGCGCAACCGGTGACGATCAGGCGTGCGTCCGGGTTTTCACGCCGCAGCTTGCGAATCTCCTGCCGGGCTTTGCGAACGGCCTCGGCGGTCACAGCGCATGTGTTGACGATTACGGCATCCGTCAGCCCGGCCTGCTGCGACAACTCTTTCATTGCCTCGGTTTCATAGGCGTTCAGGCGGCAGCCAAGAGTGGTAAACTTGGGCGGATTCATCCCAGCGACCTCAGAAACTCTGGCGTCAAAGTGCCCGAGAAGACATGGGCCGTGGGTCCGGTCATCCAGACACCATCCTCGCGCCAGTCAATCCAGATTGTGCCGCCATCCAGATCGATCTGCACCTTCCGTCCGGTCAGACTGCGCCGCGCTGCCGCCACTGCAGTGGCGCAGGAAGACGATCCCGAGGCGAGCGTGATCCCGACGCCGCGCTCCCAGACCCGCATACGGATGTGGTCCGGCCCGATCAGCTGCGCGACCTGCACATTTGTCCGCTGAGGGTACAGCGGGTGATGTTCGTATCGCGCGCCAAATTCGGCCAGGGGGATGGCTTCGGCATCTTCGACAAAGAACGTGCAATGCGGGTTTCCCATGCCCGTAGCGGTCGGCCCGCCTTCGACCGGCAGTTCCAGCGTGTCCACATCCTCGGCCAGTGGAATGTCCTGCCAGTCGGTTTGTGGATGCCCCATATTGACCGCCGTCAGGCCGTTACCGGCGTCCCGGGCGAGCAGCGTTCCACGTTCGGTGGTCAGTGTCAGGCTGGATTTGCCAATCTCTTCGATCAGGAACCGGGCAATACAGCGGGTGGCATTCCCACATGCGGCCGAGGTCGACCCGTCGGCATTATAAAAAATCAGATGCGCATCCGCATTGTCGCTGCTGCCGATCACCGCCAGCTGATCGAACCCGACACCGAATTGACGATGGCCGATTCCCGATGCCTGTGCCGGAGTAATCGACACTGCCTGCGCGCGCGCATCCACAATGACAAAGTCATTGCCCAGCCCGTGCATCTTCATGAAGGGCAATCCGGTGTCGTTTGATCGTTGCATGGCGGGCATATAACCTTGGTCTGAAGGCGAATCCACCCTGTCGTGAAGATTCCTGAAAAAAGGGGTTGACCCCCCTGCATCACCTGCCTAATTAGGCCGCCTATCGGGTCGCCGATCCTGTATGGGAAGACGGCGAAACGCGGTGCAAAATAAGGTCTTGAACCCGATCGGGAAAATGCCTTACAGAGCGCCACGGATCATAAAGATCCAGATAAAAGAGTGGGCCGTTAGCTCAGTTGGTAGAGCAACTGACTTTTAATCAGTGGGTCGCAGGTTCGAATCCTGCACGGCTCACCACTTTTCATAATGAAAGATGACACGAAGTTTGTCTCTTTTGACAGGATTCCGTCGCTTTTTAGCGCAGATCAGTAGAATTTGCACATCGCGATTTTTTTGTGTGCCTCGGATTTTGGCGCTCTCGATAGTATTCAGACAAAACCGCGTTCATAGCAGCCCATTTGCGAACTGTTCTCGTTTCTATGCAGTCTTCCCGAATCCCAAGTAGTCCGCTGGCACCTTGTCAGTGAGCCAAACGCCGTTGTCGGCGCAATAGAACAGAAACCCGTCCTCAAACATTCGTTGCGCCTCAACTCTTAGGACGACTGGTTTTCCGTGTCTTTGGCCGACGCGTTCAGCCGTGTCAGAATCCAAAGAGAGGTGAACTTGATGACGACGCCCAGGGTTCGAGATCCAATTTCCCGAGTGAAAGTGTTGCAAGGGCATTGCCATTTTGTTTGCACGCGGATGACCGGCTCCAATTCTGAAGCCGTTTCAGTTCCTTCAACTGATCTACGCCCATTCCGCATTCGCCGTTGGGCTCGAACCAATGGCGCCTTCAACGGTTCATTTCTTGCGCCAACGGTAACAGGTTTGTTCGGCAACACCGATCTGCCTGATCGCATCAAGGCGGGACATGCCTTGCCCAATCAGATCTTCAACCTGCCGTAACTTCGAGACAATCTCCTCGGGCTTCGGTATTTTCAGAAATAAAAAAACTCTGCGGCATGAGCTCAAGAACCTGTCTAATAGGTTTTGAGTCTAAATGCTTGCAATGTTTCCCAGTCCTCAATCGGCACATTTTGGCTGGACTTAACCAGATGCAAATACCTGAAACTCAGCGTTGTGCCGATCAGGTTCTTCAGGACTTTGGTCTCTGTAGCTTTAACCTCGGGTTTGATTGGACCATAAGCCACGCTGATATGAGGTTGAAACGCGCGAGGGCGCTGAGAGGCCGGTAAACCTTGCGTCAGTGACGCTTGCTCGCAGAGCAAGTCGGGCGTTGGCGACAGGTCAAGATACAAAGACTTAAAGAAAATATCTTCGGCCTTCACGCCGGTTACGGTCAGGTCATGACATGAGAACCCGGTCGACATGCGGCCAAGCAGAGCGGCCAACTCGGTTTCTTCACCCGCAAGATCACCTATAAGCGTAACATGCGGCACAAAGGACGGAGTGCCATGTGCATCGGCAAAATTTCTGATCCTGATGCTCAGGTTGGTCAGGTCCGGTTCCTCCGGGATCATCCACACGGAATAGGTTGCGACATCGGCCTTCATGATCAGTGCGTCCCTCGAGAAATAAATTCCGGAGCGATGAATACGGTCTCGCTGGGTTTTTCCGGATGATCCAATCTTTCGGACAGCAGCCGCAAAATCTCTGAAACTGTCTGATCCATGTCGTTGCGCACTGTGGACAGCTGAAAGCTGGGCCATTGGGCAATCGCGATGTCATCAAAGCCCACCACTGAAAGCTCGGTCGGGATAGTCAGGCCAAATTCCTGCCGTGCCGCCGCCAATGCGCCCAAAGCCATCGCATCATTCGCGCAAAAAAGCCCATCCAGATCGCATTTGTCGCGCAGCATCTGAGTGATGGAGCGATACCCGCCCTCATAGCTAAAGTCGGAATGTCTGATGATGGCGGGTTTCAGACCCGCTTTGGTCAGTGCCGCTACGAAGCCCGCCTTGCGCTCCTGGTCAGAAGAAAGATGCTCCAGCCCGCCAAGATAGCCCAAACGGGATTTCCCTTGGGCAATGAGATGGGATACGGCCAGTTCAGCCCCCTGCGTGTTGTCGCAACAGACACAATCCACCCGCTCAGCCTGCATCACGCGTCCGGATATGATCAGCGGGATGTTCAGTTTGGCACAGTGAATTGCAACTGATTCTTCTACGCTCCCGCCGCGCAGAATCAGGGCATCCAGCGGGTAAGCCAGGACCTCAAGCACTTCTGCCTCTGACGTTTCGACGGATCCGCCAAGCACCACAGGCCACTTGCCCATCCCGTGCAAACCCTGCATCAGTTTGCCCAGAATCTCACTGTCGTAATGGTTCACCAGATCGCCTGTGACGATAGCCACAAGGTTAGATCGACCGGTGCTTTGCAGCCCTGCCGCCAGCGCATTGGGTCGATATCCAAGCTGTTCGGAAACCTGAAGAATTTTCTTTTTCTTGTCTTCATCCAAAGGAGAGCCTGGCGTGAACGCACGCGACACCGCCGAGCGCGAGACACCGGCCGCCTGCGCAACCTGTTTCGCTGTAACGCGTCGAGGTTTGGAAGTTTTGCCTGTATTCATATTTCAGCCGGGTCTCGTCTCGCTGCGATGGTGTTACTTTTGTGAATATCTGAAATTTTAGCTTGCGTCATAAAGGTGTCATTTCTTACCGTTGGGTGAACACGTGTTCACTACGTATGTAGCAGAATTATGAAAGATGCAAAATGAACCTTGCGCCGGTCGATTACGAAAACACCTCCTCCACCCTCGGAGCCGAGATACAGCTGCGTGGCTTGCGGGTGGGGTATGCCGAGCAGGATGTGCTGTCGGAAATAGATCTTGATGTAGGGGCCGGAGAGTTCATCGCATTGCTTGGTGCATCTGGCTGCGGCAAGACCACGCTCTTGCGCGCGCTCGCTGGGTTCGTACCGGTACGCGGTGGGTCGATTTCCGTCGACGGGCAGGACATGAGCCACACCACGCCCGAGAAGCGCGGAATGGCGATGATGTTCCAATCCTATGCCCTGTGGCCGCATATGAACGTGGCGCAGAATATTGGATACGGGTTGAGGCTGCGCAAGAAAAGCAAGGCGCAGATTTCGGCGCGGGTCCGGGAAATGGCCGCACTGGTTGGGTTGAGTGATTTGATCCACCGCAAGATCGGGGCCTTGTCCGGTGGTCAGAGGCAAAGGGTTGCTTTGGCGCGGGCGCTGGCAATTGACCCTCCGGTGCTGTTGCTGGATGAACCGCTGTCCAACCTCGACGCCGGTATCCGCGCCAATATGCGGCACGAGATTCGCAGCCTGCAACAACGGCTGGGTCTGACCACCGTTCTTGTCACTCATGACCGAGAAGAGGCGATGTCGATGGCGGACCGGGTGGTAATCCTGAATCAGGGCCGCATCGCGCAGGTCGGCACACCCGAGGACGTTTTTCATACGCCCGCAAACCCCTATGTCGCCCGGTTCATGGGGGCTGGAAACAGCTTGACCGGCAACGCCACCGTTGGCTCACAGTTTGTCGACCTAAAGGTCGATGGCCACCTGCACCGACTACCGATCTTGGACGAAAACACCTCTGGCGTCCATTTCCCCGAGCCCCGAAATGGTCCGGTCGACATCCTGTTTCACAGTGATGCTGCGCAGCTGGGTCGGGCGGCAGGTCATGCTTTGACATTGCCCGGAACGGTGGTTCAGCATTCGTATCTGGGATCGGTCTACCGTCATGAAATTCAGGTCGGCGAGACCCGTATCATGGCCGACAATACCCACAAGATGCCCATCGGCTCGGCGGTCGATGTAAGCGTACCGGCCACGGCCCTTAGTCTGTTTCCTGCAAAGTCCCAGACAGCCGTGACCGGACCCGAGGCGGCGAGCCAGGCCGCACAACACCTCTGAGACCCTGGAGAAACACCATGACTTCAAAAATTGCAAATCTTTTTGCATCAGCAGCCATCGCTCTGATCGCAACCAGTGCGGCGCAAGCCGAAAACGTATTGAACGTGGCCTCTGGCGGTAGCCAGAACATGGTCGACTATGTCACCGACTATCTGGGCCCTCTGTTCGAGGAACAAAACCCGGGCTGGACCGTAAACGTGGTTGGCACCGGCCCCGGCAACGCGGGCAGCCAGGCGATCCTTGAAAAAATCAAGGCACAGGCCGGAAATGATGCGTGGGACACTGATGTCGTCGTCATGACCCAGCTGAAAACCGGAGAAATGGTTACCGAGGGCCTGCTGCAGCAATATGTCGATGATATCGACACTGGCAAACTGGCCACGCGCGACACGTCCAGAACGGCTCTGGGCACTGATGTAACGGGCTACGTCATGCCGATGTTCCACAGCCAGACAGCGATCGCCTATAATCCCGATCTGGTTGAAAACCCACCTAACAGCTTCGACGAGCTGAAAACCTGGACCGCGGAAAACAAGGGCGCGTTCGGCTATAACGGTATCAAGAACGGTATGTCCGGCGTCGCCTTTACGGCTGCCTGGATGTATGCCTATGCGGGCAACACTGATCAGCTGATGAATGGTCCCTACGACCCAGAACTGAAGAACAGCTGGGATCAGGCCCTCAACGATCTGAAAGCGTTCAATGAAAACGTCACCTTTACCCCGGGCAACGCTGGCACGCTGGACATGATGAACCGGGGCGAGATCGTGATGGGTCCGGTCTGGGTCGATATGTTCTACACTTGGCAGGCTGACGGGCGCCTGAACCCGAACCTCAAGCTGCTGCTGCCCGAGCCGGGAATGCCGGGTCAGCCGTACTACTACGCGGTTCCCGCCAAGGCCGAGAATGCCGAAGCCGCGCGCAAGTTCATCGCGCTGGCCACCAGCCCCGATGTACAGGCCGAGGGCATCGTCAAACGTTTCAACTGGTATCCGGGCATCGATGCCCAGCATGTTGAGCCCTCGTTGGACAAAGAGGTCTGGGACAAGTTGTTCACGGACGTGACGCCGGAAGATTTGGCTGCCAAAGGCAAATCCTTCCCGCTGGGCCCGTATTTTGACGACATCCGCGAGGCTTATGAGCAGAAGGTTTCCAACTAAACTGCCAATAGCGGAAACCTTGGTGCGGGCCCGTTCCGTTCGGCCCGCACCTGAACACTCTGGACCGAAAAAAGATGATCACACGCAAAACCTCTTTGGTTCTGGTCGCTCCGGCCATCGTACTGCTTGGACTGCTGTTTCTCTATCCCTTGGGCTATTCGTTGCTTTGGGCGTTCCGGGATGAGGAACTGGGCGGCTGGGGTCTTCAGAATTTCATCAAGGCTTTTGCACTTTATTCGAACGACATTCTGTTCACGCTGATTATCGTGACCCTGTCCACCATTATCATCGGCGCCATATCGATTGCCATTGGCGGTTACCTGACGCTTGGTGAAAACCGGGTTGCCCTTGTGGTCTTGCGCTGGCTCTATCGCTGGCCCCTATTCATTCCTTTTGTGGTCGCTGCGCAGTTGATGCGCACATTTCTGGCCAAGAACGGCATGATGAACAACATCATCGTCTCGACCGGATTGATGGAGCCCTTGCAAGCCACCAGCTATCTGGACTGGCGTGGCATTGTTATCACCTTTGTTTGGAAACAAACGCCTTTCGTGGCACTTCTGGTGGCGGGTGCCATGGCAGCGCTTAACCGTTCAACGATCGAAGCCGCCCGCAATCTGGGTGCGTCCCGTTTCCGCATCCTGTTCGAGATTGTGGTGCCACAGGTGGCCACCACGCTAATGGTGGGGCTGATCCTGTCTTATGTGGTGATGATGTCGGTCCTGTCCGTTCCGCTTATGATCAACGCACAGACACCGACGATGATCACAGTCGACATGGCATGGCGCATCAACGCCTATTCGGATTACGGCGTCGCAAACGCGCTTGGCTTCATCTCATATGCCATGACGGCCGTCATCGCATGGATCTACCTGCGCCAGGGTGTGCGGGAAGGGGGAAAACCGGTATGACTGTTCTGCGCACGACCGTGACCGCCATCCTTTTGGCTCTGCTGGCCTTCGCCATTTTTGGCCCGATCACCAACATGCTGATCTGGTCAGTGGCGGAGACATGGTACTTTCCCGCCAAACTTCCCCAAAGCTATGGCTTTTCATTTTGGGAGCGTGTGTTCCGTCCGCAGGGCAACGCCATGGAGTCGCTTTGGAGTTCGGTTCTGATCGCATTTTTCACCGTGTTGGCCTCGCTGGCGGTGGCGATCCCTGCGGGGCTGGCACTGGGTCGCGGCAGCCTGCCATGGCGGACGTTCTTTCTGCTTCTGTTTCTGTTGCCGCAGGCCTTTCCGTCGATTGCTGTGCATATGAACATCGCGCGCATTTTCTATGGCCTGGGCCTGAACGGCACATATCTGGGCGTTGTTCTGGTGCACACGATCCAGGGGCTGGTGTTTTCGGTCTGGATTGCCACCGCCGCCTTCGCTGCCGTTGACCGCGAACTTGAGGAAGCCGCAGCCAATATAGGTGCCTCGCCTTTCACCGTATTCCGCACAGTGACTTTGCCGCTTGCGCTGCCGGGCCTGATGGCCAGCGCCATCTTCGTTTTCCTCATCTCACTGGATGAGTTCACCGGCACTTACTTTGTCGGCGTACCAGACGTGACGACCATGCCACTGCTGCTGTTCACAGCATCGATGGAGGGGAACTATCAGATCGCCTCGATCACTGCGCTCATTCTGCTTGTTCCTTCGGTGGGATTTATGCTGTTCATCGAACGGTTTCTGAAATCGGATGTTCTGGCGAAAGTAGGAAGCTGACATGACCGACATCGACGACCGTCTGTCATTCGCCAAATCTCTGGCGCAAGAGGCCGGACAACTGGCCCAACGCCTCAGGACAGAACGAAGCGCCGAGTTTGTCGCGGAAAAAGGCCCACAGGATTTCGTAACATTTGCGGATCGCGCCGTCGAAGACCTGATCCGTAAGCGTATTGCCGAACATTGGCCATCCGACGCGATGCTGGGCGAGGAACACGGTGTTTCCGGCAGCGGGCAGGCTATCTGGGTTGTGGATCCGATAGACGGCACCGCCAATTTCATGCGCGGTCACCGGGATTGGGGTGTATGCATCGCGTTCTATGAAGGTGGCCAGATACATTTGGGCGTGATCTGCGCGCCGGATCTGAACATGCTCGCCTGGGCCGCTACCGGAAACGGCGCCTGGCTGAATGGAGAGCGTCTGAGCGTGTCAGACTGCGCTGAACCTGATCGCGCAGTGCTGATGTTGGGCTGGTCGAACCGGCGGACGATTGCTGAGCACACCGCTATAATCCAGACGCTTCTGGATGCCGGGATGGAGTACCGCCGCAATGGATCGGCCGCGATCAGTTTGCTGGCGGTCGCCTCGGGTCAGGCCGAAGGGTATTTCGAGGCGCATCTGAACGCCTGGGACGCCTTCGCTGCGATACCCATGATTGTGGAGGCTGGAGGCCAGTTTGACTGCGATCCTCTGGACCGTTTCTTGGCCCATGGCAGCCGGGTTCTGGCTTGTGGCAAGCCTATGCACGCTGCGATCAGCGAATGCGTGCGATGATTTTGACGAAGGTGCGGTTCGATATGTTCGACACCTCGGCCAGTGTTGCGGCATCAAAGCCCTGCCAACGCCGGTCACCATAGGTCAGGCTGCCCATCTGCAGCGTAACATGCGCAGCCATGGCGTCTCTGGCCTGATTGAGCCGCAGCTTGCGGTGCGCAACGGAGTTATTTCAGGGTAGAAAATCGTGAACTAACCCGCCGATGTCTCTCGCCAGCGCATGTGGTCAGGATGCTTGTGCTGCATGAATCCAAGATCATTACGCGGCGTAGCCAGCAGCATCGGGTGCGGCAAGGGTAAGTTCGATTTGCACAATTTGGTCAATCAGTAACGCGTTGGGGTTTAGGGCACACAGGCCAATTTGGGCGGACACAAATCAACCGAATCCGATGTGTGCCTAGAGCCGGAACCCAATGTCCACTCATGGATGGATGGCAAAGGGCGCCGGTGATCACCGGCGGCCTTTCTTCTTGTTTTTCCAGAACGGCGGCACGTCTCCTGCCATGATGCAGCCGTAAGGGTCGATATAGTCTTCGATCTCAGCCAGATCGTAGGATTTGATCTGGGCAACCACATTGTCGGCGTTCTTATAGCTCGACGGCAGTTCCGAGGCGTCAACGCCCCCGGCATGGAACCGAATATCCAAGCCCTCGGTTTCCGCCTTCAGCATCTGCTCGGGCGTGACCGTACCCATTCGGCGCTTGTGCTCGGACCGCGAGAAGTTGCGCCCTGCACCATGGGGGCTGAACCCCAGACCGTGATCCGCGTCCTTGCCGCGCACAACAAGCACGGGTTCGGACATGTTCAACGGAATAAGCGTCAGCCCTGTCGCATCCGATGCATACCCATCCCAGGCAGGGGTCGCGCCCTTGCCGTGGTAATAGATATCGCCCCGCTTGAAGACGAAGTTGTGCTCATTCCAGAACCG
Organism: Ruegeria sp. L12; assembly: GCF_056531745.1. Classification (NCBI taxonomy): domain Bacteria; kingdom Pseudomonadati; phylum Pseudomonadota; class Alphaproteobacteria; order Rhodobacterales; family Roseobacteraceae; genus Ruegeria; species Ruegeria sp. L12. The sequence goes on from NZ_JBQFMH010000004.1 coordinate 284,569, forward strand.
TTCGCCCACATCGCCCACGCGCGCGGTCTCGACCGTTGCTTGGTGGATGGCGTTGTGGTTGGCCTTGGTCCACTTACGGATCAGCTGAAGCGCCTCCCAATAGTCGCGTCCTTCCTCGGTATCTGCCGGGATCCAGGCATTCTGCTTGGCAGTCTCGGGCGACAGTTCTTTGCGGAACTTCTCGGCCACATGCATCCCATGCTTATACAGAACCGCCCCCGGTCCGCGCGACCCATGGTGGGTCACGATGGCCGTGCGCCCAGTCTTGCGTGAGCGCCCGACAAACAGGAAGTGGTTCCCGTCCCCTTGTGTGCCCATATGCTCCTGCGCCATGCGCAGGGATTTCGGGTTGTCCAGAAACGGATTTTCCCGGAACGCGTCCATCAGCTTCATCGAGGTTGTGAACCGCTTGCCTTGCGGTCGCCCACCGGGTCCGAAATGCGTGACCGACTGGGCCGCGTCCAGCACCGCCTTGGGATCGGCATGGCCCAGATCCGTGATCATGACTGAACAGCAGATGTCAGCCGAGTGCATTCCCGGATGGATCGCATTCCGCGCCGCTGCCACGCCGCCCACCGGAATGGTGCCAACAGGCCCCGCCGGACAGGCATCCGGCATGATCGCCCCGGCCTCGATCGTCGGCGTCCGCATCAGCGCCGTCATGGTCTCGCGCACCTTGTCGACATTGTCTTCCTCGTCCGGATGATCCATGTCGATGTTTTCATGAAACGGCACTTCTCCGGCTGCGCGCAGATCCATGGTCACCGGGGCGGGTGGAATCTCACCCTCCAGCTCCTGCCGGATACGCACTAGCCCGAACCCTTCGGCCCGCATCTCGTTCGCGCGTGCCAGCAGGGCGGGAAATTGCTTGCCGGGGCGATGCCCCCAGCCTTTCAAATGCTCCCCGGTCACCGGGTCGAATGTGTTTTCCTGTGTCATTGTCATTTTCTTTTGCTCAGGCCCCGGCGACAAAAGGTGAAGAAACAGTTCGGGAGGCCCGCCCCGCATCTGAATGGGCAGATGCGTTTGCCATCTGGGCGCCGGCACGGAGGGGAGTTGAACCCGCTCGACCTGTCCCTGTTGAGCCATGTAGTTCCTTCGGCATTCGCCGGGATATTCCTTATAATTCGGGTCAGGCAGACAAGGGATGGTGAGACGGCGCCCTCTACGGGCGCGGATCGGTCATAGCGATGTAGTCCCACCGGCATTCTGCCTGATGTTGTCTGGCGGCCCGGGCGGCGTACCGCCCCAGCCTTGATTATATGTCGATCTTTTCGATCTCGCCGACCCAATGATCCGGGCCGGTTTGACCGGCGGCAAAACCCGCGATCTGGTCAAAGACCGCATCCGAGAAGCCGCCGACATTCAGCACATCGGCACGCGTCTGCACCTGCGTGGTCCCGTATGGGGCGATGTCGATGCAGACCAGTTTGGCCTTCAGGTTGCGACGCTTGATCACCTCCCATTCCTTCAACATCGCCGTTCCCTGACCACCGTTGCGGGCGTCCACCCACGACTGGTTGTCAGACACGAACACCACCAGATCCGGCGCGCGGCCACGTTTGTTCAGCCAGGCCAGCGGTGCGGAACAGTTCGTCCCGCCACCTGCCAGAGCGGCCAGACGCTCGGCATTGGTCAGGATCGTGTCGCGCGGCTCCAGACGTACGTCACGCACGTCGAAGTCGAACGGCAGAACCTGACACCCGCGGTTCACGCGCTGGAAGGCTGCCGCCACCAGCGCCGCCACATCCACGTGCCGCACAGCCGAGGTCGCCCCCGGGCGATACCCGGTCACGGCCCATGTCATCGAGCCCGATACATCCGGGCACACGACAACCTGACCGTCGATCTTCGGCACGTTCTGCACCGCGATCTCCATCGCATCGTGCAGCGCGTCCACGATCTGACGCGGCATATCACCGGTCACGTTCTGCGCCGCCACCATCAGTTGGTACGGAAACGCTCGCGCCTTGGCGATGGCCTTCGGGTCCCGCAGCAGTGCAGCCACATGATCCACATTCTTGGCCACGTTGAAAACGCCATGACGCTGAAACGTGTTCAGGTTCTGTCGCACCATCTGCCACGAGCTCTTGCGCGCGATCCGCGCCCAATGTTCCGGCGACAGCTCCAGCTGCGTCAGCATCTGGTACGGTACATCCGGCACCGAGCCTTTGCCGGTCTCACGAAACGCGATCCAGTCCTGCAGGGCCCGTGGCAGCCGTGCCAGATTGCACGGCCGCCCGACGATCCAGGCAAACAGCGCTTCCCGCTCGGCCGAGGCCGGTTTCGGGTGCACCATCTTGATCACGTCTGCCAAAGACGGGTCATTCCCGATATTGGCGTTCAACAGCGCCCGGTCAGACGCAGTGTTCAGCCAGTTCTGCACCATCGCTTTCGGCGCGGACCCCAGAGACTTCCGCCCTGTCTGCCCCGACCGGATGACCTGCACAAAAGTGCGCAGCATCTTGCCGTTATCGACCACCCGACCAAAGGCCGCGCGGAACAGCGCCGGGTCGCGCCGGGCCAGGATAGCTAGCAGAACCGCAGGCATATCCTTCATGTATCCCGACTGGCGGGCATAAATCGCCGCCTGCGCCAGAAACTTCGGCTCAACGGTCTCGGCCACATCCAGAACGTATTCCAGTTCTTCCTGTGGCGATTGATAGAACATACCTCCGAATGTGCCGGTCACGGCGACCTGTGCCAGAGCATGAGCATCACAATACGCATAGGCCGGTGCGCCATGGGCGTTCTTTGCAGTTGCCTTCGGCAGCAACCGGCCTTTGATCGATGCAAACACGGATTTGTTCGCCATGTCTTCGTCCTCGTTTGTTTGTGAGGATGTTTTGCCATGGATAGGGGCACGGTCAGAGAAAAACTTTAGATCAGCGTAAGTGGTTGAATTATTTTATAAATCCTACCTGTTGATGAGAGGCGTGCTTAGAGATACGATACATCAAGAGCGTAAATTATAAAATTAGATAGACCATGAAGAACGTTGTCATCGGATTCCTCGGCACGCAGCTCGATATGGGCAAGAAACGGCGCTGGAAACCGACGCCCAGCCTGACCACCCATGACCATTTCGACCTGCACCGGCTTGAACTGCTGCATGACCGCAAACACAATCGTCTTGCCCATCAGGTCAAACGTGAAATCGAAGACGCCTCGCCCCGGACCGAGGTGCTGCTGCAACAGATGGATCTGGACGACCCGTGGGATTTTCAGGAAGTCTACGGCAAGCTGTTCGATTTTGCCCGCAGCTATGGGTTCGACGAGGATCGCGAGCAATATCACGTCCACCTGACCACCGGGACACATGTGGCGCAAATCTGCTGGTTCCTGCTGACCGAGAGCCGCCATATCCCCGCGCGGCTGATCCAGACCGGGCCGCCCGGCCCGGATGACGACACGCCAAAGTTCGACATCATTGACCTGGATCTCAGTCGCTACAATGCGCTGCAGCAGCGGTTTGACCAACTGTCGCGCGAATACAGCGACCAATTGAAGGGCGGAATCGAAACGCGCAACGTGCGCTACAATGCGTTGATCGACCGGATTGAGTTGGTGGCGAGCAATTCCGACGAACCCATCTTGCTTTTGGGAGAAACGGGTACCGGCAAGACTGAACTGGCTGAACGCATTCATGGCCTCAAACTTGACCGGCGCCGTATCAAGGGTCGCCTGGTCCACGTGAACTGCGCAACATTAAACGGGCCGGACGCGATGGCGACGCTGTTTGGTCAGCGCCGATCCTACCTTGGGGCGGCGGGGACTGAGCGCAGCGGGTTGTTGCGCGAAGCGGATGGCGGCGTTCTGTTTCTGGATGATGTGGATGAGTTGAACTCCAACATGCAGTCGGTTCTGCTGCACGCGATTGAAACCGGGCGGTTTTATCCGCTGGGGTCCGACCACGAAATCTCAAGCCGGTTTCACCTGATTGCCGGTGCCAACCGCGATCTGCGCAGTTTGACGGCGTCGGGGCAGTTTCGCCCGGATCTTCTGGCCCGGTTGAACACGTGGAGTTTCACCTTGCCCGCGCTGCGAAATCGTGCCGAAGACATCGAGGCCAATCTGCTACACGAGCTGGATCGCTGCGAACGGGATTTGGGCACCCATGTCGGTTTCAACTCCGATGCACGTGAGAAATATCTGGACTTCGCTAAAGACCCAGCAACCGGTTGGCCGGGGAATTTCCGAGACTTCTCGGGTTCGATCCGACGGCTGTGTACGCTTGCGCCACGTGGGAGGATAACCCGGGCGATGGTCGCAACCGAAATCGAGATGCTACTGGCTGATTGGAAATCGGCCCAGTCCAATGATGATTTCAAGCTGGTTGCTGATGTGATGGGCGACGCGGTGTCTGATGTGGATCCGTTTGATCTTGTTCAACTTGCCGAAGTGATCCGGGTCTGTCGCCGTTCCTCTAGCCTGAGTGCCGCCGGGCGCGCTTTGTTTGCCGTATCGCGTAGTAAACGCAAAACCCAGAATGATGCAGATAGACTGCGGAAATATCTGGGGAAATTTGGCTTGGATTGGGGCGCAATTTGATCAGTGAATGTGCATCATTCAGCGGCGATATCTTGCAGATGGCATTCAAGCCCCGAAGCCTGCGCTGCAGCCTCTGGGTCAGCACTGTTGGCCAAAAGCCAGCCCTGAATCTGGGCAGGGCTGTATTGCTGATCTTCTAACCGCTGTTCGAATGCCTCGGCCAAGTCGCGTTCACCGGGGAAAAAGCGCTCAAACAGTCGGCGGGCTGTTGCTGCGCCCACCAATCCAAGCTCGGTATGCACATCGGCGCGGCCCGGACGGATCAAAGCCGGGTCCAGCCTTTCTCTGTGGTTTGTGGTCATGACCAGAGCACGGCCCTCCTGAGCAGCGACGCCATCGATGGCATTGAGCAAACCTGAAAAGCTGACGCCCGAGCGTTTCTCGCCGCCTTCACGCTGGGTAAACACGGCATCCACATCCTCGATTGCGATCAGCGACCGTTTGGGGGCACACATCATCGCTTCACGCAGATCATCATCCGTCAGCGTGACGCGCCCGATATCCAACGACGCGATATCCAATGACAGGTCTGACGCCAGCGCGCGGACGAGGCTCGACTTGCCCGTGCCCGGAGGGCCGTAAAACAGATACCCCCGCCGCCACGGAACACCACGTTCCGCGTACCAGTCGCCGGCTCCATAGAACCATCGCATGTCCTCCAGAACCTTCTCGATGCGATCGTCATCCACCAGTACCGTATTGATGGAACGGCGCGGAACATCGCCGACATGATCCCACCAGTCCCCTTTCAGAATATGGAGGCCAGGGCCGATGCGATCCCTGGTTTGGGAAAGCGTACGTCCCTCTGCGATCCAGCCCAGAATTGTCTCGACTTTCCCAAACAGTATGGTGACATTCAGCACCTCCATTGGCCGCTGGTTGTGTGATGCGCCCACTTTTGACTTTTTATTGATGTCGCGTTCCAGTCGGCAAAGCTTTCCACGCCAGAAAAACCAGTGCCTACCCGGAGCAGGCGCATAACCCTTGGTGCCTCGGGCCCATTTGCCATCCGTCATACGCACATGCCGCGATTGGGACAGAACATTGTTCTGCTCCATCCAGATACAGAAATGGCGATAAGCCGCGCTTCGGTTATCGAGCGTCAGGCTCACCCAGACGCGCCGAACAACCACGCGGTACATGGCCATGAACGAGATGCGCAGAAAGGCCGCCGCGACCCCGAATGCACCGAGCGCCAAGCCGCCCGCGAAAAAATCACTGGTCAGGGCGCTGGTCAGGAATTGATCAAATGCTTCCATCTTAGCCCCCTTTCACTTCGCGAAAGTCGTGACCTTTGAAACACCGCACCGGGTTGCCGCGCTCGAGCGCATGATGCAGCGCGTTGCGGCTTGCCCTTTGTGCGGCTTCACCCGCTGCGGTTTGGGCGGCCATCAGATGCTGCAGGCGTTCCAACGCCAGCGCCTTATTGCGGTGTTGGGAGCGCTCCTCACGTGCCACCGCCGAAAGCCCGGTTGGCCTGTGCGTCGCCCGCACCGCGCTGTCGGTTGTGTTCTGGTGCTGCCCGCCAGGTCCGCCGGCGCGGAAGGAATCAAATGTGACATCACGCGCATGAACGCGTTCAGGTGTTTGCGCGGGCGCAGGCAAGTCGAACACCCCAATGAACCAGTTGGCCCGTTTATGCGTCGGACGCAGATTGCTTTGCGCCCGCCACTGGATCGTGCCGCGCCAAGTCCTAGCGAAGGCTTCTGCCTCAGCGCCGCTGATCACAACCACCGCAGATTTGAAACCATGTTTTGTACGCGCCCCATTGGTGTCGAAGTCCACAGCGAGGAGCTCCGCCTCGTTACGCATCGCATCCAGCACGCTTGCAACGGCTTGCTGGCATTCCGCCGGACCGCTGCCACTGGTGATCAGGAGTGAGATATGTCGGAATGCAATCATGACTGCCTCCCGTCACGCGTTTTCTTGAAGGTCAAAAGCGGATGAAACTCCGCCACAGAATGCGCAGCACCTGTTCGCTCCAGGTCTTCGGCGACGGACTTGGCCGATTTGTAGGCCAAAGGCGCTTCTTCAATCAGAAGGTCGCGATCCTCGCACAGAATACGGCCGCCGAAGGATGTACGCTGCATGGCCAGGATGTCAGATTTCTTGGCCCGTACTCGACCATGCATAGAGGATCGATCGTAGCGCCGCCCCGCCCCATGAGCGAGGCTGCCAAGCGAGTCAACATGGCCCATGGGGGACATCAGATAGCTCGCACTAGCCCGCGATCCGGCAAGCGGAACAAATCCCTGCTCGGCGACTGCCGCGCCCTTGCGGTGCAGCCAGCCATCGCCATGCCGCGCAAGTAAGTTATGCGGGGCATCAACCAACAGCATCAGATCTGCCCGCAGCGCCTCCGCCGCGCGTTCAGCGATGGTATGTCGGTTCAGGCTAGCCCAACGAACGGCCCGGTCATGATACCGCAAGTAAGCCAGCGCGGTGTCATTCTCGGGATCAAGGCCCGCGAACGCACCATCCGGTACCGAACCAAGAACCGCATTACCAAAACCACGCGATCCCGAATGCACCAGCAGAAACAGGCGTGATGCATCGAGGCGGATGCCATCATCCGCCTCGGCCAAGGTTTGCACTTCGCAGAAATGATTACCGCCACCAACCGTACCGAGTGACGTGGCAAACAGATCGGTCGGCAGGCCGGCCCCTTCCAGCCGCCAATGCTGATCCTCGGATGCAGGCTCTCCAAGAACACGCATCCGGCGCAGCGCTTTCTCCAGCTTCAGCTTCCGCACAGGCAGATCAAGCTGGAACAGAGACATGCCACAACCGATATCGTTACCGATGAGTTGCGGAAAAATACGGTCCGCCAGAACCGCACATCCAACCGGCCCGTATTTTCCCGGATGTAAATCGGGAAAGGCCGCGATTTTTAGCACGCCGGTCCAGCCGGCGATTTCTCCGAGTTGCTGTTCAGCCCGTCCTTCGATCCAGGCCGTAGGTGTGTAGAATTTCGTGATGATGCCGTCGCCGGACACGGCTGACGCGCGACCATCCAAGACAGAATTGCCCATGAGATAGTACCCAATAAACGTATATAGATGCGCCAGCGGCAAGCCGGCGAACTGGATCAAACCTGATCTGATTTCAGCTTAGGTGTTGATCGGCCCCGAAAGGGCGAAATGACGAATAAGCATGTATGTCCCTTTCCTTGTTGGGGGTTACGATTTGGGTCCAACGGACCGATTGGAGATCGTCACCTAATCGGGATCGATGATTCAAGCAAAGGTTTTGACCGCACTCGCATCGGTGTGTGTCCAAGTTGCAACGATAGTGTCTCTCGATGACCACGATGCTTTAGGCGCCCGACGGCTTCGGAGTCAAAAAAAACGAGAATGCCATGTCCATAAAATCTATTTGTTGTGCCTGAGCTCTGCTGTTACCCCCGCACTATTCTTCTCAAATCATTCCGTGGACTTAGTTTTGCGATTGCCCGTCGACGGATTGGGCAAGCCATGAACACGACGCAGAATGGCCGCCGCGATGCCGAAGGTTCCAAACCCTTTTTCCCATTGGTCAGGCCGCAAGTTTCTCGTTCACGAATTTAACTATATTCCATGAACTGCAGCCTCGGTGACGCTGCACGGGTGCAAGGGACTTGTAGTTCGTCCCGGATGAAATTTCATGTGTGGCGGATCGTACTTCAACCAAGCGCCGGGCAAAGGTTTTGCCCAATCCATGCGAAAATCAAAGGCGCCCAATCCGGGAATGCAGAGATTTTGTAACTGCCGCGAATCAATTCAAAGCTCTCAAAAGGAATTAGAGTGTTTGTGGAGATATTAGTTGAGCGGAATTTTGATCGCAATTCCTTTGGTTGTGCTTCGATCATTAAATTATTATTTTCATTGCCTTTTTTAGAAACCTGCCATCCCTTGACACAATAAAGAAGTCTCGAACACAATTATGTAATTGGGAAAGGGGGGTTGTGGTATTTGGGGCTTTTTTGCCCCCGTTCCCTCTTTGCTTTGGCGTATTTAAGGGGGGCAAAATGACTTTTCAGTATTTCGACACCAATCAGGGCTTTTATCGGGTTGGGCGATTTCGGGACTTTGATCTGACTGCGCTGTCAACTTCTGGCGCTACTTTTGAGTTCGACACCGTAGCAAATACCTACGATCCAACGCGGGATGCCTTTACAATAAATTTCGGGTTTAGCGGCGCCGTTGAAACAGAGGTTTTAACAGGTCCTGATTCAGGTGGATCGTCATTGCTTGATGGTGGGTATGTGTTCACCTCAGGCGTAATCGATTCAATTACATATCTTGATGATCTGGGGAATACGATCGCCCAAATTACAGATATTGATTATCGGCTTCCACTGTTCAACTTCTACTACAATGTCGAACCAAGACTTTGGGGGTTGTATGATGCGCTGATCGCGGGAGGGATGAATTTCCGGGGATCGAGCGTCTATGACGATGTAACAACCGGAATAGGGTCGGATGACGTAAGAACACGCGGCGGAGATGATTATATCTCTGATCGAGGTGGAAAAGATTATTATGACGGTGGCAGTGGTTTTGACACATTAACTTATGATGCCGCATTCTGGAATCCTAACCAGGCCTATCGCGGTATCAGCGTGAATTTGAGCGCGAAAAATAACAAAGATTACGTGAAGGGGTATGATGGGAAAAAAGACGCAGTAAAGAATATCGAGTTTTTTCGAGGAACCTTCCGAGACGATGAATTTGTCGGAGATGGTACGGACAACGTATTTATCGGACTCCAAGGGCGTGATTATTTTCACGGCAAGGGCGGATATGACATTCTCCGTTATGATCGGGGCGACCGCTTCGGCGCAAACGACGGTGTAATTATCGACGTCGAAAATAGATTGGTGCGTGACGGATCTGGCGATTACGACAGTTTCAGGAGTATCGAGGGTTTTCGCGGATCGAATTTTGCTGACACGTTTATGAATACCGGGGGCAAGAATAATGTGTTCTTCGACGGTCGTGATGGCGACGACGAGTTCATTTTCGTAGATGGCAGTGGTTACATCAGGGGCGGCGACGGGAACGACGCATTCCGTTTCTCTGGCAAAGATTTTTTCTACACCATCGATGAATTTGTATTCGGCGAGGATTCCATTGAAGTTGACGAATACGCATCGGGTGATTGGACAGTCGGTTCTTCTGGAGATGGCGACGCCTTGCTGATCTTTGAGGATGGTTTGGGAAACAGTGCAGAGATCGAATTCGACGGCATGTCCGAAGCCGATCTTTCAACAGAGATCAGCAACAACGGCATTGGTTCGATTGTCACGTTCAGTAGCCCGGGCAGCATCACGTATATCGGGTTGCAAGACAATGATGGGGGTGCCTCAGCGGGGCGGTTTACACCCAACGTGCAATGGTTTGACGGCAACCAGGGCTTTAATCGCTACACAGACTTTAGCGAAGCGATCCTTGATGACATCGGCTACATGTCCGAGATCGATCAAGAAGGTATTCGCTTTGTCCATGACGGCGGTAGCTTTGGTTATGATCGCACCCGTAATTGGGATACTGCGGTTTTGGGCATCGAAGATGCGGAATGGCATAGTTATGAAACCGGTTCGGCAACAACCCGCGGTGGTTGGTTCGATTCCGGCACGTATTCTGGTGGCTACATCACTTCCATTACCTTCTACAATGATTATGGCTTCAAGCTGATGGAAGCGACGAACCTAAGGGTCGATCTGGCCTGGTTCGCCGGGTACTACGCCGAAGAGCCGGACCTTTGGGAGTTGTGGAGGGCCGTGACCGCCTACGACGGTGTCTATTATGGATCGAATTTCGCTGGCGGTCCGGACACTGACTGGTCAGGGGATAATTTGCAATCAGGTGCTGGCGATGACCTCGTCAAGGCTTTGGCTGGTGATGACTATATTGCCGACCTTGGCGGGAAAGACCGGTATGACGGCGGTTCGGGTTTTGATGTCGTCAGTTACCGAGAAACATTTTGGAACCCTGAAATGCTGGAAAGTGGCATTCGAGCCGATCTGGGGGCAGAGAATAACAAGGACTATGTGAGAGGCCCTGATGGCGAAACGGACCGATTGGTGAAAGTCGAAGGCGTTGAAGGTACCATGCTCCGTGACGTCATGTATGGGGGAGGTGAAGACAACTATTTCATCGGGTTTGCTGGCAACGACTATTTTAACGGTCGCAAAGGACGTGACGAGGTTAGCTATCACAATGATGACGATCTTGGCGGCACTTCGGGAATCGTCGCAAGAATGCAATCCGGCACCGTGACAGATGGCTTCGGAAGCGTTGATACTCTTGTGAGCATCGAACGCCTGCGCGGGACGGATTATGACGATGACTATATCGACCGCAGCTCAAAGAGTGACTATTTCCGAGCGGGCGCGGGGAATGATACAATGGTGTTCCGTGGAGGCAATGATGTTGCGCGTCTCGACAACGATGGCGACGCCGACACAATCATCTTCCGTGGTGACGCGTTTGATGACAATGAAATCAGGGGCTTTGACGATGGGATAGACCTGATCCAGATTGAAAATGCACCAAGTTTCGCAGACCTGACGCTGACAGTGATTGACGGTGATACACTGGTCGAGTGGAACGGCAATTCCATTCTGGTTGAAGGAGTTATCCTCGATAACACCGACTTCATCTAAACGCAGATCAGGCTCTGGGGCTGGTTGCCGTCAATGCGACGGGCGAGAAGTAGACACTGAAACAATGGTCACAGCGTGTCGCAATGCACCTATGACCCCGGAGCCTGCCACGCACGATACAGATGCAGAGTATCCCTTATGTCTGCCCGGATCGATTGTGACCGTGCGCCCGCGTATCACGATGGGGGAATAGAGAACGGGTAATTCTTACAGCAAAGTTTAATCTATCAGACACATTCCGGACATCTCGTCACGCTACCAAGCTGGCACGGCGCGTCTGGAATATGTCTGATGATTTCCTGAGGGGGTACGAGTTTGGCGCGCCGTACCATCGGGGTTCTGGGGGACGGTTTTGCCTACAGGGAACTCCTCAGGGTTCGACTGATGATCGGCAGGAACGTCTTTGGTATGTTTGGTTTGGTCGAACATATAGCAACCCATGCAAGGATAGTGACCGCGGTCAGATTCCGGCGGACGATCCTTGCAAATACCTCAATTCAGACTCTGTATCGTGTCCGTTTGCACTATGCAGTCGGGTCGATTCCATTTCGGGGGCCGGGCGCATCGTAGCGATCAGTTCGGCCACCTTGATGCCGAATTTGCGCATCTCGGACCGGTTCATGATCGCCCCGTTCTCGGTCAGGTACATCCAGTCGGTCACATCCAAGGTGTGGCCCCCAGCGTCTTCGGGCAGGATGATCCGATAGGTCAGTTTCACGGTCGCGCCCGAGATCATGCCCTTGCCTTCACCTACAATGTCGTCGGCCATTGCTGTGAAGCTATTGCCGGTGTTCAATGTCAGATACCACTTGCGGCTCATTTGTTTGCCGTTTGAATAGGTGAAATATTCGGTCAGCGTACCGTTATTTCCGTTCCACTCTCCCACCATACGCGCGACAAAGCTGTTCGACATCTTTCCGCCGGGGCCATAGATCAGACCCTCTGAAAGAAGCTCTCCGTTCAGATTGTCTTGCAGCGAAAATTCAGGCCCGGTCCCACTGTAGTCGTCGGGCGATTGCGATCGGAAGCTGAAGAACCGGGTTTTCGCAACCAGCAGAGCAAAAAGAGCAAGCAGACAGATCAGAAGCATTTTCATTTGGCAGAGACCTCGGTCGGCAACGTCAGAACCATGCCAAACGCTCCGAGTTTCAGGATGCAGGGCAACACCGCATAGGCGAGGGTGAGTGTATTCAACGCCTCGGCTGAATTGGCCTGTCCCGGTGTGAATCCGCTGCGTTCCAACAACGGCAGGGTGAAGAAAGCAGCCAGAGCGAGCCCCAGCTTGCCCGCGAAAGACCAGATACCGAACGCGGCCGAGGCGTTCAGCCCGGCCCGGGTCAGAACGACCGAAAACATGGCAGGCAACACAACCATATCCGCCCCGAGGGCTGCCCCGGATGCGAAGCATATGATGGCGAAACCGGCCAGATCTCCGGGTGCCAGAAGGGCGGCTCCGACAAAGCCGAGAATGGCCAGCGGCATGGCAATAATAAGAGTCTGTTTCGGGCCATTTCGGTTGCTGAGCTTTGCCCAGAACGGCACACTTACTCCGGCACTGAGGAAGAACAGGATCAGCAGAGGCCCGGCTTTGCCCGGCAGTTGCAGCCGGTCCTCGACAAAGAACAGAAACAGGGTCGAGGTGATGGCGACGGGAAGGCTGTTGACCAATGCCAGCGCAAGCAGGCGCAGCGCGCCAGCCTGACCAAGCCCGGCAATGGACAGGCCGTGCCCGGTTATCGGTGCACGTCGCCACATCGGAAGTGACACAGCCAACGTCACCACGGACAAAATGCCCAGGAACAATCCAAAAGCCGGATATCCATGCGCTCCGCTGCCAAGGGCCACGAACAAGGCAGGCGCGGCGGCAGCGATGACGACACCGGTCAGCTGCCCTCCCTCCCGGAAAGCGGCCAAAGTCATCAGCTCTTTCGGATTGGCCTGTTTGGCGAGCGTCGCACTGCGGCCATACAGCAGGATTGTCCCGAGGCTGTAGGCCGAGAATAACAGGAGCAGTATAGATACTAATACGGCGATACTGGCTCCGTCTGGTAGGCCGAACAGCAAGGGAAACCCGATTGCAAGACCCAGCGCGGCAGCAGCGGCAAACAGAACCTGCGCGCCGGGCCAGCGGTCAATCGCCCATCCAATCAGCGGATCTTGCACCAGATCGATCAATCGGATCACCAGCAGCACGGTGCCGATTGCACCCAGACCGATGCCCAGATTAACGGCAGCAAATCGTGGCAGGTGGATGTAAAGCGGGATACCCGCCGCAGCAAGCATCAGCGCATAAAGGCTGACACGCGGATACAGCATCACTGCCCTTTCAGCGCCCGCGTGAACGCGGCGGACCGGGTGTTTTCACCCAGAAAGATCGACATGAAGCTGCGTTTGATGCCCGGATAAGACATGGTGCAGACTTTCTGGCCATTCAGCCAGAACCCGACCCGGTTCGGGCCCTGCGAGATCGCGAGATAACGATCGCCCTTGCTGACGGCGTCGAAGCAGACCTCTAACTGATCGCGAACAGGGGCCGCCTGCCCGATCCGTTCCATCTCGTCGAGAGTCGAATTCACCAGCGCTTTTTTGGACAGGTTTCGGCGATAGCGAAACTCGAGCCCAAAGTCCTTCGCCCAGTTCAGAGGCGCGCCGCCTTGGGTGAACAGCTGTGCATCGTAAATCGGGAAACCCAAATAGCGGAAGGTTGCCGTGCCGCGCAGTTCGGCATCGTTAAGAACGCCAAAAACGGGTGACGCCGCCAATCCCGCCGGGCTCAGTAGCGCCAGCGACACCAAAGCCGCGCCAAGGTTAAGCCGAGGCAGGAACGGCCGGTTCATTCTCAGAAATGCCATTGTCAGCTCCGATTATCTGCGGGAGGCCGGTGATGCGTTCGACAACATGCATCGCGCTGGCAATCCCGTCTTCGTGAAATCCATGCCGGTTATACGCACCAGCAAACCAGGTTCGGTTCTGCCCCTGGATCGTGCGGATTTGCCACTGCGCACGCAGGGCGGCTTTGTCGAACACCGGATGGGCGAATTCGACCTGATCATAGATTTTATCTGCCGGGATTTCCGATGCCGCGTTCAGCGTCACGAACAGCGGGTCGCTGTCGGGGATGTTTTGAAGCCGGTTCATCCAGTATGTGACCCCAACATTGCCCTTTTGCGACCGGTAGGTCCAACTGGACCAGCAGGCGCGCCGCCGGGGCATCTGGTTGGGATCGCAATGAAGGATGGCTGTGTTCGGTTGATATCTGATCGCGCCGAGCGCGGCTTCTTCATCTTTAGTCGCGGCATCGCCGAGAATTGCGAGGGACTGATCGGAATGGGTGGCCAGAATGATCTCGTCAAACAAAGCCGCTGCGCCACCCGCATGGACGGTCACGCCCAGATCATGCCGCTCGATCCGTTGCACAGGCGCGGCCAGACGGATGTCGGCACCGCGTGCGCGCAGCACAGATTCGATCCGGCGGACATATTCGATACTGCCGCCTTTCACAGTGTACCACTGGTGCTGATTGGCACGGCCCGAGGCCAGCAGCGCATGGTTGCGGAAGAACTGCACCAGCGAGCGGGCAGGGAACTGATCGACGAATTCGACCGGCGTTGACCATATCGCGCCGCACATGGGCATCAGGTAGTTGTGCCGGAACCAATGGCCGAGGCGCAGTTGATCCACCAACTCTCCGATTGTGGTGTCATCGTCCTGCGCGGCCTCGGGGGCTTCTTTCCCAAAGCGCAGAATGTCGGCGATCATCTTGTAATAGGCTGGACGCGCCAGATTGCGTTTCTGCGCCGTCAGCGTGCGCAGATTGTTCAGACCGTATTCGATGCGGCCATTGTCGATGGTGGCGCCAAAGCTCATCTCGGATTTCGTGACCGGCACGTTCAACTCGTCGAACAACCGTGTCAGATACGGGTATGTGGCATAGTTGAAAACGATGAACCCGGTATCGACCGGCTGATCGCCATTGCGGCCCGCCATCACCGTGCGGGCGTGACCGCCCAGGCGCGGCTCGGCCTCGAACACGGTGATATCGTGGTTTTCAGAAAGGTAATAAGCTGCGGAGAGACCTGAAATGCCTGCGCCTATGACTGCGATTTTCTTACGTACGCCCCGGGTTTCGTCGAACATTCCATCCTCGTTATTCGGCTTTTACAATAAGATACGCAGGATATGGGGCAGTGGATCAATTGGATCAGAAGTTTTTTGCAGTCGCACCAGCTTGTGATGTTCGGTGACCTGATGCACCGTGACGCCGGGACTGCGTGATCCAACATCGCCACCGGGTCGTACACTTCCTAAAAGAGCATGAATGGCGCGGATATGAGCAGCTTCAGCGGAAAAACCTATTGGATCATTGGCGCCAGCGAAGGGCTGGGCCGCGTCTTGGCCGAAAAGCTGAGCCGCGAAGGCGCGCATCTGGTCCTGTCCGCCCGCAACGCCGGGCGGCTGGCCGAGATTTGCAGCACGCTGCCCAATGCCCGCGCTGTGCCGATGGATGTGACGGATCTCGAAACCGTGCGCCGTGCCGTGGCCGAGGTCGGAGCCGTCGATGCGCTGGTCTACAATGCCGGGACTTATGAGCCGATCCGTACCGCGGATTGGGATACCGAGGCCGCGCTGGCCATCAGCGACGTCAATTATTCCGGCGCGCTGCGGGTGTTGGGGGAAACGGTGCCCGAGTTTGTGCGCAAAGGTCGCGGGGATATCACCCTGATCGGATCGCTATCCGGGTATCACGGCCTGCCCAACGCTATTTCTTATGGGGCCAGCAAGGCGGCCCTGATCTCTCTGGCGGAAACCATGCGGCATGATCTGGCGGAGTCCGGCGTGACGGTGCGCATCGTCAATCCGGGCTTTATCAAGACCCGCCTGACCGACAAGAACAGTTTCAGGATGCCCATGCTGATGACGCCCGAGGACGCGGCCGACCGTGTCCTTCGCGCCATGTCACGCCGCCGCTTCCGCACCGATTTCCCCGCGCCCTTTTCATGGGTGATACGCCTGATCGACTATTTGCCGGATGTTCTGGTCTATCGCGGGAAATGACCTCAGCCGCAGGTGAGGCGTTGGACAATCCCCGCGCCGTTCACATACACATTCAGCCGGTCAATCCGGTAATCCTGCGTTGCGATATCGTCCGGGCCCAGAACGCGCGACCGCTCGGGCAGTTGCGCCTGAATGGCCGAGGCCGGCTGACCGACCGCATCGGCAAACGGCTCGCCTTCGCAAAAGGCCAGATCAACCGGAGGCGTGTCGGCCAGCGGGGCAGGGTCCGCAATCTCGGTGGTCTCGGCACAGGCGGCCAAAAGGCACAGGATGGGAATAAATCGGTGCATTGGCGTTCCTTTTTCCGTCAATGTCGTTTCTGAAATATCAAAGCTTTAGCCACACTGTCATGAAAGCGCAGTTGAAAACACCCTGCAATTGACGCAGGGTCGGGGCGAATTAGACAGGGAGACAAGCACCATGCGTACCCGTGCCGCCGTTGCCGTTCAGGCAGGCAAACCTTTGGAAGTGATGGACGTGAATCTGGAAGGCCCCAAAGCGGGTGAGGTTCTGGTCGAGATCAAGGCAACCGGCATTTGCCACACCGACGAATTCACCCTGTCGGGTGCTGACCCCGAGGGGCTGTTTCCCGCCATTCTGGGTCACGAAGGCGCGGGCGTGGTGGTCGAGGTCGGCCCCGGCGTCACCAGCCTGAAGCCCGGCGATCACGTGATCCCGCTTTATACCCCCGAGTGTCGCGAGTGCGAATATTGTCTGCATCCCAAAACAAACCTGTGTCAGGCGATCCGCTCGACGCAGGGACAGGGCCTGATGCCCGATGGGACGTCCCGTTTCTCGACCTTGGATGGCGATCCGATCCTGCACTACATGGGGTGTTCGACCTTCTCGAACCACACGGTTCTGCCGGAAATCGCGCTGGCCAAAGTGCGTGAGGACGCGCCCTTCGACAAGATCTGCTATATCGGCTGCGGTGTGACCACCGGTATCGGCGCAGTGATCAACACAGCCAAGGTGGAAATCGGCAGCCGCGCCATCGTGTTCGGTCTGGGTGGTATCGGTCTGAACGTGATCCAGGGCCTGCGTCTGGCCGGGGCTGATCAAATCGTTGGCGTCGATCTGAACCCGTCAAAGGTAGAGATGGCCACTAAATTCGGCATGACCGATTTCGTGAATCCGAACGAGGTCGAAGGCGATCTGGTGCCTTATCTGGTTGATCTGACCAAGGGCGGCGGGGATTACACCTTTGACGCCACCGGCAACGTGGGAGTGATGCGCGCGGCGCTGGAATCAGCGCATAAAGGCTGGGGTGAGTCGATCATCATCGGCGTGGCACCTGCAGGGGCTGAAATCTCGACCCGTCCGTTCCAACTGGTTACCGGTCGTTCGTGGCGCGGGACAGCCTTCGGTGGCGCACGCGGCCGGACTGATGTGCCGAAGATCGTTGACTGGTACATGGAAGGCAAGATCGAGATCGATCCGATGATCACCCACACTATGGGGCTGGACGACATCAATCACGGCTTCGACCTGATGCACAAAGGCGAAAGCATCCGCTCGGTGGTTGTGTACTGAGACCCTAAATCGGAAGAAACAATTTGTACGGCGCGCTAACCGGCGCGCCGTTTGCGTTTGATCACTTCCCCGGGCGTGATGCCCCGGTATCTGACCGGGGCGATCGGACCCGCAGAACCGGGGTATTCGCGGATGTCGTGTTTACCCGGCTTTCGCGCCAGACTACGAAAACGCCCGAGGCGATGATGATGCTGGCCCCGACCGCGACCCAGATATCCGGATGCTCGCCAAAGAAGATCACTCCGAAGATCGTGGCCCAGATGATCTGGCTGTACTGGCTTGGGGCGATCACGCCAGCAGGCGCAGCGCGGTATGCGAGAATGATCAGATGTTGTGCGATCACCGATAGCACACCCACCAGCGCCATCATCGCCAGATGCAGCAGGGACGGCGCCTGATAGACCACTGGCTGTGCAAGGCTCATGACCACAATGGCCAACAGCATCGGATAGAGGATCAGAACGGCCGAACGTTCCTCATTGCCGATCTTTCGCACCAGAACCGAGGCGAAGGCGCTGCAAAATGCGGCCATCAGCGCGGCCATATGGCCCAATGTAATCTCGGTCGCGCCCGGGCGCAGGACAATCAGGACGCCGATCAGGCCCACTCCGACCGCGGCCCAGCGTTGGGCGCGGACAACTTCGCCCAACACCGGGATCGACAGAACCGTCACGATCAGCGGGAAGGAAAACAGCAGCGAGTAGACCTCGGCCAGTGGCAGAACCGAGAACGCGTAGAATGCGCAAGACATTGCGGTGATCATCAGCGCCGAGCGCAACAGGATCAGCCAGGGATGGCGCGGGACAAAGTTGCCGGTGGTTCGGTCGGCCAGTATCGTGACGGCCATGGGCACGAAAGAAAACAGCGTCGCGAAGAAGATGATCTGCAGCACCGAATAGGTGCCGCCCAGCACTTTGATCAGCACGTCATGGGAGGCAAAGATCGCAAATCCCAGAAATGCAAACCCTAACCCGCGCAGG
This sequence comes from Ruegeria sp. L12, assembly GCF_056531745.1. Lineage (NCBI taxonomy): Bacteria > Pseudomonadati > Pseudomonadota > Alphaproteobacteria > Rhodobacterales > Roseobacteraceae > Ruegeria > Ruegeria sp. L12. The sequence goes on from NZ_JBQFMH010000004.1 coordinate 303,334, forward strand.
GTGGTGTCTTGAGCGCTCATGTCAGCGGCCTCGATGAGTTTGGGGTGTTGCGGCCTGCTTAGACCCAAAAAGCAGGCACGAATAGAGTAAATTTTACCGCTAACATTTTTGATCAGCAGGGTTGCAGCATTTGCAATGCGCAGGAAACGGGTCGAAGGCGGGACCCGGCAGAAGCATGATCAGGTCAATGCAAGGAGACTTATTATGCAAATAATCACTGCGCTTCCGACAGATCAGGTTGAGGCCTACCGCAATGGTGCGCCGGACGCCTATGGCAACCCGCCCGAGCAAGCGATTTCAGATGGCGGAGGGAACCCGTGTCGCCATTGCCTGACTTACATACCAAAAGGCAAAGAGATGCTGGTGCTGGCGCACCGGCCCTTTCCCCAAGCGCAACCCTATGCCGAAACCGGGCCGATTTTCCTGTGTGCAGAGTCTTGCAGGCGTCACGACGCGGCTGTGGAACTGCCCGAAGCGCTGACCACCTCGCCGAACTACCTGATCAAGGGATACGGGGCAGATGACCGGATCGTCTACGGCACCGGGATCATCACGCCGCAGGCACAGTTGCAGGACGCGGCCAAGGCGATCTTTGCCCGCGCGGACGTGTCTTATATCCACATCCGATCGGCGTTGAACAATTGCTATCAGGCGCGGATTGATCGGGCTTAAAGCTTGACGCGGTGCAGGCCACGGCGCGGCTGATCCGGGTCGTCCGGGGGCAGACCGTCGGACCGGCTTGAAGTCAGGGCGAGGAAGACGTCTTCAAGGTCGGCTTCCTCGGTGCGGACGTCGCGGATGCGGATGCCAGCGGCGCGGACGGCTTCCAGAACCTGCTCAGCGCTGGTTTTGTTGCTGTGGTATTGCAGCACCAGATCACCGTCGCCCCGCAACGAAGCGGAGACATTCTCGGTCGCGGGCAGGTTTTGGACCGGGCTGTCGGGCACAATCACCATGGTGCGGCTGTCCATGCGGCCCAGCAGGTTGGCGGTGCTGTCTTGCGCCACCTTCTCACCCTGATTGATGATGGCGATCTCGTCACACATCTCCTGCGCTTCTTCCAGATAATGCGTGGTCAGGATGATGGTCATGCCCTGTTCGTTCAGCCTGCGCACATTGGCCCAGAGCATCTGGCGCAGCTCGATGTCCACGCCCGCAGTTGGTTCGTCCAGCACCAGAATCTTGGGGTGATGCACCAGCGCCTTCGCCAGCAGCAGCCGACGCCGCATCCCACCCGAAAGCGTGCGGGCATAGGCCTCGGCCTTGTCGCTGAGGCCCACCAGCTCCAGAATCTCGTCGCTGCGCCGTTCGGCTTTCGGCACGCCGTACAGGCCGGCCTGAACCTCCAGTGCGCCGCGCGGGGTAAAGAAAGGGTCTAGGTTCAGCTCTTGCGGCATCACACCGATGGCGGCGCGTGACTGGCGCGGGTTGCGGTCCTGATCGAAACCCCAGATCGATACGGCACCCGCCGATTTCACCACCAGACCCGCAAGGATGTTGATCAGGGTCGATTTGCCGGCCCCGTTCGGCCCCAGCAATCCAAAGACCGAACCACGCGGGATCGTCAGATCGATCCCCTTCAGCGCCTGTTTCTCAGGCTGGCCCTTACCGCCGCGATAGGTCTTGCGCAGCCCTTCGATCCTGATTGCCGCATCGCTCATGTGGCTCTTGCCCCTGGTTTGCTCATCGCTCATAAACGCACCTAGTACATGCCCGCGAGGCCGACAACCGAAGAAGGATCGCCAGCCGTGACCATCGAAGCGCCCGAAACCAGGATCGTCGAAACCACCCGTGTCGCCTGCGATGGCGGCGAAGGTGCGTTGGGCCACCCGCGCGTCTGGCTGCAGATTCCCGAGGATACCGGTTGGGTCGAATGCCCCTATTGCGACTGCAAATACGTGCTGCAGGGGCGCGAGGGCTGATCGGCCCGATCGCGGCCCCCATCGTGCAACCGGAAAGGAGACAGGATGCTGTTCGCAGCCAAGACTATTGACCTTTCCGACAGCCAGCCCATCGCAAACGGCACCGTCCGCAGCGTCTATGAGTTCCCCGGCCAGCCCGATCTGTTGATCAAGGTGTTTACCCGCGCCGAGGATCGCGTGTCGCACCGGTGGGGCAAACGTCTGGCATGGAAGCTGGCACCCGGCGCGCGCTTTCGCAACACGCTGAAAGAGATCGAGTGCGAGTTGCGCGCGGCGCTCAAACTCGGAGCGCAGATCGAAGACTCGCCGCTGTCGCGTATGCTGGGTGTGGTTCAGACCACACGCGGTCCGGGCGTGGCGGTCGAGCGGATCAGCGGGCCGGATGGCGCCTTGGCTGAAAAGCTTGGCACGATTACGGGTCAGGGCCGGATGACGGCTGCGATTCTCGAAGATCTGAACGTATTTGTCGCCAGAATGTTCGATCTGCACATCGTGGCGCGGGACGTCAAACGATCAAACATTGTTTACGGGGTTCGCAACAACGCCCCGGCCTTTTTCCTGATCGATGGCTACGGTGAGCGGAACCTTGTGCCCCTTCGCAGCATGTCCAAGCGTCTCAATGACCGGTCACTAAGCCGTCAGTTCGCAGTCATTGCGCAGAAAACGGGGTTTGATTGGGACCCTGATACGCGCAGGTTCTCGGGCGTCCCGACGCCTGCGTCCGATGGCGTTTCAGGATTGTGACCGGCCTCGTCTTTTCCACAAGCATTCGATACAACTTGGCGCAACCCAGCGCAGGAGCCTCATATGACCACGACCCAATTCGGAAAAGGCTGCCATCTGCATCTCATTGACGGATCGGCCTTTATCTTCCGTGCCTATCACGCGCTGCCACCGCTGACGCGAAAATCGGATGGGTTGCCGATCGGGGCCGTGTCGGGCTTCTGCAACATGTTGCAGAAATATGTCGAAGGGAATGCCGGACCAGACGCGCCGACCCATGTGGCGGTGATCTTCGACAAGGGGTCCCATACCTTCCGCAACGATCTGTATGACCTCTACAAAGCCAACCGCGAGGCGATGCCCGAGGATCTGCGCCCGCAGATGCCTCTGACCCGTGAGGCGACCCGCGCCTTCAACATCGCCTGTAAAGAGCTGGAAGGCTATGAGGCTGACGACATCATTGCCACGCTGGCCGTTCAGGCGCGCGAAGCAGGGGGGCGGGTGACCATCGTCAGTTCCGACAAGGACCTGATGCAACTGGTCGGCGGCGGCGTGGAAATGCTCGATGCGATGAAGAACAAGCGCATCGACCGTGATGGCGTGTTCGAGAAGTTCGGTGTGGGTCCTGAACGGGTGGTCGATGTGCAGGCGCTGGCCGGGGATTCAGTGGACAACGTGCCGGGGGCTCCGGGTATCGGGATCAAAACGGCGGCGCTGCTGATCAATGAATATGGCGATCTGGAAACGCTGCTGGATCGCGCGGAAGAGATCAAACAGCCCAAGCGCCGCCAGACCCTGATCGAAAAGCGCGACCAGATCGAGCTGTCAAAAAAGCTGGTGCAACTGGATGAGCAAACGCCGCTGGACTTCACGCTGGACGATCTTGAGGTGAAAGACCCGGATGCCGAAACTTTGCTGGGTTTCCTGGCCGAGATGGAGTTCCGTACCCTCACCAAACGCATCGCCGACAAGCTGGGGGCTGAAGCTCCGGTAATCGCCGATGCACCCGCGCCGGTTGAGGAAACGCAGACCGAAGAGATACCATTTGATGCGGCGAAATATGAATGCGTCCGCGATGCGGATGCTCTGCAGAAATGGATCGATCAGGCGTACGAACGCGGCTGGGTCGCTGTGGATACCGAAACCACCGGCCTGAATGAAATGATCGCCGATTTGGTTGGCATTTCTCTGTGCGTCGAGGCGGGGGAAGCCTGCTATATCCCGCTGATCCATCGTGAAAGCGCAACTGATGATTTGTTCGGGACGGATGCGCTGGCCGAGGGGCAGATGCCGTTGGAACAGGCTCTAACCCTGCTGAAACCCATGTTCGAGGACCCGTCGATCCTGAAGATCGGGCAGAACATGAAATATGACGCCAAGATTTTTGCGCGTTATGGCATCGACGTGGCCTCCATCGATGACACCATGCTGATGTCCTACGCGATGCATGGCGGCGAGCATGGGCATGGCATGGATACGCTGTCCGAACGCTATCTGGGCCACACGCCGATCCCGATCAAACCGCTGCTGGGCTCGGGCAAATCTGCGATCACCTTCGACAAGGTTCCGATCGATGAGGCAACGGCCTATGCTGCCGAGGACGCGGATATCACGCTGCGTCTGTGGAAACTGTTCAAGCCGCAACTGCATCAGGTTCAGGTGACGACGGTTTATGAAACGCTCGAACGTCCGCTGGTGCCGGTTCTTAAAGTAATGGAGATGCACGGCATCAAGGTCGACCGCGATGTGCTGAGCCGCATGTCGAACGCCTTTGCCCAGAAAATGGCCGGGTTAGAGGCTGAAATTCACGAACTGGCGGGCGAGAATTTCAATGTCGGCTCGCCTGCGCAATTGGGTGAAATCCTGTTCGACAAGATGGGTCTGGAAGGCGGCAAGAAAGGCAAGACCGGCAAGTACTCGACCGGGGCCGATATTCTGGAAGACCTCGCGACCGAGCATGAACTGCCGCGCCGGGTGCTGGACTGGAGGCAACTGTCGAAACTGAAATCGACCTACACCGACGCGCTGCAGACCCATATCAACCCGGATACGGGGCGGGTGCATACGTCTTATTCGATCACCGGGGCGAACACCGGTCGTCTGGCCTCGACCGATCCGAACCTGCAAAACATTCCGGTGCGCACCGAGGAAGGGCGGCGTATTCGCGAAGCGTTCATTGCCGAGCCGGGCAACCTGCTGGTCAGCCTCGACTACAGCCAGATCGAGCTGCGGATTCTGGCGCATATCGCCGGGATTGACGCATTGAAGAAAGCGTTCTCGGACGGGTTGGACATTCACGCCATGACTGCGTCCGAGATGTTCGATGTGCCGCTGGACGAGATGACGCCCGATATCCGCCGTCAGGCCAAGGCGATCAACTTTGGTGTGATCTATGGCATCTCGGGCTTTGGTCTGGCGCGTAACCTGCGCATTCCGCGCGCCGAGGCGCAGGGGTTCATCGACCGATATTTCGAGCGCTTCCCCGGTATCAGAGCCTATATGGACGACACGGTCGCCTTTGCCAAAGAGAACGGCTATGTGCAGACCCTGTTCGGCCGCAAAATTCATACTCCTGAGATCAACGCCAAGGGACCGCATGCGGGCTTCTCACGCCGCGCGGCGATCAATGCGCCTATTCAGGGGACGGCAGCGGATGTGATCCGGCGCGCGATGGTGCGGATGCCGGAGGCCATCAACGGTCTGCCTGCGAAGATGCTGCTGCAGGTGCATGACGAACTGCTGTTCGAAGTGGCCGAGGACGCAGTGGATCAGGTGGTCGGCGTGGCGCGCGACGTGATGGAAGGTGCGTCAGACCCGGCGGTGAGGCTGGATGTAAGACTGGTGGTCGATGCCGGGCAGGGGGCCAACTGGGCCGAGGCGCATTAGGGGCGGCGCTGCTCATCAGGCCCTGCGGGCTCTCTTCGCAACGCGTTAGGCCTCGGGCCTGACCAGACGCGCGATCAGGCGTTTCACGACAGGACCCAGCGTCAGAATCACGGTAAAGGCGATGGGCCAGCAGAAAGCCCACGAGGCCATCCAATCCCCCAATGTCGATGGACCGAAGCCGATGGCCTTGAGTGTCGCGATACCGGTGACGACGCAAGACATCAGGCCGGACATAATCAGGGCAAACAAGGCATTGGCAAAGCGGGCAGGGATCATGAGCGGTATCCTTGGCGTGTTGATGCCTTCAATTGCGCGATTTCAGTCGGAAAATCCAGCATTCATACCGGCTCTATTGCCGCATCCAGGCTAAAGAATCCTCGGTCCGCCGGGTTGAGGGCGTGTATTCTGCACTGACCCAGCCGTCATAGCCGGAACGGTCCATCGCAGCGAACAGCGCGGGGAAATCCATGCCACCGCGTCCCGGTTCGGATCGATCCGGTGCGGCCCCGATCTGTGCATGAACGATGCGAGTTTGAAAGCGGTGCCAGATTTCCAGTACATCACCATGGATCATCTGCGCGTGAAAGCTGTCATATTGCAGCCCGACATTTGGTCGGTCGACGCGATCCAGCACATCGGCGGCCAGATCATAGTCGTTCAGGAAGTAGTGTGGCTGCGACACCGGATTGAGCGGCTCGATGGTAAACTGTTGATCCGGCGCGATATCCGCGGCCCATCGCAGGTTTTCGACAAAACTGGCCATTGCATCCGGGCCGCAGGCATATCCTGCCATGATGTGGATAAACCGGGGCCGCAGGATATCGGCATAGCGCAAAACCCGCCGGATGTCGGACTGGAACCGGGCCGATCCGCCGGGCACAGCCGCATAGCCCGGCGCGCCGCCGGTGTAGTTCGGGGGCGGGGCGTTGATCAGGACCAGTTCCAACCCGCTGGCCAGCAGGGCGCGACGGGTTTCTTTGGCGGCCAATTCATAGGGGAAGAGAATTTCAACCGCGGTGAACCCGGCCTGCGCGGCGGCCGGGAAACGATCCAGATAGGGCAGTTCATTGAACAGCAGTGACAGATTGGCGGCAAATCGGGGCATGGGGCATCCGGTCTCGGTCTGCGGAAAGACTAGCGATCACGACTGCCGCGTGAAAGAGACCGAAAACGACAGATTGTCGAAAATCGGCCAGAACACCTATGGCTGATCGGGGACAGTCGCTTTGACGCGGCGAATCATTTTTCCTTCGCCAGGCCAACTGAAGGTTTGAACTCTATGCGGCTGAGCCCGAGATCCGTTCGCGGAAGCACACTGGTTGTGTCTGGTGGACGAGATGCAACGATGCAGGGGAATACTCTGGCTGTTGCCTCAATGCTGACATGGGCGGCGGGGTTTCCAGCGGCGGATATCCTGTTGCAAAACTGGCCACCAGTTGCCCTGTTCTCGGCCCGGTTGGCGCTGGCGTTGATGGTATTGATCCCGGTCTGGTTCCTGATCGATGGCCCGGCCCGTGTGTTGAGAGCTCGTTGGGGCCATGCGCTGTTGGTGGGTGGTTTCGGCATCGGATTGAGCATGTTTCTGTTGGTGCTGGCGCAAAAGCTGACTGATCCGGTGACCGTAGCGATTATCGCGTCATGCGCACCGTTGGTGGCCACTTTGCTTGAACTCGCAGCCGGGACTCGTCGGCTGAGTTGGAACTTCGCCCTCGGCGTTGCGATCTCGATCATCGGCGGGTTGATCGCCACCAGCGCCGTTGCGCCGGCGCATTTGGGGTTGGGCGCATCGCTCGCCATCGTTTCGACTGCGTTGTATTGCTGGGCCAGCATGGCGACTGCGCGGGATTTCCCTGAACTTGGTCAAGTCGGACGCACCACAATCACGCTGGCAGGCGGGATGGTGATGGCAGCTGTCCTGATCGTCGTCGCCGGTTGGCTGGGCATGGATGTGATGCCATCGTCAGCTATTGATACGCAGCAGATGGGGATGCTGGCCATCTATGCTTTTGTGTCTTTGGGTCTCAGCCAGATTCTGTTCATCGCATCTGTTGGCAGAATCGGCGTGGCGCTGAGTTCCTTTCACATTAACATCGCACCATTCTATGTGATGGTGATCATGGTGGTGCTGGGGGATGGCTGGAACTGGACCCGTGCACTGGGTGCGGGCATCGTTGCTGTAGCAGTCATTCTGGCGCAGGACCGGAAAGTGCCCGGGTCTGTTTAGCCGGTCAATTCGTCCGAACGGATCAGAGGAAAGAACTGACAATCGGACCATACCCCGAACCAACCCTCATGATGGGTGCCGATCTCAACCAGCCGATAAAAGCTCTTGCGATCAATGCGTGCCTCAAGGTTCGTGCGAACCAAAATATAAGGTGAGGGTTCATCTGTTTCCGCATCAAAGACAATGCGGATCGGGTGGTCGGGCCCGGCGATGGCTGTGTCGCCCACCCGCGTCGTGAAAGTCAGGCGCTGCGCCGTGCCTTCGCCGTCCTGATCGAAATCAACGGCAATGAACGGCGCATCCTCGACGGTGATTCCCACTTTCTCAACCGGGGTGACCAGAAAGTAATTGTCCTCTTCTTTCTTAAGAATTGAGGAAAATACCTTCACAAGCTCGAACCGGGTAATGGGCGACCCTAGATAGGACCATGTGCCATCTTTTGCGATCCGGATGTCCAGATCGCCGCAAAACGGAGGATTCCACAGGTGAACGGGCGGTAAACCGCGCGTTTTGGCCGCTTTGACCGATGCCGCCAGACCGTCTGGCGAGGGGGTCACGGGTTTTTGTCCGCTCATTGCTTTTGCCATTTCCTCTCAGCGCGATACACTTCAATCATAACAGTCCACGGAAGGGAACCTCATGTCCGAACCTGCCGACCTCGTGTCCGAGATCGAAGCGCTGGAAATCAAGCTGCAAGAGGCCAAATCCTCGATCACCCGCCGCTTTATCGGGCAGGAGAAGGTCGTGGATCTGACCCTGACCGCGCTTTTGTGCGGCGGTCACGCGCTGCTGATCGGCCTGCCGGGGCTGGGCAAAACGCGGCTGGTCGAGACATTGTCGACCGTGATGGGCCTGCATGGCAACCGCATCCAGTTCACGCCTGACCTGATGCCTGCGGATATTCTGGGCTCTGAGGTTCTGGATACCGCCGAGGATGGCAGCCGTCATTTCCGCTTTATCTCCGGCCCGATCTTCTGCGAATTGCTGATGGCGGACGAGATCAACCGCGCCAGCCCCCGGACCCAGTCGGCGCTGCTGCAGGCGATGCAGGAACGCACGGTGACGGTCGCCGGTGAGGATCGGGATCTGGGCGTGCCCTTCCACGTGCTGGCCACGCAGAACCCGATCGAGCAGGAGGGAACCTATCCGCTGCCCGAGGCCCAGCTTGACCGTTTTCTTGTGCAGGTCGATGTGGAATACCCGGATCGCCAGACCGAGCGGGATATCCTGCTGGCCACAACGGGCGTCGAGGAAGCCGAGGCGCATCAGATTTTCACCAAAGAGGAATTGCTGGCCGCACAGTTTCTGTTGCGCCGGATGCCGGTGGGTGAATCGGTTGTGGAACTGATCCTCGATCTGGTTCGTGCCTTCCGCCCGGATGAGGCTGGCGTGTCTGAGCGGGTCAAGGAAACCGTCGCCTGGGGTCCCGGCCCGCGTGCGGCGCAGGCGTTGATGATGACCGTGCGCGCCAATGCGATGCTGCAGGGGCGGCTGGCCCCCAATGCCGAGGATGTGCTTGAGATGGCGCGCCCGGTTCTCAGCCACCGTATGGCGCTGAACTTTGCAGCGCGGGCACGCGGCGACAGCCTGTCCGACCTGATCGAATCCACCGCCGCCGGTCTGGTCCGAACCGAGGCCGCGGCGTGAACGTCGCCCAGACCCTTCGCGAACGATCCGAGGCCGAGTCGTCCCGGCTGCCGCCCTTGTTGGCGCGCGCCGAGCATTTGGCCGGAACTGTACTGTTGGGCGACCACGGGCGCAGACGCTCGGGTCTGGGGGATGATTTCTGGCAATACCGCCCGGCGCAGATCGGTGACAGTCGCCGGATGATCGACCACCGCCGCTCGGCCCGTGGGGATCAGCAGTTCGTGCGCGAACGTGAATGGCAGATTGCACAGTCGATCATGCTGTGGGTCGATCAGGGCGCATCGATGCGGTTTGCTTCGGACAAGAATCTGTCGACCAAGGCCGACCGCGCGCGCCTGCTTGGGCTGGCAACGGCCATTCTGCTGGTGCGCGGCGGTGAACGTGTCGGTCTGACCGGCACCACGCTGCCCCCACGCCGGGGCAATGCGCAGATCATTCGGCTGGCGCAAGCCTGGTCTGAAGACGCGCAGACAGATTACGCGCCGCCTGAACACCGCGCCATGATCCCACATGCGCGTGCGGTGTTCATTTCGGATTTCCTTGGCCCCTTGGATGAGGTCGAACTGGCCTTGACCAAAGCCGCCGACCGTGGCGTGCGCGGCGTGTTGCTTCAGGTTCTGGATCCCAGCGAGGAGAACTTCCCCTATTCCGGCCGCACCATCTTTGAAAGCGTCGGCGGCACTGCCCGGCACGAGACATTGAAAGCTGCAGACCTGAGGGATCGCTATCTTGATCGGCTGGCCGCGCGGAAGGATGCGCTGACGCAGCTATGCCGCGCGACCGGATGGCAGATGGGGCTGCACCATACGGGCGACAGCGCGCAATCGGCTCTGTTGTGGCTCTATCGTGCACTGGATGGGGGTGCGCAATGACGGTTCTGGCGGGCATCGGCTTTACCGCGCCATGGGTGCTGCTGGGCCTTTTGACCCTGCCGATCCTGTGGCTGATCCTGCGCGCTGTTCCACCTGCGCCGATCCGCCGTCTGTTCCCCGCGGTCACCTTGTTGTTGGGCCTTAAGGATGATGAAAGCGTTTCGGACCGCACGCCGTGGTGGCTGTTGCTGCTCAGAATGCTGGCGGCGGCGGCGATCATTATTGGGCTGGCGGGGCCGGTGCTGAACCCCTCGCGTGATGAAACCGGATCGGGTCCGTTGCTGCTGGTTCTGGATGCCAGCTGGGCAGGCGCGACTCGCTGGTCATCGACGCTGGATCAGATCGACGTGCAACTGACCGAGGCCGGACGTGCGGGCCGTCCCGTCTCGATCCTGCGCTTGACCGAGCCCGAGGCCCCTGTGTTTCAGGCCGCCGAGACGTGGCGTGGGCGACTGCCGGGTTTGACACCGATGCCGTGGCAACCGACCGAGGCGCAGATCGACCAAACACTGGCTGCGCTGGCGCAGGCAGACGGCGGATTTGATACTCATTGGTTCAGCGACCAGCTGTCCTATGAAGGGCAAGACCGCCTGATCTCGGCCCTGCAAGGGCGCGGGGACGTGACGGTGTACCAATCCGCGGCACCTGTAACTGCGATCTTGCCTGCCACTTATCAGGATGGAGCGATCCAACTCAGCGTGCTGCGCGCCAACCCGGGTCCGGCAGACAGCGTCACTGTTCTGGCGCAAGGGCGTGATCCGGCTGGTGCTATGCGCGTTTTGCAATCCACGCCGCTGGCATTCGAAAACGGCTCTAACAAGGCGCAAATCGATCTATCACTGCCTTCGGAACTGCGCGCCCGGATTACCCGGTTCGAGCTGCAGGGCCAACGCTCTGCCGGTGCGGTAACATTGACGGATGACAGCCTGCGCCGGCGCGAGGTGGCGTTGATCGCGGGAACGCTGAATCGTGAAGGATTGGAGCTGCTTTCACCGTTGCATTACCTGACACAGGTGCTGATCCCGACGGCTGATTTTGTCGAAGGCGGCCTGGCCGAGGTCTTGCCTGCCAACCCGGATGTGATCGTGCTGGCGGATGTCGCCAAGCTGTCTGAGTCCGAGCAGGCCGGTGTGGCCGAATGGGTCGAACAGGGCGGTTTGTTGCTGCGCTTCGCGGGCCCGCGCATGGCGGCCAGCGATCTGGGGCGCGATACCGAGGACACGTTGCTGCCGGTGCGCCTGCGCAGCGGTGGCCGCTCGGTCGGCGGTGCCATGAGCTGGGGTGAGGCAAAAGGGCTTGCGCCGTTCCCCGAGACCTCGCCGTTTTATGGGTTGGAAATCCCCGAGGATGTATCGGTGACCACGCAGGTCATGGCACAACCAGACCCTAACCTGGCGGATCGGGTGATTGCCTCGCTGTCAGATGGAACGCCTTTGGTAACGCGCAAACCTCTGGGGCTGGGGCAGGTGGTGCTGTTCCATGTCACGGCGGATGCCGAATGGTCAAGCCTGCCGCTGTCGGGGCTGTTCGTTGAGATGCTCGACCGCCTTGCGGTCGCCTCGGCTGCGAAATCGCGGCAAGAGGCGCAAATGCAGGGCACTGTTTGGGAGCCGGTTCAGATACTGGATGGTTTTGGCACGTTGACCGACGCGGGAACACTGCCCGGGGTGGATGGGGTCGCACTGGTCTCGGGGCAGATTGGGCCTGACCTGCGCCCGGGACTTTACGAAAGCGGCAAGCAGAAACTGGCGCGGAATGTGCTGGCCGAGGATGCCGTGTTGTCGCCAGTAGTCTGGCCCGCCGATGTCCCGATTCGAGGTCAGGAGGTCAGCACCGAGACGCTGCTTGATGGTCTGTTGCTCAGCCTCGCATTGCTGTTGCTGACGGTGGATGTGATTGCGTCTTTGGCGCTGTCGGGGCGTTTGGCCAAGGCAACCCCTGTCGCCTTTGCTCTGGCTGCTCTTTTCGTTGCCCCTGACGTGCGGGCGCAGACACCTGACGATACCGATTTCGCGCTGGATGCGACGCAGGAGCTGGTGCTGGCCCATGTGCTAACCGGGGACGCCGAGGCAGACGATATCGCCTTGGCCGGGCTGCGCGGGCTTGTGCAGACACTGCATTATCGCACCTCGGTCGAACCTGCCGATCCGATAGGTGTTGATCTGGAACGGGATGAGCTTGCGTTTTTCCCGCTGCTCTATTGGCCGATCACGCCCGATCAGCCGCAGCCCTCGGTCGAGGCTTATGCCAAACTCAACGCTTATCTGCGATCCGGAGGGATGATCCTGTTCGACACGCGTGACGCCGATATCGCCGGTTTCGGGGCATCCAGCCCCAATGGCCGCAAACTGCAGCAATTGGCAGCGCCATTGAATATCCCTTCGTTAGAGCCTGTTCCGCGCGATCACGTGCTGACCCGCGCCTTCTATCTGCTTCAGGATTTCCCCGGTCGCTATTCCGGCACCGAGGTCTGGGTCGAGGCCGCGCCGCCTGATGCCGAGCAGATTGAGGGGATGCCGTTCCGCAATCTCAACGACAACGTGACGCCAGTGGTGATCGGCGGCAATGACTGGGCCGGAGCCTGGGCGGTCGATCGCAACGGTCAGTCCTTGCTGCCCGTGGGCCGGGGCTATGCCGGTGAACGGCAGCGCGAACTGGCCCATCGCTTTGGCGTCAATCTGGTGATGCACGTGCTGACCGGGAATTACAAATCCGACCAGGTCCACGTGCCCGCCCTACTGGACAGGTTGGGACAATGACCGGAACCGTCATATTCGATCCACTGATCCCGTGGCCAATACTGGCCGCCGTCGCCGTCGTGGCGCTTGGCGGTATTGTGCTGGCGCTTTGGCGTGGTCTGTCGGGCTGGGCTCTGCGCGGGTTGGCCGCCCTGGTTGTTCTGGCGGCGCTCAGCGGTCCTGTGTATCAGGTCGAGGATCGCGCGCCGCTGACCGATATCGTTCTGATGATCGAGGATGAAAGCGCCAGTCAGAAACTGTCTGACCGCGCCGAACAAACCATGCAGGCGGCAGACACGCTCGCAGCCGAAATCGAGTCCCGCGACTACACCGAGCTGCGCCGGATCAAGATCGGTGATGGGGAGGGAGACGAGGGCACGCAGGTTATGGCTGCCCTGAACGCTGCTCTCGCCGAAGAACCCCGCGCGCGGATTGCAGGCGTTCTTGTCGTCTCGGATGGTATCGTTCATGACGCGGATCAGGCCCCGGACCTGCCTGCGCCGATGCATCTGTTGCAAACCGGGCGCGCCACGGACTGGGATCGACGACTGGTTGTGCGCAACGCCCCCGCCTTCGCCATTATCGGAGAGCCCGTGACCCTGACGCTGCGCGTCGAGGATACCGGCGCCGCGCCCGCCGGTGTCGCCACCGCGCCGCTTGAGATTTCGGTCGACGGAGCCGAGCCCGAGCAGTTTACCATTCCTATTGGACTGGACGTCGAATTGCCGATCACGCTGCCGCATGGTGGGCGAAACGTCATCCAGTTCACCGTACCAGAGGCTGTGGGAGAGCTGACCGATCGCAACAACACTGCCTTGATCCAGATGAACGGTGTCCGCGATCGCCTGCGTGTTCTGCTGGTTTCGGGCGAACCGCATCCGGGCGGGCGCACATGGCGCAATCTGCTGAAATCCGACAGCTCGGTTGATCTGGTCCATTTCACCATTCTGCGTCCGCCGGAAAAGCAGGACGGTGTGCCGGTCGACGAACTCTCGCTGATTGCCTTCCCGACGCGCGAGCTGTTTCTGGAAAAGATCAACGATTTCGACCTGATCATCTTCGACCGCTACAAGCGACGCGGCATTCTGCCTGCGATTTATCTGGACAATGTTGGCGACTATATCGTCAACGGCGGTGCCGTGCTGGTCGCTGCTGGCCCCGATTTTGCCACCGCTGACAGCCTGTTCCGATCCCCGCTTGGGCCGGTGCTGCCGGCAAAACCCAGCGCCCGGGTCTATGAAGAACGCTATGTGCCGATGGTGACAGACCTGGGCCAGCGCCACCCTGTGACCACCGATCTCGGAGATGCCGAAACCTGGGGCGCGTGGTTGCGCCAGATCGACGTCAGGCAAAACTCGGGCGACCTGTTGATGACCGGCGTCGAGGACCGTCCGCTGCTGGTTCTGGATCGTGTCGGCGAAGGCCGGGTGGCGCTGCTGGCTTCGGATCACGCCTGGCTCTGGAGTCGGGGTTTCGAAGGCGGTGGCCCGCAGCTGGAGCTGCTGCGCAGGCTGGCCCATTGGATGATGAAAGAACCCGAGCTTGAGGAAGAAGCGCTGTGGGCCGAGGCCACCGGCCAGTCGATGCGGATCATACGCCAGACCCTTTCGGATGAGGTCGGGCCGGTCACCGTGACCCGCCCCAATGGCGACCAGTTTGAGGTCACGCTGAACGAAGTCTCGCCCGGTCGGTTCGAGGCGCAGTATTTTGGGCCCAAAATCGGTCTATACCGTTTGCTGGAAGGTGAACACTCCGCGGTGATCGGCCTTGGTCCCGCCGCCCCCAAAGAATTCGAGCGCACGATTGCCACCGATGAAATCCTCAGCCCGACGCTGGCCGTTTTGCGTGGCGGTGCGGTCCGCGTCGAAGACGGATTGCCCGCGATCCGCAATGTCCGCGCCGGTCGACCTGCGGCAGGGCGTGGCTGGATCGGGCTGACCCCGCGCAACGCGTATGAGACACGCGATGTCACGCAGGCCGGTCTGCTGCCGCCCTGGCTCGTGTTGTTGCTGGCGGGTGGTTTCCTGCTGGGCGGGTGGCTGCGGGAAGGGCGGCGCTGACGGCGTTTAAGCACTTTTTCATGCTCTGCCGCGATGCTGGACGCAAAGCATTGCGGGAATCCAGCTATGAGCCTTGCAGAAAAACTGGCGCAGGAACGACGCGCGCGCCTGGCCGCCGAACGGTTGTTGCAGCAGAAGCAGGCGGCGCTGTCCGCCGCCAATCGCAAACTGGGCCGTCATGCAATTGCCCTGACCCGGCAGATCGATGAAACCCAGGCCGAGGTGGCGACCGTTCGGGATGAAAACGAAAGGGTCAAATCCGACCTGACCGAAGCCAACGCCAAGGTCGAGGTTGCTGAACGCCGCCTCTGGCATTCGGTTCAGACAATCCCGGACGGGTTTGCCTTTTTCGACGGCAGTAACACACTGATCGGAGCCAATGCTGCTTATCTGAGCGTATTTGACGGTCTGGAAGAGGTGGCGCCGGGCGTTACCTATACTCGCATCCTCGAAATTCTAACCCATGAGGGGATTGTCGATATCGGGGCAGAGTCGATCGCCGATTGGCAGACCCGCATGCTTGCGCGCTGGAAGCAGGCGCACCCGGAGCCTGAGGTCATCCAGCTATGGAACGGGCAGTACATCCGTCTGATCGACCAGCGCGGGCACGGTGGCGATGTTCTGAGCCTGGCGCTGAACATCACCGCCTCGGTCCGGCACGAGGCCGAGTTGAACGCCGCCCGCGAGCGCGCCGAGGCCGCAAACCGTGCCAAATCCGCTTTTCTTGCCAATATGAGCCACGAGATTCGCACGCCGATGAACGGTATCGTCGGAATGACCGAATTGCTGACCGAAACCCCGCTCAGCGAAGAGCAGCTACTCTATGTCAGCACGATCCGCAACTCGGGCGAGGCATTGCTGGTCATCATCAACGACGTCCTGGATTATTCCAAGATCGAGGCCGACAAGCTGACCCTGCACCCGGAACAGTTTGATTTGGAACGCTGCATTCTTGAAGTTGCGATGCTGTTGCAGCCCAGCGTTCGCGACAAGGGCCTGACGTTGCTGGTCGACTATGACCTGTTCCTTCCCACGCTTTTTGTCGGTGATCCGGGCCGGATGCGGCAGATCATGACCAATCTGGTAGGCAATGCGGTCAAGTTCACCGCACAGGGCCATGTGCTGATCCGTGTGACCGGTGTGCCGGATGCCAGCGCGGAAAGCTGTGATATTCATGTGGCCATCGAAGATACCGGCATCGGGATCGAAGAAGATAAGATTCCTCATATCTTTGGTGAGTTCAATCAGGTCGAGGATGCTCAGAACCGTCAGTTCGAAGGCACCGGTCTGGGTCTCGCCATCACCAAGCGCCTGATCTCGATCATGGGTGGCAGCGTCTGGGTCGAAAGCGAGGTCGGCATGGGCTCGTGTTTCGGGTTCCGCATTTCTCTGCCCACCGCAGAGGGCCCGCAACCCGCTCCACCCGATCTGGATGGCCGCCTGCGGCATGTTTTGGTGGTCGAAGACCTGGCTGTGAATCGCGCCATCTTGACCAAGCAGTTGGGACGGCTCGGCGCGTGCGTAACGGTATGTTCGACGGGGGCCGAGGCACTTTCTCTGGTGGACGCGAATATGGATTTTGTCCTTTGCGACCATGATCTGCCGGATATGGACGGGTTGGAACTTGCCACGACCCTGCGCGACAAAGGGTGGGCCGAGCTACCGATCGTGGTGATGTCGGCCAATCCCGGTGTGATTGACGCCGACCCCGCCCAGCAATTGATCGAAGGCGTGTTGCAAAAACCCATTCCGCGGGCTGAGCTTTATTCCCGCCTGCTTGCGCTTGGCGCGCCCGGATTCAAACCCGATCAGCAGGAACCCGCTAGCGTTAGCACACATGTACCGCCCCACAGTCCTCAGGATGCAAGGCGCATGCGAGTTCTGGCGGCCGAGGACAACCGCACCAATCAATTGATCCTGAAGAAGATGATGAAAGACCTGAAAATCGACCTGAGATTTGTCTCAAACGGGCTTGAGGCCGTAGAGGTCAACGATGAATTCACCCCGGATCTGATCTTCATGGATATCTCGATGCCCGGGATGGATGGCAAAGAAGCAACCACCGAGATCCGCCGTCGCGAAATCGGAACCGACCGGCACGTTCCCATCGTGGCGTTGACTGCACATGCCATGGCCGGGGACGATCAGAGCATTTTGGCCGCAGGGTTGGATCACTATCTGACCAAACCGCTGCACAAAAACCTGATCCACCAGATGATCGTAAAGTATTGCCCCGACGGTGCTCATCCAGTCAGCAAGGACGCCGAGCCTGAAACGCTATAGGCTCGAATTCAGACCGGCCGATATACATCGATCCATTCTTCATCTGGCTAAAAATATCCCGGGGAGCGCGAGGGGCTGGCCCATCGCTCCGCCCTCGAAACCGGCAAAATATCAGGCCTGATAAGGGCGCACAAAGACCGGTTTGTCTGCTTCTGACAGTTCAGGGCGATACCCATATCCCCCCGCATCAAATTCGAGCAATCCAGCCGGATCGCGCAGCCGATGCTGGATCACATAACGCGCCATGGCGCCGCGCGCTTTCTTGGCAAAGAAGCTAACGATTTTCGGCGTGCCGCCTTTGTCTTCCATGAACACAGGTGTAATCACCCGCAATTTCAGCGCCTTGAGGTCCACCGCGCCAAAATACTCCTGACTGGCACAGTTTATCAGAATGTCTGACCCGATCTGTTCGCTTTGTGCATTCAAGGCTTTGCTCAACTGATCGCGCCAATATTCATAGAGGTTCTTGCCGCGGCGCGTTTTCAGTTTGCTGCCCATCTCAAGCCGATAGGGTTGTATCGCATCCAGCGGGCGCAGTACGCCGTAAAGGCCGGACAGGATACGCAGGTGATCCTGCGCCCACGCCAATTCATCTGCATCAAGCGATGCGGCCTCAAGGCCCTGATAGGTATCGCCCGCAAAGGCCAGCGCCGCAGGGCGGGTCAAATCAGCCACGGGCGCATCCGAGAAGGCCCGATAGCGGTCACGGTTCAGCCGTGCCAGATCATCGCTCAGATCCATCAGCTTTTTCAGATCGCCGAGCGTCAGGTTGCGCGCGGTTTTTGACAACCGGATCGCATCGTCCTGAAAATCCGGTTGAGTGACCTCGACATCGTGCTCTGCCCAATCCAGCCGCTTGGCCGGGGAAATCACTACCAGCATATCCGCCCTCTTTCCTTGCCTGTTCTGCGGTATCTAGCCCGCCTGACGCAGCACGTCCAGAAACGCAGCCCCAAACCTTTCGTGACGGCGGTCGCCCAGCACCTGTTCGACGCCGCGCGCATCGTCCGGGCGCAGCTGCGCCACCTTGGCCAGTTGCGAGGCCGAGCAGGTCAGGGGTTTGTCGATGCCGTCCGGTCCGCGCGACAGATCGTTCTGCACGGCCAGAAGCTGGTCATAAATCTCACCCTGATCCCGGCCCGCCAGCTTGCGGCGCGCCGGGTGCAGCGCTTCGGCCTCTCCGGCAATCACCTCAAAGAAGGTATCGCCATAGCGCTCCAGCTTCTTCGCGCCCACGCCGCCGATCCGGGCCATGTCATCCAATGTCATGGGCCGTTTCTCGGCCATCTCGATCAGAGTACGGTCTGGGAAGATGACATAGGCCGGAACCCGCGCGGATTCCGCCAGCGCCCGGCGTTTGGCCTTGAGCGCGGACAGCAGCGGCGCGTCTTCTTCGGCGACCATGGCCTTGACGGTGGGGCGACGCGTGGCCTTGCGGATCGTGTCCTTGCGCAGGTCGATCTGCGCCTCGCCCTTCAGGATCGGTCTGGCGGCTTCCGTCATACGCAATGCGCCATGGCGTTCCGGGTCGGGGCGCACCAGATCATGGCCCATCATCTGGCGGAAGATGGCCTGCCATTGCGGGCGCGACCAGTCCTTGCCGATGCCCCAGGTAGACAAAGCGTCATGGCGGCGGGCGCGGGTCTTGTCCGTCTCGTTGCCCAGCAGGATGTCGATCAGATGGCCTGAACCGAACCATTCCTCGGTGCGCAGGATCGCCGACAGCGCCATGCGAACCGGGGTGGTGCCGTCGAACACTTCGGGCGGTGTGTCACACAGATCGCATTTGCCGCAGGGTTCCGCCTGTTCACCGAAATAGCCCAGCAGGGTCTGGCGACGGCACACCAGCGCCTCGGCCAGTCCGAGCAGAGCGTTCAACCGCGCGTGATCGGCCATGCGGCGTTCGGGCGGGGCCAGCCCTTCGTCGATCTGTGACCGGCGCAGGCGGATGTCGTCGGGGCCGAACAGGGTCAGGGTCTCGGCAGGCCCACCGTCACGGCCGGCGCGGCCGATTTCCTGATAGTAGGCCTCGATGGATTTCGGCAGGTCGGCATGGGCGACCCAGCGGATATCCGGTTTGTCGATACCCATGCCAAAAGCCACCGTGGCGACCACGATCAGTCCGTCCTCGCGGGCAAAACGGGTTTCGACGATGCGGCGGTCCTCAGCCTCCATCCCGCCGTGATAGTGGCAAGCGGTGTGTCCTTCGGTGCGCAAGGCCTGTGCCAGCACTTCGGTCTTGTTGCGGGTGCCGCAATAGACGATGCCGGACTGGCCTTTTCGCGCACCGGCGAAATCGAGGATCTGCTTGCGCGGCCCGTCCTTGGCGGCAAAGGCCAGATGGATATTGGGCCGGTCGAACCCGCGCAGGAACTTGCGCGGGGCGGTGCCGTCGAACAGTTTCTCGACAATCTCGTCCTGCGTTTCTGCGTCCGCCGTGGCGGTGAACGCGGCCAGAGGCACGTTCAGGGCGCGCCGCAATTCTCCGATCCGCAGATAATCAGGGCGGAAATCATGGCCCCATTGGCTGACACAATGTGCCTCGTCCACAGCGATCAGGCTGACATTGATCTGGCGCAGCATCCCCAGCGCCGACCCGGCGGCCAGACGTTCGGGCGCCATATAGAGCAACTTGAGCCGCCCGGCCTCCAACGCCTCCCAAACTGCTTCGGTCTCTTCTGGCGTATTCCCGGACGTCAGCGCCCCAGCTTCGACCCCGGCCTCCTGCAGCCAACGGACCTGATCCCTCATCAGCGCGATCAGCGGAGAGATCACCACCGTAACCCCGTCGCGCAATAGCGCAGGCAGTTGGAAACACAGGGATTTACCGCCACCTGTCGGCATGATGGCCAGCACGTTTTCGCCCAGCGTGACGGCATCGACGATCTCTTCCTGACCGGGGCGGAAGGCGCCGAATCCAAAGACGTCTCGCAACAAGGGTGCGGAGTCGAACATGCGTCGGAAGGCCCTGTCTTATGGTTTATCTGCTCTTAAGACAGGACCATCACATACTAAGATTCGGTGAACAAGTGGTCAGTAGAAATAGACCGCATTGTTGATCAGGATGATCCGCAGCGCATAGACCGCAATCAGCACCACCAGCGGTGTCAGGTCCAGGCCACCCATATTGGGCAGAAAGCGACGGATCGGGCCGTAGATCGGCTCTAATATGCGGTTCAGCCCGTACCAGATCTGCGCCACCAGTTGCTGATGCAGGTTCAGCACCTGGAAATTGATCAGCCAGCTCATGATCACGTGGGCAAGGATGATGAACCAGACAATGTCCAGGATCAGCAAAAGGATTTGGATCAGCGACAGCATGGGCACTCCGTTCGTCAATTGCCCTGAGACCTAAGCGTCACAGCCGCAAAGAGCAAGTGCGCCCCAACAGAACGCTTGCGAATTGGCCCAAAGCCTCGTCTTATGATTGCAACAATAATATGGGGCAGTGATGGCTGAGATTTCCAAGCGCAAGCGTATCTGGGGCTGGTGGTTTTTCGATTGGGCCAGCCAACCTTATCATACCTTGCTGGTGACCTTTGTCTTTGGCCCCTATTTTGCAAGTGTTGCAGCGCAATATTACCTGACTTCTGGTCTGGCAGAGGAAGCCGCCAAGGCGCAAGCACAGGTCGTCTGGGCGAACTGCATGACCATCATTGGGCTGATCATCGCCTTTGGTGCCCCATTGCTGGGTGCGATGGCGGATGTCTCGGGGCGGCGCATCCCCTGGATCTTCGGGTTTTCGGTGATGTATGCGGTTGGCTCCGCCGCGCTGTGGTATACGATGCCCGATGGCTCGAATATGTGGTTGATGCTGTCGGCCTTTGGCCTGGGCTTTGTGGGTGCGGAATATGCGCTGATCTTCATCAATTCTCAGTTGCCCGAACTGGGAGATGACAACGAGGTGGGCGAGATCTCGGGCTCGGGCTTTGCCTTCGGCTATTTCGGTGGTCTGCTGTCGCTGGCCATCATGCTTGCGTTGTTCGTTGAGCAGCCCAACGGCAAGACCCTGATCGGGATGGACCCAATGTTCGGGCTGGATGCAACGGCACGGGAAGGCACGCGGTTTGTCGGCCCGTTCACCGCCGGGTGGTTTGTGTTGTTCATGGTGCCGTATTTCCTGTGGGTTCGGGATGATCCAACGACCGAGAAACAAGGCAGCGTCGGTGAAGCGCTGCGGCTGCTGGGGAAGTCCGTGGCGGCGCTGCGTCATCGGGTCAGTTTGGCGACCTATCTGGGATCTTCGATGTTCTACCGGGACGCGCTGAACGGGCTTTACACATTTGGTGGCACTTACGCTGCACTGGTGCTGGAATGGAATCTGGTCAAGATCGGAGTATTCGGGATCGTCAGTGTTCTGGCCTCGGCCATCTTTGCGTGGATCGGAGGCAAGATGGACCGCAAATACGGCCCTAAACCGGTGATTTTGGTCGCCATCTGGGTTCTGATCTTTGTCTGCCTGACCGTGGTTTCGATGGATCGGACACAAGTCTATGGCATTGCCCTGCCAGAAGGCTCGGGCCTGCCGGATCTGGTGTTCTTTGGCTGTGGCGTGCTGATTGGTGGGATGGGCGGAGTTTTGCAATCCGCCAGCCGCTCGATGATGGTGCGCCATACCGATCCGGCCACACCGGTCGAGAGCTTTGGCCTGTACGGATTGTCAGGCCGCGCCACCGCTTTTGCGGCACCCCTTCTGATCGGAATTGCCACAGCCGTGACCGGCAGCGCACGACTGGGGGTGTCACCGATCATTCTGTTGTTTATTCTGGGCCTAGTCCTGATGCGCTGGGTGAAACCGGAAGGGGATCAGAGCAGATGATTTTATTACGTTTTCTGGCCATGCTGGCCGCTTTGACATTGGCAGGCACCGCAGGAGCACAGCCCCTGGCGAAGCAGCTGTTCGGCTCCCAGAAGGTGGGATCACAACAGAAATCCGCCGCTTTCGGCAGTTATTCGCGTGGATGCGCCGCAGGGTCGGTGCAATTGCCCGAAACAGGCCCGACATGGCAGGCCATGCGCCTGTCGCGTAATCGCAACTGGGGGCACCCCGAAGCCATCGACTATGTGCAGGACCTCAGCCGCTTTGCCGCGAAACAGCCGGGGTGGAACGGTCTCTATATCGGGGATATCAGTCAGCCGCGGGGTGGGCCGATGACTTCTGGCCATCGCTCTCATCAGCTGGGACTGGATATCGATGTCTGGATGCTGCCGGGCGATAACATGCGCCTCAGCCGAAAAGCGCGCGAGAATATCTCGTCCATTTCGCTGCGCCGTGCCAACGGGGCCTATGTGAACGGCAACTGGACAAAACAACACCACGCCGTGTTGCGTGAGGCCGCCAAAGATAAGCGTGTCGCGCGTATCTTCGTGTTCCCGGGCGCCAAGGTGCAAATGTGCAACGACGAGAAAGGCAACCGCGCCTATCTGCGCAAGATCAGGCCCTGGTGGGGGCATCACTATCATTTCCATGTGCGCCTGAATTGCCCCCGAGGCTCAAACGGTTGCGTCGATCAGGATCCGCCACCAAGGGGCGATGGCTGTGCCGAGGCGCAGCAATGGGTGCAGAACATCCTCAATCCGCCGCCACCGAACCCGAATGCTCCGCCGCCAAAGAAACGTCGCGAATACCGTTTGGCCGATCTGCCCCAGCAATGCTCCGCCGTTTTGCAATCCAACTGATCGCTGCGTCCCTGCTGGCCGGGCCGGTGTCGGCGATGGAGGTCAAAGCCGCGACGCATCTGGGCAGTTTCACGTGGCGTTCGGAGGTGGACGGGTTCGGCGGGTATTCTGCTGTCCATATCTTTGAGGGCGGCACGCGCATGTACGCGCTGAGCGACCGGGCCAAGCTGATTGAGGCCCGGATCACGCGCAACGGGGACAAGGCAGTCGATATCCAGATCGTCAGTGCGTGGCCGGTCCTGTCCAGCACCGGGCGGTCCTTGCCGGGATATGTGGGCGATTCCGAAGGCATTGCTGTGGCCCCTGATGGCAGCCTGTATATCTCGTTCGAAGGCGTACACAGGGTTGCCCGATACGCATCCCCCGGGGGCCGCGCACAGGTGCTGCCAAGGCCGCGCGCGTTTCGGAAACTGGCATCCAACGGCTCATTCGAGGCGCTGGCCATTGACGGTCAAGGCAGGCTCTATACCCTGACCGAGAAGAACCGGACCGCGCAGGGGGACATCCCGGTCTATCGGTGGGACGGTCGCAACTGGTCGACCCCCTTTGTTATGACGGCGCGGGGCCGGTTCATGCCTGTCGCCGCCGATTTCGGGCCGGATGGGCGGCTCTATGTGCTTGAACGCGCCGTGTCCCTGACCGGCTTTCGCACGCGCCTGCGCCGGTGGCAGATCGCGGATGACACGCCGCGCGCCGAAGAGGTCCTGTTCGAAACCATCACCGGCACTCATGACAATCTCGAGGGTCTATCGGTATGGCGCGACCTGCAGGGCCGATTACGCGCCACCATGATCTCGGATGACAACTTTCTGGCGTTGCAGCGCACCGAACTGGTTGAATACCTGCTGCCCGATTGACTCGAGCCTTTCAAAGGTCTAGACGCACGGCTTGCCTCGGGATGGTCCCTTGGCCAAGTCGCCGCTACCTTGTCAAAACGGGCATCTGTACATGCAACGCAGCTTTATTCCCGGCATTATTGCCATGGCCACCATCGTCGTGGCCTCGAACATCCTGGTCCAGTTCCTGATCCTTGACGGACTGTTGACCTGGGGTGCTTTCACCTATCCGCTGGCCTTTCTGGTCACTGACATCATGAACCGCGTCTATGGCGTGGGTCCGGCGCGCAAGGTCGTGTTCGCCGGGTTCATCACCGGTATCATCTGTTCGCTGATCGGCAGTCAGATCATGCTGCAGGGCGATGGTTTCACCTATACCGCCGTGCCGCTGCGGATCGCCGTCGCCTCTGGAACAGCATTTCTGATCGCGCAGCTAACCGACGTCACCGTGTTCAATGCGATGCGCGGCGGTCGCTGGTGGCGCGCGCCGCTGGTGTCGACACTGATCGGCTCGGCGCTGGACACCGCGATTTTCTTCACCATCGCCTTTTCGGCCTCGGTCACCTTCTTCGGCGCAGACGCTGACGCCGCGATCAGCTGGGCGTGGGAGCCTGTGCCCTTCATGCTGTCCGGTCCGATGGCACCGCTGTGGGTGACGCTGGCCTTCGCCGATTGGCTGGTGAAACTGTCGTTGGCGCTGATCGCGCTGATCCCGTTCAAACTGATCGTTGCGCGGCTGACTGCGCAGCCGGCGTAAAAAAGTGCTTTGAGAATGGCGCATCTTGTGTCAGGCTCAAAGTTAACCGCAACAGATAGAAAAGGAGGTGATCCAGTGTCGAGAAAGAGATTGGAGAGAGGTGTCGGAACAACCGGGGGGAACGCCCGTTAGGGCAGCCCTTGGCGGAGCGTTCGCTCCGGCTGGTCGATTGATCTAACCGACCCGACCTCCTGAACTTTCGAAGGGCCGTCCCGCCGGGGCGGCCCTTTTTGTTTGCGGCTCTGGCGAGTAAGGTCCGCCCCATGTTGCGCATCAATGACGATATCACCCTGCAAGACTGGGAAATGACCGAGAGCTTTGTGCGCTCGTCCGGTCCCGGCGGGCAGAACGTCAACAAGGTCTCAACCGCTGTTGAGTTGCGGTTCGAAGCCGCGCGCTCGCCGTCTCTGCCCGATCCGGTGAAGAACCGGTTGAAACGGCTGGCCGGACGGCGCTGGACCAAAGATGGCGCGATTATCATTCAATGCGAAGAGACACGAAGTCAGGCCCGCAATCGCGAAATCGCCCGTGCCCGGCTGGCTGAATTGATCGCCCGCGCTCTGATCAAACCCAAGCGTCGGATCGCGACGAAGCCCACCTATGGCTCGGTCAAACGACGGCTGGCGGCGAAAAAGGCGCGGGGCGACGTGAAGGCGCTGCGCGGCAAGGTCTCGGAAGAATGATCTGGCATATTGTACGGGTCTTGGTAGTCTGCCCTGCAGGATAGGCGAGGGTGTAACACCATGAGGCTGGAAGGAAAAACCACGATTATAACCGGCGGTGCGTCCGGGTTCGGGGCTGGTATCGTCGAGAAATTCCTGGCCGAAGGTGCGCGTGTGATGATCGCGGATATCAACGGTGAAGCGGCGCGAGGATTGGCGGAGATGCTCGGCGGGCAAGCTGTCGCGCATCAGGTCGATGTCTCGGATCGCACTTCGGTTCAGGCCATGGCAGACGCTGTTCAAAGCCAGTTTGGCGCCCTT
The DNA here is from genome assembly GCF_056531745.1 of Ruegeria sp. L12. Classification (NCBI taxonomy): domain Bacteria; kingdom Pseudomonadati; phylum Pseudomonadota; class Alphaproteobacteria; order Rhodobacterales; family Roseobacteraceae; genus Ruegeria; species Ruegeria sp. L12. Next base: position 328,944 of record NZ_JBQFMH010000004.1, read on the forward strand.
GACATATTGGTCAACAACGCGGGCGTCACCCATCTGCCAACGCCGCTCGAAGATGTCCCGGATGACGAATTCGACCGCGTCTTCAACGTGAACATGAAATCCGTCTACCTGACGGCTCGCGCTTTTGTTCCAGCCATGAAGGCGCGCGGGGCGGGGGCCATCCTGAACGTAGCGTCAACCGCAGGTCTGTCGCCGCGCCCAAACCTGAACTGGTACAACGCCTCGAAAGGCTGGATGATCACGGCAACCAAAACCATGGCGGTGGAGCTCGCCCCCTCTGGCGTCCGCGTCAACGCTATCTGCCCGGTTGCCGGAGAAACCCCGCTGCTGAAGTCCTTCATGGGCGAAGACACACCCGAAATTCGCGCCAAGTTCCTGTCAACCATCCCGCTGGGCCGCTTTTCAACCCCCGAAGACATGGCTAACGCGGCCCTCTTCCTGTGCTCGGATGAGGCCAGCATGATCACTGGGACTGCCCTGGAAGTGGACGGTGGCCGATGTATCTGATCCGCACTTCATCTGGCTATAAATATCCCCGCCGGAGGCAGCGCGCACCAGCGCGCTTTTCCCGCCTTGGCATCCGAGATTCAAGATGACCCCCGGACCCAGAAACCTGATCACCGATGTCCCCGGCCTGAAGGTCGGCAACGCGCAGGATGCGGCGCTGAAATCGGGCACGACGGTCCTGACCGCCGACCAGCCCTTTACCGCTTCAGTGCATGTCATGGGCGGTGCGCCGGGTACGCGCGAAACTGATCTGCTGGCCCCCGACAAGACAGTCGATCGGGTGGATGCGATCACCCTGTCCGGAGGTTCGGCCTTTGGGCTGGATGCCTGTTCGGGCGTATCAGACGCGTTGCGTGCGGCGGGACGAGGATACCGAGCAGGCGCTGCCATTGTTCCGATCGTGCCGGGGGCGATTTTGTTCGACCTGCTCAATGGCGGAAACAAGGACTGGACCGAAAACCCCTATCGGGCTTTGGGAAAGGCCGCATTTCTGGACGCTTCATCGCAATTTGAACTGGGCACGGCAGGGGCCGGGACGGGGGCGTTGTCGGCAATGCATAAGGGTGGGCTGGGTTCGGCCTCGCTGGTGCTTGAGGATGGAACAACCGTCGGCGCCCTGGTTGCAGCCAATCCGCTGGGCAGTGTGACGACACCGGGCGACCGCCATTTCTGGGCCGCTCCGTTTGAGATCGGTGCCGAATTCGGTGGTCTTGGGCCGGATCCCGCCTCGGGCCTTGGCCGCACCCATGTCAGCCGCAAAGCGCAAGCGATGCGTCCGGCGTCGCAGGATGACGCAAATACCACGATTGCCATTGTCGCAACCGACGCAGCGCTGACCAAGCCACAATGCCAGCGGCTGGCCGTGGCGGCCCATGATGGCATCTCACGTGCCATTGTTCCTGCCCATACACCGGGTGACGGCGATCTGGTGTTTGGCCTCAGCTCCGGTGCGCGTGCTGTTGAGGCGACGGCCATGGCCATGATTGGCCACGCGGCGTCGATCTGCCTTGCGCGGGCAATCGCGCGGGCGATCTATCTGGCCACGCCTGAACCCGGCGATCTTTTGCCGTGCTGGTCCCAGTTACATGACTTCGGTTAAGGACGGCCTATAAAAGACTGTGACACTGTGCCATCGCGCGGCAATCTGCGCGTTGACTCTCTGCTGTGCCAGCGGTCCATTCGGTGCAGCCAATTCGTATCGGAGCAAAAGCTATGAATCGTATCCTTGCCACCGCAATTGCCGGCCTGCTGGCCCTTCCTGTCTATGCTGAAGGTGACGCAGAAGCAGGTAAGAAAGCTTTCAACAAATGCAAATCCTGTCACCAGATCGCAGATCCCGCAGGCGAAGTGATCGTGAAGGGCGGCAAAACGGGTCCGAACCTCTATGGTGTCGCAGGCCGGACGGCGGGTACCGTCGAAGGGTTCAAATACGGTGACAGCATCGTGGCCGCCGGTGAAAACGGGCTGGTCTGGGATCAGGAGACCTTTGTTGCTTACGCACAAGACCCCAAAGCGTTCCTGAAGGAGTATCTGGGCGAAACCTCGGCCAAATCGAAAATGACCTTCAAGCTGAAGAAGGGCGCCGAGGACGTCTATGCCTATATCGTGAGCGTTTCCGGCGAGTAATTCAGCCGACACAATTCAGGACAAAGTACGAAAGGCCGCAGCCCCTGCGGCCTTTCGTGCGATTGATCAGAGGCCCGATCAGTACCACGTTGGAGAAAACCGGTAGCGCGAACCAAACCGGTAGATTGACAACAGGAGACGACTGATGGGCATCATGATCCCAGCCTGGGTCGAGGGTAAGCTGACCCCGGTCGACAAGCTGGAGGCGCATGAAAAGGGCCTCAAGCACAAGGCGGTCTCGGTATTTGTAGTCCGCGGCACCGAAATCCTGCTGCAACGCCGGGCGCTGGGCAAATACCACACGCCGGGCCTGTGGGCGAATACCTGCTGCACCCATCCTGACTGGAACGAGAATGCTTCGACCTGTGCCGTGCGCCGTCTGCGTGAAGAACTGGGGATCACCGGGCTTTATCCCGAATACCGGCACCGGCTGGAATATCACGCGGATGTCGGCAATGGGTTGGTCGAGAATGAAGTTGTCGATGTGTTCCTGGCCCATGTGCGCGGGCCATTGAATATCGAACCTGATCCGGACGAAGTCATGGAAATCCGCTGGATCGATTATCACGACCTGCTGGCCGAGGTGAAACGTCACCCGATGCGGTTCACACCGTGGCTTAAGATTTATCTGCACAACCACGCAGACACGATCTTTGGTCCGGACCTGATAATCTCGGCCAATTCCTAAGCCTGCCTTGCAAGGCGCGCGCAAGCGGCATAGATCATCGCGTCATGGCCAAGCAAAAGCAGAAGACTGACCCGAATTACAAAGTCATCGCCGAAAACCGGCGTGCGCGCTTCGATTATACGATCGAGGACGATATCGAGTGCGGCATCGTGCTGGAGGGGTCCGAGGTCAAATCCCTGCGTGCGGGCGGGTCGAACATCGCCGAAAGCTATGCCTCGGTCGATGACGGAGAGCTGTGGCTGATCAACAGCTATATCGCCCCCTATGAGCAGGCGAAGGTCTTCAAGCATGATGAACGCCGCCGCCGCAAGCTGCTGGTGTCGCGCAAAGAGCTGGCGAATTTGTGGAACGCGACCCAGCGCAAAGGCATGACGCTGGTGCCGCTGGTTCTGTATTTCAACCACAAAGGCCGGGCGAAGCTGAAGATTGGCATCGCCAAGGGTAAGAAGCTGCACGACAAGCGCGAAACGCAGGCCAAGCGCGATTGGTCACGTCAGAAGCAACGCCTGATGAAGGACCACAGCTAGAACGCCATAGTCGCCTGAACCGCCCGTTGCCATCGCGCATAGGCTGCATCGCGGTCCGTTTCGGCCATTTCCGGTTCAAATCGGCGATCCAGATCCCAGGTCGCGGCAAATCCGGCCTGATCCGGGTAAACACCTGCTTTCATCCCCGCCAGCCAAGCGGCCCCCAGCGCCGTGGTTTCCTGCATCACCGGACGATCCACCGGCGCGCCGAGGATGTTTGACAGGCCTTGCATGGTCCAGTCAGATGCGCTCATCCCGCCGTCGACACGCAGGATGACATCTGCTTCGCTGCCCCAGTCGCCCTGCATGGCGTGCCACAGGTCGCGGGTCTGAAAGGCGATACTTTCGAGTGTGGCGCGCGCGAACTCTGCCCGGCCCGAGTTGCGGCTCAGCCCGAACATGGCGCCCCGGCAGTCGGGTTTCCAATAAGGTGCGCCAAGCCCGGTGAAGGCGGGTACCAGCACCACATGCTGGTTCGGGTCAGCCTGCTGCGCCAACTCTCCGCTTTGCGGCGCCGCATCGATAATCTGCAATGCATCGCGCAACCACTGTACCGCGGCCCCCGCGATAAAGATCGAGCCCTCAAGCGCATAGGTTTTCTGACCATCCAACTGATAGGCGATGGTCGTCAGCAGACGGTTCTTCGACATCACCGGCTGCGTACCGGTGTTCAGAAGCGCAAAACAGCCTGTGCCATAGGTGGACTTCATCATTCCCGGCTCAAAACAGGCCTGACCAATGGTCGCGGCTTGTTGGTCGCCAGCGACGCCCAGAATCGGGATATTTCCGCCGAATAGGGTCGTTTCTCCAAAATCGGAGGCACAGTCCTGCACCTCCGGCAGCATATCTGTCGGCACGCCCAGCAAGTCGCAAATCTCGGTACTCCATTCGCCCTTGTGAATGTCGAACAGAAGCGTGCGCGCGGCGTTGGTGGCGTCGGTGACGTGGCTGCGACCCTCGGTCAGTCGCCAGATCAGGAAGCTGTCGATGGTGCCGAACAAAAGCTCTCCGGCCTCGGCCCGGTCGCGGGCGCCAGGGATCGTATCCAGCAGCCATTTGACCTTGGTGCCCGAGAAATAGGGGTCCAGCAGCAGACCGGTCTGGGCGGTCACGTCATCCTCGCACCCGGCCTGCTTGAAGCGTGCGCAAATCTCGGCGGTGCGGCGATCCTGCCAGACGATAGCGTTATGGATCGGCTTACCGGATGAGCGGTCCCAGATGACGGTGGTTTCACGCTGGTTGGTAATGCCGATCCCGGCGATCTGGTCGGCCTGAATACCGGTCGTCTGCATCACCTCTCGGCAGACATAGACCACACTTTCCCAGATTTCCTCGGGGTCATGTTCTACCCAGCCTTCCTGCGGAAAATACTGCGGGAACTCTTGTTGGGCTGTGCCGACGCGCTGCATCTGCGCGTCAAACAGAATAGCGCGTGACGACGTCGTGCCCTGATCGATTGCCAGAATATAGGTCATGCCTGCGCCCCTCCCGCTTTGGTTTTGCGGGACTTTAGCGCAAACACTGCTGAAACTGCCAGAGGCGATTTTCGGCTATCAGACCGGCAGATTGTCGATCAGCCGCACCCCGTCGGCCCATGCCGCCACGAACAGGCGGGCAGGGCGGTTTGCATGGGTCAGGGGCTCCAGCGTGTCGGCGCAGCGCAGTTGGATATATTCCACATCCGTGAAGCCTGCGGCCAGCAGATCGGTATGCGCCTGCGCGGCCAGCGTATCGAAGGCTGCTCCGTCGGCCAAAGCGTCGGCCAGCGCCCGCATGATGCGGTGTTTTTCGGCCGCAACCCGCAACCCTTCTGCCGAGAGCAGTTGATTGCGCGACGACATGGCAAGGCCCGAAGCTTCGCGGACCGTGGGGCAGCCGATCACCTCGGTCGGAATATCCAGATCGCGGGCCATGCGGCGCACGACCATCAGTTGTTGAAAGTCTTTTTCGCCGAAATAGGCTCGATCTGCCTGTGTCTGCAGGAACAGCTTGGCGACCACCGTGGCCACGCCATCGAAATGGCCGGGACGGAATTCACCTTCCATCACATCGGTCAGCCCCGCGACCGAAACGGTGGTGGCAAAGCCCTGCGGATAGATTTCCTCGGGATCGGGGACATAGATCGCGTCGACCTGGAACGGGGCCAGCTTCTTGGCGTCTTCATGTTCGGTGCGCGGATAGTTCGCCAGATCCTGCGGATTGTTGAACTGTTTGGGGTTCACGAAGATCGTCACGATGACCCGATCCGTGCCCGCTTTTGCAGCCTCGGCCAACGACAGGTGACCCTGATGCAGCGCCCCCATGGTTGGTACGACACCGATGGTCTGGCCAGAGCGCTGCCATTCCGTGGTCAGCGCACGCAGGTCGGCGCGTTTGCGCAGAATGGGCGCGCTCATGATTTGATGCCTTTGGTCGGGGCCTTATCGGCAAAGACGTGTTCATCCGCCGGGAAACTGCGAGCGCGCACCTCAGCCGCGTATTCGGCGATGGCGGCTTCGGCTTGCGGCCCTAGATCGGCATAGCGTTTGACGAATTTCGGTTTGAACGCGGTGAAAAAGCCAAGCATGTCATCGACCACCAGAATTTGCCCGTCGCATCCGGCCGAGGCGCCGATGCCGATGGTCGGGATCGGAACCTCGCGAGTGATCCGGTCCGCCAGACCTTGCGGTACCTTCTCTAACACGACGGAAAACGCGCCAGCTTCGGCCACGGCGCGGGCATCGGCCAGCACCGCCTCGGCCTGTTCGTCGCGACCCTGCACCTTGTATCCGCCCAACGTGTTGATCGATTGCGGTGTCAGACCGATATGCGCCATCACCGGGATACCACGTTTGACCAGAAAGCGGATCGTCTCGGCCATCTCAACGCCACCTTCCAGCTTGACCGCCCCGGCGCCGGTTTCCGACATCAGCCGCGCTGCATTTCGGAAGGCTTGCGCCGGGTCATGCTCGTAGCTGGCAAAGGGCATGTCGATAACCATCATCGCCTTGTCCAACCCGCGCGCGACAGCCTGGCCATGCAGGATCATCATCTCCATCGTCACACCGAGGGTCGAGGTCAGCCCATGCAGCACCATGCCGACGCTGTCGCCCACCAGAACAAAATCGCAATGGGCATCCATCAGACGCGCCATCGGTGTCGTATAGGCGGTCAGCGAAACCAGAGGATCAGTACCTTTCCGGGCGCGGATATCCTCGGCATTCGGGGCTGTCTTGCGGGCGGTGGCGCTCATGCTCGCTCCTCGCTGGGTTCATGTTGCAGTGCGGCATAGCAGATGCAGCATAGGCCGTAAAACCCCGGTTGCGCGAACATTTCCTTGATTGACCCAAGGTTTAAAGGGAAATTGGGCGTAGAACGATCCGCAACCAGCGGGCTAACCGTATACAGTAGGGAGACAATTTCATGGCAATGCTATCGGTTCGGAGTTTGGCCTCGGCCCTTGCGCTGGGTGCGTCGTTGCTGGCGTCGCAGGCGCTGGCCAAATCGGATATCACCATCGCAATGCAGCTGGAGCCGCCGCATCTGGACCCGACCAGCGCCGCCGCGCAGGCGATTGATTCGGTTGTCTACACCAACATTTTCGAAGGACTGACCCGCTTTATGGGCGACGGATCGGTTGTGCCCGGGCTGGCCGAAAGCTGGGAGATTTCCGAAGACGGTACAGTTTATACCTTCAAGTTGCGCGATGGGGTGACCTTCCATGATGGCACCGCCATGGATGCAGAGGACGTCAAGTTCAGCCTCGACCGGGCCCGCGCCGAAGACAGCGCCAACGCTCAGAAGGCACTGTTTGCCGGGATCGAAAGTGTCGAGGTGGTCGATCCTCTGACCGTCAGGATTACCTTGTCCGAACCCAACGGCAATTTCCTGTTCAACCTTGCCTGGGGCGACGCGGTGATCGTGGCCTCTGAGAGCATCGACAATATCAAGACAAACCCGGTTGGGACCGGGGCCTTCACCTTTGGCGATTGGGTTCAGGGCGATAGCATCACGCTGAACCGCAATCCCGACTACTGGGGTGACCAGCCTGCGTTAGAGACTGCGACGTTCAAGTTTATCTCAGATCCGACGGCGGCCTTTGCCGCGATGATGGCCGAAGATGTAGATGTGTTCGACATCTTCCCGGCACCGGAAAACCTGCCACAGTTCGAGGCTGATCCGCGCTTTCAGGTGCTTGTTGGCTCGACCGAAGGGGAAACGATTCTGTCCACCAATAATAAGCAGGCGCCTTTCGATGATATCCTGGTCCGGCAGGCTCTGGCCCATGCGATCGACCGGCAGGCCATCATCGATGGTGCCATGTTCGGTTATGGCACACCCATTGGCACTCATTTTGCGCCGCATAACCCTGCTTATGTCGATCTGACCGGCAATTCTGCCTATGACCCCAAAAAGGCCAAGGCGTTGCTGGCTGAAGCCGGGTTCGAAAACGGGTTTGAAACCACGTTGCATCTGCCACCTCCTTCTTACGCGCGACGCGGTGGCGAGATCATTGCGGCGCAGCTGGCCGAAGTTGGCATCACTGCCGAGATCATCAATGTCGAATGGGCGCAATGGCTGGAATCTGTCTTTAAAGGCAAGGAGTTTGGCCTGACCATCGTCAGCCACACCGAGCCGATGGACATCGGCATCTACGCCCGGCCCGATTATTACTTCCAGTATGACAGCACCGATTTTCAGGCGCTAATGGAGACATTGAACGCGACCACCGACCCGGAAGAGCGTACCCGTCTGATGGGTGAGGCACAGCGGTTGATCGCCAATGACTATGTCAACGGTTATCTGTTTCAATTGGCCAAGCTTGGTGTCGCCAAGGCGGGTGTGCAGGGGCTATGGACAAACGCGCCAACCGCTGCCATCGATCTGACCGCGATCAGTTGGTCTGAATAAACACCCGAGGGACAGGGGACCGGTACATGGTCAGATCCATTTTCGCCACGCTGATGACCATTGCGGCGCTGGCGATGAGCACAGTCACAGCCCGCGCTGACGCACCGTTGGAGCGGGCTGTGGACTTGTGGCTTGACGGTGATGACCAGATCGCCTTGTCCTTGCTGGCTGAACTGGCCGTTGAAGGCAACGCCAATGCGCGCCTGCTGCTCGCCCGGATCGAGACCCTGGACCTTGGGCCATCGCCTTTCCGTCAGTCGCTGGAGCCCGCACAATCGCGCGCGCTTTTTCGTCAGAAGGACTGGAGCGTGTTTGGCCGGTCATGGCTGAAGGCCGAGGCCGAAGGGGGGAATCCTGTGGCGCAGGCGTTGCTGGCGGCCCGACGCCCCCAGCCGGACCCGGGCCTGATCGACCGTCTGAACGCGCTGGGCGAGCATCAGGCAACCGACTATCCCACTCGTATCATCGCGCTTTACGGCGATGAGGCCATGCGCGCCGGTTTGCTGTCGAATCCGGGTCTGATGCAGGACCTCAGACCCTATCTGACCTATCTGACGCTGGACCCCGAACCGCGCGGCGATGGATTGGCCGCATTGCGCCATATTCAGCCTGAACCGGTTGATGCGACCTCTGATCAGGCGCTGGAAATGGCAGGAGTTCTGGCGCTTGGTCTGGGATATGGCGATCTGCCAGCCGAGAACCGGTGGCGCCCGGCGGTTGAGAACTGGTTGATGACCTCTGACGCAACCCGGCCCATCGCGCAACTGTGCACCGAACGCTGCGGTAACGAGGCCCCCGACTGCGCCTTTGCCTTTCTCGCCCTGTTGGGGGGGTATTTCGAAGTTATTCGCGTCGACAGCCCGCTGGAAACCGTCATTCCGCAGGATCGATTTCTGGACAGCCCGCGCGCGCGCTTGATGACGCTGCGCCGTGCTGCGCTGGCACGGACCGAGAACAATCTGGAATGGCTGTCCGATAGCACCCCGGCGTCCCGACTTTCGACCTGCGCCATCGATCTGGTCCGGACCGAGCGGCAAGCCTACAAGTAGCTGTTGCACCCGCGCGGCCCACGCACTTAACCTGATACCAATGCTAAGATATGCCCTCAAACGCCTGCTCTCGCTGATCCTGAGTCTGGCTGTCGCGTCCGTCGTGATCTTCGCGGTGATCGAGGTTGCGCCGGGCGATCCGGCATCCTTCATGCTGGGTGTCAACGCGCAAGAGGATACGCTGGCCGCCTTGCGGGCCGAGTTGGGTCTGGATGTGTCGAAGGCCGAGCGATATTTCAACTGGGTCGGCGGGATGCTGGTGGGGGATTTCGGCACCTCCTACACCTATCGCACGCCGGTGTCGCAGATGATCGCCGACCGGCTTTGGGTGTCGCTGCCGCTGGCGCTTTATGCGCTGACCCTGTCGACTCTGATCGCCTTTCCCGCCGGAATCTACGCCGCCGCGCGGCGTGGCAAGCCGGGTGATGTGGCGGTAATGGGCGCGACGCAGCTGGGCATCGCGGTGCCGAATTTCTGGTTTGCCATGATGCTGGTTCTGATCTTTGCCATCAACCTGCGCTGGTTCAATGCAGGTGGCTTTGTGGGTTGGGACAATGGTTTCTGGAGCGGAATTCATTCCTTGACCCTGCCTGCCATCGCATTGGCCCTGCCGCAGGCGGCGATTCTGGCGCGGGTGATGCGGTCATCGCTGCTGGATATTCTGGGCGAGGATTTCATGCGCACCGCCCGCGCCAAAGGGCTGTCCTCCCGTCAGGCGCTGTGGCGGCATGGGGTGCGGAATGCGCTGATCCCGGTGCTGACCATCATTGGGCTGCAGTTTTCCTTTCTGATGGCCGGCTCGATCATCATCGAGCAGGTGTTTTACCTGCCCGGCCTTGGGCGGCTGGTGTTTCAGGCCATCTCGGCCCGCGATCTGATCGTGGTGGAATCGGTGGTGATGCTGCTGGTCTTTGCCGTCATCACCGTGAATTTCCTTGTCGATCTGGCCTATGCCGCCGTTGACCCAAGGCTGAGGAGCCGGACATGAGCCGCAACCTGATCCTTGGCGCGGTGCTGTCGTCGCTGGTGGTGCTTGCGGCGTTGGTCTCGTTTGTCTGGACACCCTACAATTTCACCGTACTGGATATTCCGAACAAGCTGCAGCGCCCGAATGCCCAAAACTGGTTCGGCACTGACCATTTCGGGCGCGACATGTTCTCGATGATCATGGTCGGCGCGCGCACCTCGATTGCCGTGGCGCTGGTGGCGGTGGGAATCGGCATGGCGCTGGGCGTGCCGCTGGGCCTGACGGCGGCGGCGCGCAAGGGCTCGTGGCTGGACGAGGTGATCATGCGCGGCAACGATCTGGTCTTTGCCTTCCCCTCGCTGGTCATCGCCATCCTGATCACCGCCGTGTTTGGTGCAGGCGCGATCAATGCGATCATCGCCATCGGTATCTTCAACATTCCCGTCTTCGCCCGCATCACCCGCGGCGCGGCGCTGTCCCTGTGGGAGCGGGAGTTCATCCTCGCCGCCCGCGTGTCGGGCAAGGGCGCGGCGCGGATCTCGGCGGAACATATCCTGCCCAACGTCGCCAACCTGCTGATCGTGCAGGGTACCATCCAATTCAGCCTTGGCATCCTGGCCGAGGCCGGGCTGTCCTATGTCGGTCTGGGTGCACAGCCCCCCACGCCCAGCTGGGGCCGGATGCTGGCCGATGCGCAGACAATGGTCAGTTTTGCCCCGCATTTGGCACTGATTCCGGGATTGGCGATCATCGTCACGGTGCTGGGCCTGAACCTGCTGGGCGACGGGTTGCGGGACTGGCTGGACCCCCGAATCCGGGTGGCGCGCGCATGAGTTTGTTGCAGATCGAAAACCTGTCCGTGGCGATCCACGGGGTGGAAATCCTGAAACAGGTCAGCCTGTCCATCGATCCCGGCCAGATCGTTGCGGTGACCGGCGAAAGCGGTTCGGGCAAGTCGATGACCGCATTGGCCGTAATGCAGTTGCTGCCAAACGGGGCGCAGGCGGAAGGCGCGATCCGGTTGGATGGGCAGGACCTTCTGGATCGCCCCGAGGCCGAGATGTGCGCCCTGCGCGGCGCTTCGGTCGGTATGGTGTTTCAGGAGCCGATGACGGCGCTCAACCCGGTGAAAACCATCGGCGATCAGGTGATGGAGACGATCCTGATCCACAAGGCCATGCCCCCGGCTCAGGCCCAAACACGCGCCGAAGAGGTATTGGACCGCGTTGGCCTGCCGCCCGACAGGTTTCCGCTGTCCCGCTATCCTCATGAGTTGTCGGGTGGCCAGCGTCAGCGCGTGGTGATCGCCATGGCCATTGCTCTGCGTCCCAAACTGCTGATCGCGGATGAGCCGACCACGGCGCTGGACGTCACCACGCAAGCCCAGATCCTCGATCTGCTCAAGGGGTTGGTGCGCGAATATGGCATGGGGCTGCTGATGATCACCCATGATCTGGCCGTGGTCGCAGATATGGCCGATCAGATCACCGTCATGCGGCGCGGCGAGGTGGTCGAAAGCGGTGCATCCCGGCAACTGCTGCACAATATGCAACACCCCTATACCCGTATGTTGTTCGAGGCCTCGGGCCATCAGGTCAATCTGCCCGAGCCCGCTCAACCTGATCCGCTGTTGGAGGTGTCACAGGTCATCCGCGACTATCGCCTGCCACGCAAAGGACTGTTCCAGGCGCCGCGTCATCACCGTGCGGTGGACGGTGTCAGCTTTACCCTCAATCGCGGCGAACGATTGGGCCTTGTCGGAGAGTCCGGTTGCGGAAAATCGACCCTGACACGGGCGATATTGGGGTTGGAGGAGGTGCAGTCCGGCCATATCCATCTGGATGGCCAACCTGTCTTTGCGGGTCACAAACCCAACCTTGCCGTGCGGCGCAAGATGCAAGTGGTGTTTCAGGACCCCTATGGCAGCTTCAACCCAAGACATCGGGTTGCACGCCTGATCACCGAACCGTTTCATTTGCTGGATACACCGCCCACCGGCTCTGACAGGCAGGACCGGATCGCCGAAATGCTGACCGCCGTGGGTCTCTGCCCGGACGACGCGGGCAAATACATCCATGAGTTCTCGGGCGGGCAGCGACAGCGCATCGCCATTGCCCGCGCACTGATCATCCAGCCTGAGCTGATCCTGTTTGACGAAGCGGTCTCGGCGCTTGATGTGTCGGTCCGGGCGCAAATCCTCGATCTGCTGGCCGAGCTGTGCGCGACTTATGATCTGACCTATCTGTTCATCAGCCATGACCTGAGCGTTGTGCGCACCATCACCGACCGCGTTCTGGTGATGCAATCCGGCCAGATCGTCGAACAGGGTGAGACCGGGCAGGTCTTCTCGGACCCCCAGCATCCCTACACCCAAACACTGATCGCCGCTGCACCGCAATTGCCCGAAATCGGGCAAGGTGCCGCATAATTCCTAATGTTAGAGACGAAACAGAGGCCAAAATGATCCAGCAACCATGGTTTGATCCCACCCTGTGCCTGATCGGAGAGAGCTGGGTTCCGGCGGCTTCGGGCGAGACTCTGCCGTTGATCAACCCTTCGGTTGGCAGCGAGATCTGCCGCATCGCGCGCGGCGAAGTCCCGGATATCGATGCGGCGGTCGCGGCGGCCCGATCTGCGACAAACGGTGATTGGGGACGTATGACTGCACTGGAACGCGGTCGTATCCTGGCACGCCTCGGCCAACTGGTGCTGGAGCGGGTCGAGGAATTGACCGCGTTGGAGGCGATGGATGTGGGCAAACCTCTCACCCAGGCCCGGGCCGACGCCGTGGCGCTTGCGAGGTATTGCGAGTTCTACGGTGGGGCAGCGGATAAGGTGATGGGTGAAACGATCCCTTATCTGGACGGCTATACCGTCTATACCCTGCGCGAACCGCACGGGGTCACGGGTCATATCGTGCCGTGGAACTATCCGATGCAGATCATTGGCCGTTCTGTCGGGGCGGCGCTGGCGATGGGCAATGCCTGTGTGTTGAAACCCGCGGAAGAGGCCTGCCTGACCGCGCTCGCCTTCGCACATCTGGCGGTTGAGGCCGGATTGCCCGCCGGTGCGCTGAACGTCGTGCCCGGTTTGGGGGCCGAGGCCGGAGCGGCATTGTCAGGGCATCCGGGGGTTAACCATATCTCGTTCACCGGTTCGGTCGCCACCGGTGCCTTGGTGCAGCAGGCGGCAGGGCGCAACGTGGTGCCGGTGACGCTGGAACTGGGTGGGAAATCCCCGCAACTGGTGTTTGATGACGCCGATCTGGACGCTGCGCTGCCATTTCTGGTGAACGCAGGCATCCAGAACGCGGGCCAGACCTGTTCGGCGTCGTCCCGTATTCTGGTACAGCGTGGCATTTATGAGCAGGTCCGGTCGCGCATGGCCGAGGCTTATGGGCAGTTAACGGTTGGTCCCGCGATGCAGGACCTGCGCGTCGGGCCGCTGATCTCGGACCGGCAGAAACAGATCGTCGGCGGGTTTCTTGAGAAAGGCGCAGATCTGACCATTGCCGGGCAGGGACAGATCGTCGATGGCGCGCCCGAGGCCGGGGCCTTTGTCCGACCCACGCTTTTTGCCGACGTACCCCCGGATCATGTGCTGGCGCAGGATGAAATCTTTGGCCCGGTGCAGGTTTTGATCCCGTTCGAGACCGAAAAACAGGCTCTAACCATAGCCAATTCAACCGAATACGGCCTTGTTGCCAGCGTCTGGACCCGGGACGGGGGCCGCCAGATGCGGCTGGCCAAGGGGCTGCAATCAGGGCAGGTTTTCATCAACAACTATGGCGCCGGGGGCGGGGTCGAGCTTCCGTTTGGTGGCGTTGGCAAATCCGGTCACGGCCGCGAAAAAGGGTTCGAGGCGCTTTATGGGTTTTCGCAACTCAAAACGGTCGCCGCCTATCACGGCTAAACGATTACCTCGATCGCCTCTTGGGCACCCACGCCAAATACGCGTTTGTAGCGGTCGATCTGATCTGCCGGACCCATCGCCTTTTCGGGGTTATCCGACAGTTTCACCGTCGGGCGTCCGTTGGCCGCGATCGCTTTGCACACCAGCGAGAACGGCGCCAGCGCGTCGTTGGACACCAACCCGCGGAAATCATTGGTCAGCAGCGTACCCCAGCCGAAGGAAACGTTGGTACGATCCGCAAACTGCCCGTGTAGTTCCCGGATTTTGTCCACATCCAGACCGTCCGAGAAGATGATGCGTTTCTGCGTCGGGTCCTCACCGCGAGATTTCCACCACTCAATGGCGATTTCTGCCCCGGCAGCGGGGTCTCCGCTATCGATACGGATGCCGGTCCAGCCCGCCAGCCAGTCGGGCGCGCGGTCCAGAAAGCCTTGCGTGCCATAAGTGTCGGGCAGGATAATGCGCAGATTGCCATCATGTTCGTCATGCCAGTCGCTGAGAACATCATAGGGCGCCTGCGCCAGTTCCGCATCGCTGTCGGCCAGCGCGGAATAGACCATGGGCAGTTCGTGTGCGTTGGTGCCGATGGCCTCGACCTCGCGCCGCATGGCGATCAGGCAGTTCGAGGTACCGGTGAACGCGCCGCCCAAGCCCTCGATCATCGCCTGCACGCACCAGTCCTGCCACAGAAAGGAATGCCGCCTGCGGGTGCCGAAATCCGCAATCCCCAACCCTTCGATCTGACGCAGTTGGGCGATTTTTTCCCATACCCGTGTCATGGCGCGGGCGTAAAGAACCTGTAACTCGAACCGGCGCATGTCGTTCAGAACCGCGCGCGAGCGAAGCTCCATCAGCACCGCCAGCGCGGGGATCTCCCACAGCATGACCTCGTGCCACTTGCCTTCAAATGTCAGCTCATATTGGTCGCCGTGACGTTCAAGATGATAAGGCGGCAGGCGCAGATTCTCGAACCATTCCATGAAATCCGGGCGGAACATCTGCCTTTTTCCGTAGAAGGTATTGCCCCGCAGCCAGGTGCTTTCCCCCCGGCTGAGGCTGAGCGAACGTATGTGATCCAACTGCTCGCGCAACTCTCCTTCGTCGATCAATTTTGCCAAGGGCACGTGATTCGACCGGTTGATCAGTGAAAAAACCACGTCTGTTTGGGGCTTATTGCGAAACACTGACTGACACATCAGCAGTTTGTAGAAGTCAGTGTCGATCAATGACCGCACAATGGGGTCGATCTTCCATTTATGATTGTAGACCCGCGTCGCGATGTCGACCATGGGGACCTCCTGCGATTTCCGTTGTTAGATCAATCAGAGCGCTGATTGGCAAGAGTCGCCGGTTTGGTAACAATGCCCATGACTGGACACATTGCGGGCTTATTATGAGTAACCCTCACGCTTTAGTGAGGGAAGGGGATGGATAAGAAGGTTGAATGTAGTGAATGGGTCTCGAGTACGATTTTGACATAGTGGCGATCGCCCCGGATGAGGTTGATCCGGAACATGGACACACAGCGGTAACAGGGCGGCCTCCGGTACGGGCGCTGTTTCGGGATGTGAAGACGGCGGACGCGTTGCGTGCCGCATCGCCGAAGATTCGCAGGATATTTCTGGAATCCGGGTTCGGTCTGGATACGCGGGACAGGGAATCTGCTCGCGGGTATTATGCGCCCGAGGACATCGTGGATCGGCAACTGATCCTGAAACGGCTGTTTGCAAATATTCGAAACATGGGGGTGCAGGGCGAATACATTGGTGAGTTCGACTTTCACCAATTTCTGCAACACGTCCGATCCGCGAAACCGGGCGCGGCACCATCCAGAGCGCAATCGCGCTCGATGCAGCCGCCACGTCCAAGGGCGACGCGCCCCGAACGCCGCACGGTGCCGGGACGTATCGGATTTGCGCTGGGCCTGGCCGTGATCCTGTTTGTGATCCTTAAATACCTGGCTGAACGGGGGGCCACGCCCTAAACCAGTTTGACGCCCGCAGCCCGCATCGCCTGTTCGGCAGTGGCAAGTGAGCCATCCATGTCGATTGCGCGGCACAGATCGGTGCGGACGGTGATGTCAAAACCCAGGCGCGCCGCGTCCACGGCGGTGAAATAGACGCAAAAATCCGTGGCCAGCCCGACCAGCGTCAGTTGTTCGATACCGCGTGACTCAAGATACCCTTTCAGGCCGGTCGGAGTGGTCTGATCATTCTCGAAAAACGCCGAATAGCTGTCGATGGCGCTGCGAAAGCCCTTGCGAATGATCAGGTCGCCCTCGGTGCGCAGGTCGGGGTGAAAAGCCGCCCCTTCGCTGCCCTGCACGCAATGATCGGGCCACAGAACCTGCGGGCCATAGGGCATCTGGATCATCTCGAACGGCGCTTTGCCCGCGTGCACGCTGGCGAATGAGGAATGCCCGGCCGGGTGCCAATCCTGTGTCAGGATCACCGTGTCGAACGCGTCCATAAGCGCGTTGATCGGCGCGATGATCTCGTCCCCTCCGGGTACGGCCAACGCGCCGCCGGGGCAGAAATCGTTCTGGACATCGATGACGAGCAGGGCGTGTGACATTGGGGCCTCCTTCAACAGTAGTATCGGTATGGTGTGAAACAGGAGGCGTCAATGTGATCTCTTGCGTGTTGCTGTGCTGGGGTTTAGATCGCGCACATGTATACAATCGCTGCCCTCTACCATTTCACGCGTTTCCCCGACCCGGATGCGCTCCGCCCTGCGCTGCACGAGCTTTGCCGTGAGCAGTCGGTGAAAGGAACCTTGCTGCTGGCGCAGGAGGGGATCAACGGAACCATCGCAGGGCCGCGGGCTGGCATCGATGCGGTGCTGGCGCATATTCGCGCGCTGCCGGGTTGCGCCGATTTTGAGTGGAAAGAAGCAACCTCGGACCACCCGCCTTTTGGCAAGATGAAAGTGCGCCTGAAGAAAGAGATCGTGACGATGGGTCAGCCCGACGTCGATCCGCGCGCCAGTGTCGGGAATTATGTTGAACCTGAGGACTGGAACGATCTGATCCGCTCGGACGATGTGGTGGTGATCGACACCCGCAATGATTACGAAGTGGCGATTGGCACGTTCGAAGGCGCAATAGACCCTGAAACGGCCAGTTTCCGCGAATTCCCGGCCTGGTGGGAAGAGAACAAGGACCGCTTCCACAACAAGCGCGTTGCGATGTTCTGCACCGGGGGAATCCGGTGCGAGAAATCCACCAACTACCTGCTGGGACAGGGGGTCGAGGACGTCTAT
This sequence comes from Ruegeria sp. L12, assembly GCF_056531745.1. Taxonomy (NCBI): domain Bacteria; kingdom Pseudomonadati; phylum Pseudomonadota; class Alphaproteobacteria; order Rhodobacterales; family Roseobacteraceae; genus Ruegeria; species Ruegeria sp. L12. The sequence goes on from NZ_JBQFMH010000004.1 coordinate 346,371, forward strand.
CACCTCAAAGGCGGTATCCTGCGTTACCTTGAGGAGATGCCGTCCGAGGACAGCACCTGGCAGGGCGAATGTTTCGTCTTCGACAACCGCGTCTCGGTCGGTCATGGTCTGGTCGAGGGCCCGCACAAGCTTTGCCATGGTTGCCGCCGTCCGATCTTGCCCGAAGATGTAAAGCGCCCGGAATATGAGCATGGCGTCTCATGCCACCAATGCATCACCGAAACCTCGGACGCAGACAAGACGCGCTTTCGTGAACGTCAGAAGCAAATCCAACTGGCCCGTGCGCGGGGTGAGGAACATCTTGGCGCGGATTGATTTCAGCTTGCAGCCCGTGCCGTAAGTCGGATGATTGCGCACAGGCCTGACGGATGGAGCGCCCATGACCCACGAACCCCGGTCCCTGGAAGAATGGAAGTCGACCTTGCTGGCAGCTTTGGGGCTGGCAGTGGCCAGTTTTCTTGCATGGTACGGGCTATCGCGTCTGAGCGAGGCAACCGCAGGGGATACAATCGGCACGATTGCCTCGGTCGGCCTGCTGATCTGGATCGCCTCGCAGTCGTGGTTCTATATGACTCAGGTGAAATCGCCACGCCGGTTGCTGTTCCTGATGGGGGTGTCCTTCATTCAGGTTGTGCCCTTCCTGTTCGCGGCGGTTTACGGCGCATTCGGATACAACGGGAATTGCGTCGTTGGGGCCGAAGGTCCGGCGGATATCCTGTATTTCTCATATGTCACCTTCACCACAGTCGGTTATGGCGACATGGCCCCAACCGGGTTGTGCCGCGCGCTGGCCGTGTCCGAAGCGGTGACGGGGTATATCCTATTGGGCATGTTCGTGGCCGCAGCTGTCGCGCTTTACGCACGCAATCACGGCAAATGACGCGGCCTTATTTGTTGTGATCGATCCAGCGCGACATCATCTGTTTGTCGCGAAAGCATTCCGACGGAATCGGTCGGCGCTTGCTGCGCGAGATACGCTCGGCAAAGGCCACCTGCTTGCCGGTGGGATAACTGGCAAAGGGCGAAGGATCCTGTGGTTTGTGTGCCGAAATCCAGTTTGACAGCGATCGGCGATCGCGTTGCGCCTCAACCGGAATCTCCAGCGCGGATTGCGCGGCAATCGCGCGGGCATAGCGCATCTGCCGGTCGGTGACAGGCAGCATGTGATAATCGTTGCTGGGTGCGTCATACCAGCTTTGACGGGCAGCGTTGGTCATAGCTCGAATACCTCCGTTCCGCGTCAGACATCTCTGCGGAACAAATATAGAACACTTTAGGAACTTTTTCAAGATTTCCGCTGATCCGAGCGGATTTCACCGCTGCGCAAATCAACCTGTCCCGTCGCGTTTCGACCATACCGGCACGTTTTCGTGCTCCGATACCAATCAAGGAATCGGGCTGTCTCATTTCAATACACGGATACTCACAACACCGCGCGCAGGGCTGAAAGAGGCGGCGATCCGCCGATATCGGGTGCCCAACTCCAACCGTTTATTCTGGTGTAGTGCGATAAAATTCACTGCATGATGTTTATGGCGGACGACGATTGTGGCGATGCCCCTGACATGAACGGGCGCATGCGTCAGATATGCATGCTGTGCGCCGTGATCAGGCGGTTCTGCCGGGGATTGGATTATACCCGTTGCGCAACAGTATTGAGACCGTGGGCGCAGAGCAGGGTCCGACCATATTCAATAGTTGGTGCTTAAAGACGACCTTTGGCCAGTATCGACAATCTGTCACTCAGCTTACCGTAGAAATATCTATCTATCGCAACTCAGTTTTGAGCCTGAATTTGAACACGATCAAGCAAGTCGGTGATCCGACCTCTCACAGTTGCACTGTCCTGCAGCAATGCAGTCGCATCGGCCAGCGGTTTGTCTAACTGCCTGTTGGCTGGTTGCGCCAATTGGTCACTGATCTGGTGTATCTCGCGAAATGCAGTGTGCGAGGCATCGACCATCGCATCCCCGGCCAACCAGGCATACCGGTCAGCAGCTTCTGACAAACCGATCTCGCGCAGCAATCGGGCCGCTTTGGCATAATCGTCGGTTAGCAAGATCGCCTGCGCCCGCAACTGTTCCGCTTCTTCCGAAGTGTCCTCGGCGATTTCCAGCAAAGCCTGGTTCGGTCTGCCTTGCTGCAGGGCGACGCGCGCCCTCAGCTGCGCCCGGTCCAGGCGGCGCGCATTGTCCTGAGGACGCGATGCCAGCGCAAGGGCCTGAGTGGCAAACCCCAATTCGGTAAGTCGATCTGCAATCGAAATTGCCGTTTCCACCGAAATCGCATCGCGCTTTTGATCGGGCCATCCGATGACGTATTGCAGGAACGTGATATCGTCCGCGCTTTCGGCCAACAGTTGCAGCACTTGATCTTCGGTGCGCTGCCATTCAGATGCTACAGGGGCGTCTTTGATTTGCTTCAGCGCGGTTTCAAAGTCCTGTGACAAGGCAAGCGCCAGCGTATGGGTTCGTGCCATCATCGGTCCCATGTCGGAACGGCGCAGTTGCCGCGCATAGCTTTCGGCAAGGTCCAGATCGGCCGGAGACACTGCCCCCCGATCAAACCAGCGTTTTTCGATCAGCCGCGCCAGAGCAATCGGGGCTTCAGTGGTTGTGGTTGGCGCGCTCGCGACCTCGGACAGTAGCGTTTCGGCGGTCCTATCCTCTCCTGTGGCGGATGCGATCTCGGCTTTGGCCAGAGTCACATTCGCCGACCCTTGATCCATAACGCGTTCGACCGAGCGCAATATACGGCGTGAGGCTTCCAGCTCTCCGGCGTCGACTAGAATGTCCACCAGTGTTGCGCCCAGATGCGTCCGCAAATGCCGGGGCATGCGTCCAAAACTCTGTTCGATCGCATTTAGCTGTGCATCCGCGGCAAGTTCGCCTTCTGTGATCAGTGCCCATAATGCCGACATCCCATCGCATCGCTGCTGGCCAACAAATGGATTAGATCCTGACGCGGCAATACCGTCCATCGCGTGGGCAATCGCTGAAATCCGCTCCGTCACGGGGGAATTTTGTGGTACCAGATCCAGAACCTGCAGCGCTTCGACGCCAAATCCGTGATATGTATAGAGGCGCGCAAGCCTCAAAGCCTGCGCCTCATCCACGCGGTCAAATTCCTGAAACAGACCGATCCGAAGCGAGGCCACCAGGGCGGCAAATGGTTTTTCTCCCGACCATTTGGTAAATCCCAGCTCGTTATCGGTGATACATTCAGCGCGAGGATCAAGTTGAGGCAGCTCCAGCGCCTCCAGCCCCCGTACCTCATCCAGGATCGAGCGCAGTTGCAAATTCGCCGTCAACTCTGCATTCGTGCGTAGTGGGCCAAAATCGGTTGAGGGTCTGTCGCCGACTTTCGCAAGTTCAAGGTCAATGACATTGCGGTCAGCACCCTGCAATATCCGCGACATCAACCGATCTTCGACCCCGGTCTGGTCCAGTTCCAGCAGCGGCAGCGCTAGTTGACTCGCAGGGATCGCATTAGGCAGCGGGTTCGGTGCCTGCGATGGCAGAGGCGGTATCGGAAGGGCGGTGACAGAAGGCGCATTCGGTTTTGGCGCGATATCGATCACGATCATGGATTGGCGATGCAAGAACGCTGTCGCCATGCAATCGCAACCAAAGGCCATGTCCAACGACCCGCCCGGTTTGGCCTGACTTAGCGTTTTCAGCCGATTGCCCGACAGACGATCGAAAACGGATCGGGTGTCGAAGGTCACGTCGTCGATGGCGACGCTCAGTTGCGCACCATTCGGACTGTGGGACAGTGTCCAGTTGGTCCCGACAGGCACCTGCACAACCACGCGGGTATATCCATCATGTTCACCAGATCGCACCCGCAAAGCTTGTGCCGAGGCGGTAGGCCCCCAAGCGAGCAGGACCAGTATCAATACCCGGATCATGCGGCGGCCTGCTTGAGCTCTTTCAGGGCTTCCTCAAGCTCAGAAAAGCCCGGGCGGTTATGGGTGGGTGTATTCTGGCGCCCAACCTCGATGCACATCGCGGCGTTATGATTGTGCAGATTGGCGACCAGAACCTCTTTGATCAGTTGGTAGAAGTGGTTGTCTTCCTCAACCACAGCCTTCAGCTTGCCCGCGAACGGGCCCACCAGCCCATAGGCAAGAAACACGCCCAGAAACGTACCGACAAGGGCACCACCGATCAGTTTGCCCAGTACTTCCGGGGGCTGGTCGATTGACCCCATCGTTTTGATCACGCCCAGAACCGCCGCCACAATCCCCAGCGCGGGCAGACCGTCCGCAACGGTCTGCAACGCATGGCTGGAATGCATGGCATGGTGGAAATTCGCCTCCATCCGCTTTTCAAGCACCTCTTCGACCTGATGCGGATCGTCATAATTCATCGAAGCCGAGCGCATTGTGTCGCAGATCAGATCGACGGCTTCCTTGTCGGCCAAAATCTTGGGGTAAGCGGAGAACAAAGAAGAGTTTTCGGGCTCTTCGATATGCTGTTCCACTTCGACCGGGTTGGCGCGCGCGATCCGGATCAGCGAAAACAGCAGGCACAGCAGGTCGCGATAATCCTCGGGTTTCCATTTCGGCCCCTTGAACACTTTCGCCATGTCCTTGGCCGTGTGTTTGACCCCGCCCATGTCGTTGCTGATTAGGAACGCGCCGACCGCAGCGCCGCCGATCATCATCATCTCAAATGGCAATGATTTCATGATGATGGCCATCTTGCCGCCCGCAGCCAGATAGCCGCCGAACACCATGACGAAGATGACGGCAATTCCAATGATCCCGATCATGTATGATCTCCGAAGTTATGAGGGGGTGTGCGCATGATGGCTACTCCTGCGGGGCGCGGGCATTGCGACCGGCCATGACGACGCTGATGGTATAGGCGGCCTCGGGGCTGAGCCCGGCCATAACGCTCGCGGCGGCATTTGGCGGCATCCGCGACAGAAACCCGGCGGCGAAAACAGCGTCCATCGTTTCGAACAGAGCGGCCGCATCCTTCGGCTTCATGCTCTGATAGACATCGGTCAGTTGGATCAGGTCGTTCTCGGCGGCTTTCTCGGCAATTGTCACCGTCTCACGCAGAGAGGCCTCGGCTTCCTGCAACTGGGTCAGCCGGGATTCGATGGCTTGATCCGCAAGGTTCAGCGCGTACTCACGATCCACAATCGCGGCTTCGCGCCGGTCCAGTTCTTCCTCGCGGCGCAGCAGTTCCGTCAGCAGAAGTTGCAGTTCCGCCGCTTCAGCGCCGGTCTTGGCGGGGTTTGCTTGCGCTGTTGACCCTAAATCGGCGCTTTTGGCCAGGGCTGGACCGGCCTCAAGCCCGATGCGGATGACAGCGGACCCGATCATCAGCAGAGAGATCACGGTTAAAACGCCGTTGCGCCCGCGTGGTTCACTGGGTTTTGCCGCGCGTCGCGTCATGATCCGGCCCCGCCCTGCACAGGGGCATGACGGAAGAACATCAGCCCTTCGGGTTTCTTTACGGGCTCATCAGGTGTTTCTGTGGATGCCTCCGGGGCAGGTGCTACGGCTTCCTCGGTGACCTCGGGCGCGTCAGGTACTTCAGGTGCCTCGGACAAGTCCTCAACCTCCACCTGAGGCCCTGGCACGACGTCATGCATCGAGGCCATCATCAGTTCAAGCCGCTGCGCCACCGTTTCGGCGCGTTCGGTCAGTTCCTTCAGCGCCAGCCCCGAATCGTCGGAGGCCTCGCGCGCGGTATCCAGTGATTTCCGCAGCTCATCGGCCTGTGCGGACAGAACCGAAACCGCGCCACCCACGCCCTTTTCAAGATCGGTAAATCGCCTCAGCCGGCGCGCCAGAACAAAGCAGTACAGCCCCGCCCCGAGCGCGCCTGCAACCAGCAGAATATCGGCAATCAGCTCCAATTTCGCCTCCTAGTTCAGTACAAATTCCATGACCAGAACATCGCGTACACGGCCTTCGCCCGCGACTATCCCGATGCGCCGCAGCAGGTGCCCGCGTATGCGCATCAGGGCCAGCGAATCCTCCAGATCCGACAGCTCGACCGCGCGCAGATAGCTGTTCAGCACGTCCATGATTCGGGGCTGCAGCTTCTCGACATCGGCGACATAGCTTGCATTGACCTCAAGCTCCGCGTGGAATTTCAGATGCCGCGAATCGTTCATGTTGACCGAAACAATCACCGGTGGAAGATCGACAAATGCGACATCGGGCAGCGGCTTCACGGATGCCTCTTTACCCTTCATTTCTGCCGGTTTTTCCGCCTCGGCACCACCGATTGGCAGCAGACCAGATGCCGTTGCAAAATAGCCGCCCGCGCCGCCTGCAAGGGCTAGAATCATCCCGATGATCAGGCCCTTTTTCCCTGACTTTTTAGGGGCTTCCGCTTCATCTGCAGTTGCGTCGGTCATGACGTCCTCATCCATCCGTTCGGTCAGTGTCATAACCCGTCAGGGACTAACCGATTGTTAAGGGCAATCGTCCAAACAGGGGCTGAGCCGAACAGAATGTCGGCGAGTCGGAGGTGAGCGTGCAGCAGATCGGAACTGTCTGGGGAAAATTGGACAGGCGCAAACAAATCATCGTGGCCGGGGCCGTGGCACTGGTCTTTCTGGGCGTATTGGCAATGTCTCGAATCGTGGCAGCACCGTCGATGACCCTGCTCTATGCGGGGCTCGAAAGCGGGGCTGCGGGGGATATCGTGCGGGCGCTGGACCAGCGCGGTGTTGCGTATGAGATCCGTGGCGGCTCGATCTACGTGTCGGGCGCGCAGCGGGATGAGCTGCGTATGACCCTGGCGAGCGAAGGTCTGCCCGCCAACGGCAATCGTGGATATGAGCTGCTGGATTCACTCAGTGGTTTCGGCACCACTTCACAGATGTTCGACGCCGCCTATTGGCGGGCGAAAGAAGGTGAGCTGGCCCGCACGATCGTCGGCAGTCCGCATGTCAGTCAGGCGCGGGTTCATATCGCCAACGGCTCAACCAGCCCGTTTCAGCGCAGTGTTGCGCCGAGCGCCTCGGTCTATCTGGTGCCGTCGGGGGGTCAGATCACTGGTGATCAGGCCAAGGCCATCCGGTTTCTGGTGGCGTCGGCAATCAGCAGGCTGACGCCTGAAAATGTCGCCGTGATCGATTCGAACGGGGCTGTGATCGGGGCGCAGGAGACGGCGGTCGCGGCGGAAACAGCGGATGACAAGGCGCGTCAGCTGCGCGACCGGGTTATGCGTCTGGTCGAGGCGCGTGTCGGGGCCAGGAATGCGGTTGTGGAGGTCAGCGTGGACACCGTGACCGAAACCGAATCGATCCGCGAGCGTCGCTTTGATCCGAAAGGTCGTGTCGCAATCAGCACCGATGTCGAAGAGCGCTCGGACAGTGCGCGCAACCAGTCTGCGGACGTGACAGTTGCATCAAATCTGCCCGATGGTGATGGCGCTGGCGGGGACGAATCGAACTCGAACGCCACACAGACGCGAGAGCGGGTGAATTATGAGGTCTCCGAAACCGAACTTGAGGTGCATCGCGCGCCCGGCGCGATCAAGCGGCTGACCGTTGCGGTGCTGGTCAATGGCGCACGCGAAGTCGGTGCAGATGGCTCCGAGACCTTTGTGCCGATGCCTCAATCCGAGTTGGACGCATTGGAGGAACTGGTCGCCTCGGCTGTGGGTTTCGACCCCGATCGGGGGGATGTGATTACTTTGAAGTCGCTGGACCTGCCTGTGGTTGAACCGCAGGGCACACTGGCTGCTGCATCAATCTGGTCCAAGGTGCATCTGGACGCGATGTCACTGATCCAGATGGCGGTTCTGGCGCTGGTGTCTCTTGTCCTGGGTCTGTTCGTCATCCGGCCGATCCTGACAAATGCGGCGGCCGAACCTGCGCTGCTGCCTGCGGCGACTGTGCCCGACGCGGATGCGACCTATCTGACGGGTGAGATTGCAACAGCCGAATCGCAGGACTTCGCCCCATTGTCCGACCCGACTCAGGCCAACGTGCCAGCCATCGCCGCTGCGCGCGGGGATGAAGCAGTTGACCGGCTGCGTGCGATGATTGGCGACAAGCAGGAAGAAACAGTTGAGATCCTGCGCAGCTGGCTCGAGGAAAGCGAGGCGAAAGTGTGATGTCGATTGCCCATCTCCTTGAGGATTTCGCCCTGCATTCCGGCGGCGGAGCGGTTCATATTCTGGATGAAGAAGCGCTTGAGGATCAGCGGTTGGCTGCGTTCGAAAAGGGCTATGGCGCGGGCTGGGAGGATGCGGTTCAGGCGCAGGAACAGGCCCGCGAACAACTGGGCTCTGACTTGGCAGCCACCCTGTCGGACCTGACCTTCACCTATCAGGAGGCGCTGACCCGAATGACATTGTCGCTGGAGCCCATGTTCCAGGCACTGGTCGAAACCGTCCTGCCGGAAACGGTCAAACAGGGGTTTGCAATGTGTTTGTCAGAGCAGCTTTCCGAAATGGCGCGGGAACAGATCGGGCAGCCGATGGAGTTAAGGGTGCCCGAGGGATCGTCGCAGCAGATTAAAGCGCTGCTGCCGCAAGGTCTGAGCTCTGCGCCTAAGATCGTCGAGGATCCGATCCTGGAAGAGGGTCAGGCGCATCTGCGCGTAGGTATTGCGCGGCAAGAGGTGGATTGCTCGGCCTTGCTCGACACCATTGCCGGGGCTTTCAACGCATATCTGTTTGTAGCGAGAGAGGCTTTATCAAATGAGTGACATAAACCCCCCGAAACCCGAGAAAACCAACCCGTTCGAGGCGGTTCCGATCGAGGTCACGGTCTCAGTCGGTCGCGCACGTCCGTTGATCCGGGATTTGCTGAACATGGGTGAAAACGCCGTGCTCACGCTTGATAAACGGATTGAGGATCCGGTGGATCTCTATGTCGGCGATCAGCTGGTCGCGCGCGGCCTGTTGGAGGAAATGGAGGGGAATCAGCGCGGTCAACTGGCCGTGCGGCTGACCGAAATATTTGATCTGCAAAATGGGATCGGCTGATGCGTCTGGCTGTCTGGCTGGTGATCCTGCTGCTGCCAACGGCCGCCGGAGCGCAGGAGCTGTCCTTTTCCTTGGGAGAAGGCGAGTCGATTTCGGCGCGCACGATCCAGCTGATCCTGCTGATCACGGTGCTCAGCCTTGCGCCGGGTCTGGCGATCATGATCACCTGTTTTCCGTTCCTGATCACCTCCCTTGCGATCCTGCGGCAGGGGATCGGATTGCAGCAATCGCCGCCCAACATGCTGATCGTCAGTCTGGCGTTATTTCTGACCTATTTCATCATGGAGCCGGTTTTCACCGAGGCTTGGACCGCTGGTATCCAACCCATGATAAACGAAACGCTGGAGGTCGAACCCGCGCTGGAACGGGCGCTGGAACCATTTCGCGGCTTCATGGCGGCGCGGCTTGATGCCGATACGTTTCAGGCAATGGCCGCATTGCGCCCTGGCGAGGAAGCGATGCAGCTATCGCCCGAGGCGCCGCTGTCTGTCCTGATGCCTTCGTTCATGCTGTCTGAAATCGCGCGGGCGTTTCAGATCGGGTTTCTGATATTCCTGCCCTTCCTGATCATCGATCTGGTGGTTGCGGCGGTTTTGATGTCGATGGGGATGATGATGGTGCCGCCTGCGACGGTCGCACTGCCGTTCAAGCTGGCTTTTTTCGTGATTGCCGATGGCTGGGCGCTGATCGCCAGCGCATTGGTGCGAAGCTACGCCCCGTGATGATGTCGCCTGTTGATTTGCAGGCAAACGTGTTGTGCCAGATCAGGTGCGGGTTTCAGATCTGACGTCACTCCAAAAAACACCTGAAAGCGTAAACAGCGGTGCTCTTGCGGACGAAAGGAAACCGCCGCGCGAAAGGATCGCGCGGCGGTTTCACCATAACAATCCCAAGCTTAGCCCGTCTTGCCCAAATCCTTGATCAACGTGTTCAGATTGCCGCCACGGGCATCCAGCATCGCCCCGATCTCGGTGCGTTCGGTCAGCAGCAGGTTCACTCCTTCGATGAACATGTTGAAGAATTTGCCACTGCCGGATTTGTCCGACACCAGGAACGTCACTTCAAACGGAGAGGATCCGCGCAGCTTGACCGAAGTGCGGACCTCGTATCCCGCCTTGATCTTACGGGCGTTGCGCACCGTCACTTCTCCGCCGATGAATTCCCGGAACCGGCGACCGTATTTACGTGAGATATAGCCCTGAAACGCCCGCGTGAACTGGCGCAGCTGCGCGGGCGAGGCGGTGCGGGCATCGGCCCCCAGCGCGTAACGCGCCATGATCGGAACGTCGCCATATTGCACAAAGATCTTCTCAAAATCGCGCAGCATGGCGTTTTCGGATTTGCCCGAGTCGATCACGCGGGTGATATCGGCCACCACCGAGTTGACCAGCTGCATCGCAGCCGCTTCGGTCAGCGCAAAGGCGGGCAGGGGCAGAGTAGCCGCTGTCAGCCCGGTCAGGGCAGTGGCGACAAATTTGCGTCGGTTCATCAGATTATTCGGCATAGGGGTCCTCGTAGGGGTCTAGGAAGGGGTCCCTGACAGGGTCGGTCCCGGTGTTTGCATAGGGGTCGTCATACAGTCCGAGATAGGCGTCCTCATCGTCCCGTGCCAGTTCGAAACGGCGATTTTGAAGATAGATCGTGCGGGCCTGCGCGTAACTGTCTGCGCTTTCATAGAGAATCGAGTCCACCGTATCCGAGAACCGTCCGCGATCTCCCATGCGCCGCACCACCTCGGCATAGACGCCCAGATTGTCCACCGGGCGGGTGGGGCTGAAATTGATCGGGTTCGAGAACAGGTTTATGACCACCCCCACCGCATCACGGGTGGTGGACGGGCCATAGAAGGGCAGCTCGATATATGCGCCTTCGCCAAAGCCCCAGACATGCAGCGTTTCGCCGAAATCGGTGTCGACTGGAGGCAGGTTCAGCTCATCCGCGGGGGCCGACAGACCAAAGCCGCCCACCGTCATGTTGATGACAAAACGCAACAAGGCGTTCCCCATCTGCTTGGGATTGCCCTGCAGCAGATAGTCAACCGCCTGACCCGGAAGGGATATGTTTTCTGCAAAGGTGCTGAAACTTGTGACCATCGGGTCAGGCACGATCTTCACATAACCTTTCGAAGCCGGGCGAAACAGGAACCGGTCCACGCCCAGATTGAAACTGTGGATACCGCGGTTGGTATTCTCATACGGGTCAAAAATCTCACCCCGGTCTGCGGCGTCCTGCGGTTGCGAGGCGCAGGCCGACATAACCACAAGGGCGGTCAAAAGGAACAGTTGCTTCAGACGGATGAGGCGTGGCACTTGCTTCGGTACTCCAAACTCGCCCGGTGGTGCTGCCGGGCCTTCAATCAATACGGCCTTTGCGGTCTCGGTGTGCAATTGGTCTCACATAGACCTTTCACACAGGATTTGAAACAACAACTCGCGTTTAACCCACGCGATGGGGACTGGTAAAGTGACACGATATCAACACTTCCTGAATGAGAGGAGATGCGCCCAGAACGCAGGATATCGGTGAAATGCCGCTTTCCGGCTTTCCGACAGCGCCGTTCCCGGTTAGCGTCCGCCCGAATTCATAACGTTGGAGACCCAATTCATGAGCATCGCAGCAAAACTGGACAGCCTTGGCATCAACCTGAGCGACGCGCCTGCTCCGGCGGCGAATTACGTGCCGTTCGTGCGGATCGGCAACATCGTCTATGTCTCGGGCCAGATCTCGAAAGATGACGATCTGATCACCGGCAAACTGGGCGACGACATGGATATCGAGGCGGGTGCCGCTGCGGCCAAGGTCTGCGCCATCAATCTGCTGGCACAGGTCAAGGCGGCCTGTGGTGGAGATATCGACAAACTGGTGCGCGTGATCAAGCTGACCGGCTTCGTGAACTCGACCGCTGATTTCACCGCGCAGCCGCAAGTGATCAACGGCGCGTCGGATTTCCTGGTCGAGGCGCTGGGCGACGCGGGGCGTCACGCGCGTTCAGCGGTCAGTGCAGCGTCGCTGCCGCTGGGTGTCGCGGTCGAGATCGAAGGTATCTTCGAGGTCCAATGACACCGTCCCTGCCTTCTGAATTTCTGCACCGCCCGATCGCGCATCGGGCGTTGCACGACGTCGCGGATGGACGGCCCGAGAACAGCCGGGCAGCGATCCGTGCGGCAATCGATGCGGGCTATGGGATCGAGATTGATCTGCAGCTCACCTCGGATGGCCACGCGATGGTGTTTCACGATTATGATTTGAAGCGTCTGACCGGACAGTCCGGCCCGATTCAGCAAATCAAGCTCGCACAGGCGCAGGGCCTGCCGCTGTTATATGCTCAAGACGAAGGCATCCCGACCCTGAGTGAAGTGCTTGAACTTGTTGGCGGGCGTGTGCCCCTGTTGATCGAGTTCAAGGATCAGGATGGCGCGATGGGCACGAATATTGGTGCACTCGAAGCGGATGCGGTGCGCGCTTTGCAGGGGTATGACGGGCCGGTTGCTCTGATGTCGTTCAACCCGAACACGGTTGCAGAACTGGCACGCATCGCCCCTGATCTGCCGCGCGGGATCGTCACCGGCTCTTACGATCCCAAAATCGAAGGGCTGCCTGCCAGGATCTGTGAGCATTTGCGTGCGATCCCGGATTTCGAGCGTGTCGGCGCCAGCTTCATCAGCCATGAAGTCGAAGACCTGACCCGCCCCCGCGTGGCCGAGTTGAAGGCGCAGGGCGTTCCGATCCTGTGCTGGACGGTTCGTTCGCCTGAACAAGAGGCTGAGGCCCGCAAGGTTGCCGGCAATGTGACCTTTGAGGGGTATTTGGCCGCGCATCCGGGTTGAAGCCTGGCCCGACTGTCACAGATAATGACCAAGGCGCGGAGGGCATATGGATCAGGCACAGATTGAAGTTCGGGTTCTGACCTCGCTCTCGCAGATTTCCGCGCGAGACTGGGACAGTTGCGCCTGCCCCGAAGCGGCCGATGGCGGACGGCCGCTTGATCCCTTCACCACGCACCGGTTTCTGCGGGCTTTGGAAGACAGCGGCTCGGTCGGGCGCGGCACCGGCTGGCAGCCGCAATATCTGACCGCCTATCTGGATGGGATGCTGATCGGTGCCGCACCCATGTATGCGAAATCGCATTCGCAGGGCGAGTATATCTTCGACCATAGCTGGGCCCATGCCTATGAAAGCGCAGGTGGGCGGTATTATCCGAAGCTGCAGATTGCCGTACCTTTTACGCCCGCGACGGGGCGGCGTTTTCTGGTCCGACCCGGCTATGACGCGGTGGGCATGTCGGCGCTGGTGCAGGGGGCGGTGCAACTGGCCGCCGAGAACCGTATCTCGTCCCTGCACGCCACCTTTTGCACCGAAGCCGAGGCGTTGGCGGGTGAACAGATGGGCCTGATGGTGCGGCACTCGCAGCAGTTTCATTGGCTCAATCACGGCTACGCGGATTTTGACGGGTTTCTGACGGCGCTGTCGTCGCGCAAACGCAAGAATATCCGCAAGGAACGGGCACAAGCCTGTGATTTCGGGGGCCAGATCCAGACATTTGTCGGCGACGATCTGCGTCCTGAGCATTGGGATGCCTTCTGGCGGTTTTATCAGGACACCGGTGCACGCAAATGGGGCGCACCATACCTCACCCGGCAATTCTTTGATATCGCTCAGGAAACCATGGCCGATGATATGGCTTTGGTGCTGGCCCATCGCAACGGATACCCGGTTGCGGGTGCTCTGAACTTCATAGGGCGTGAGACGCTTTACGGTCGCTATTGGGGCTGCATTGAGCATCACACCTTCCTGCATTTCGAACTGTGCTATTATAGGGCGATCGACTTTGCCATTGCCGAGGGGTTGGCCCGGGTTGAGGCCGGAGCGCAGGGTGAACACAAGCTGGCGCGCGGCTATCTGCCGACACGCACGCATAGCTTGCATTGGATCGGTGATCCGGGTTTTGCTGAGGCGGTGCAGAAATATCTGGACGCCGAAGCCCACGCAGTGGGAGAAGAGATCGAAATTCTGACGGGCTACGGTCCGTTCAGGAAATCGAACCCGGAGGAACAGCAATGACCGAACTTCTGTCGACCGAGACCCGCGGCCCGCTGCTGGACCCGCTGTTCAGGAATGGCTGGACCATGGTCGAAGACCGCGACGCGATCACCAAGACCTTCATTTTCGAGGACTTCGTGCATGCTTTCGGCTGGATGACCCAGGTCGCGATCTTTGCCGAGAAGTGGAACCACCATCCGGAATGGTCCAATGTTTACCGCACCGTCGAAGTGGTCCTGTCCACCCATGATGTGGGCGGCCTGTCAGCGCAGGATGCCAAGCTGGCGCGCAAGATGGACAGCCTGATCTAACGCCGATCTCCGCCTGATCCCACGCCACCGGCCAGCATGGCCCTGGTGCCCATTTCGGTGAACTCAGCGATGGTAACGGTGCCATCACTGACATCGATATTGCCGGGGATGCGGATCGCGCGGTTGCCGATCGAACGTACGCTGCGGGCCGCCGGATCGATATCCAGACAACGCGTCTGATAGCAGGTCAGGCCGCTGGTGTTGATCTGAATTCGCGCCTGCCCGTCCGGCCCGGTGATCACCGGGGATTGCGGCACATCGCAGGCTGCAAGGGCCGCCAGTGCTCCTATACCGATCCACAACCGCATGACGCCCTCCTGCTCTTGTCAAAATCGGTCGTCAGTCCAGCAGGCCGTTGCCATCCTGATCTGCCGCTTCGAAATCGCGCTGCATTTGTGTCGCGTATTCAGCCTTGGAGATAAGGCTGTCACCGTCACGGTCAACCGCCTGAAACTGTTTTATATCCAGAAACGGCTTGGCCTCGCTCAGGCCGAGGGTGCCGTTCTTGTCTTCGTCCATCGCCTGAAAAGCGTAATCCGAGAAGGCGTTGAACTCGTCCTGGGACAGGAAGCCGTCATTGTTGGTGTCGATATTCTTCAGTTCGGCCTCGTTCAGGTCCGAGACGCTTTCGGCACCTGCAGCCCCCGCCAGAGTCAGCGCAGTGATTGCGATCAGTACATGTTTCATCTCAATCCTCCTCAACACGCATAGCGCTGGCCGGATACGCCGCCTGCTGCCGCGCCTGCCGCAGTCAGGATCGCTTTGCCCGATCCGCCGCCAAACTGATTGCCAATCGCGCCACCAATAAGCGCGCCGCCCAAGGTGCCGCTGAGACAGGCAATTTCGTGCTGTCGGGCTGCCTGTTGCTGTGGGGTGGGGGCCGGACCACAGGCGGTCAGTGCGCCAGTTCCGGCAAGAAGTAGGGTGAGCAATTTCAAACGCATCAATCAACTCCCGAGCTATATGGGCCGAGTATCGGCAGATCGGCGCGTTGCATCAAGTTAATTACGCGTTTGGCTGGCCCCGGTTGGGCCGGGACCAGCGCAGATCAGATCGCTTCCAACAGGCCCTCACCGGCCGAGATTTCGCAGGTGCCGGGATTGTCTTCGATGTTCAGCGCCACGACTTTGCCATCCTCGACCAGCATGGCATAGCGTTTGGATCGTGCGAACAGACCCACGGGTGGCGCATCGAAATCCATACCGATGGCCTTGGTGAATTCGGATGCGGCGTCGGACATCATGGTCAGCCCGGCCTGCGCGGCACCTGTCGATTCACCCCAGGCGTGCATCACGAAAGGATCGTTGACTGACAGGCAGATGATTTCGTCCACACCCTTGGCGTCGAACTGGTCCTTGGTGCGCATGAAACTGGGAACATGGGCGGTCGTGCACGTGCCGGTATACGCGCCGGGGACGGCGAATATGACCACCTTGCGGCCCTTGGTCTTGTCTGAAATCCGGACCTCTTCGGGCCCGTCCGCGCCCATCTGGATCAGTGTGGCTTCGGGCAGGCTCTGTCCTGTTGAAATCATTTTTCGGCTCCTGTCATTTGGATTTGCAGAATGGGGCTTTGCCGCAATATAGGTGGTCGCAACAAAGAGACCATGGATATTCTGTAAGGTAGGCACAACATGAGCCATATCGTCGTGATCGGGGCAGGGCAGGCCGGTTCGTCCTTGGTAGCGCGGCTGCGCAAGGACGGGTTCGAAGGTGACATCACCATGATCGGGGCCGAGCCACATTTGCCGTATCAACGCCCGCCGTTGTCCAAGGCATACCTGCTGGGCGAGATGGAACTGGAACGCCTGTTTCTGAGGCCCGAGAGCTTCTATGCCGAAAACAAC
The DNA here is from genome assembly GCF_056531745.1 of Ruegeria sp. L12. Classification (NCBI taxonomy): domain Bacteria; kingdom Pseudomonadati; phylum Pseudomonadota; class Alphaproteobacteria; order Rhodobacterales; family Roseobacteraceae; genus Ruegeria; species Ruegeria sp. L12. Next base: position 362,537 of record NZ_JBQFMH010000004.1, read on the forward strand.
ATCACCGTGCGTCTGGGCCAGCGTGTGACCGGAATCGATCCGCAGGCCAAGACGGTGACTGTCGGCGATGAGGTCATCGAATACGACGAACTGGCGCTGACCACCGGGTCCGACCCGCGTCGCCTGCCCGCTGCCATCGGCGGCGATCTTGAGGGCGTGCATGTGGTGCGCGATCTGACCCATATCGACGAGATGGAGCCTCGGGTGACCGAGGGCGCGCGCGCGCTGATCGTGGGTGGCGGCTATATCGGGCTTGAGGCCGCAGCCGTTTGTGCCAAGCGCGGGGTCCAAGTGACTTTGGTCGAGATGGCGGAACGCATCCTGCAACGTGTTGCCGCGAAAGAGACCAGCGACTATTTCCGCGCGCTGCACACGGAATACGGGGCCGACATCCGCGAAGGCGTCGGTCTGGATCGACTGGTCGGTGAAAACGGCAAGGTGGTCGGGGCGGTTCTGACCGATGGTACCGAGCTTGAGGTGGATTTCGTCGTTGTCGGCGTCGGTATCGCGCCGTCGACCCAGCTGGCCGAATTGGCCGGGTTGGAGCTCGAAAACGGCATCAAGACCGATGCGCATGGCCGCACTTCTGACCCATCGATCTGGGCGGCGGGCGATTGCGCCTCGTTCCCGCATGGCGAAGGCCGTATACGTCTGGAAAGCGTGCCGAACGCTATCGATCAGGCCGAGATCGTGGCGCAGAACATGCTGGGTGCTGCCAGGGATTACATCGCAACGCCTTGGTTCTGGTCGGATCAATACGACGTCAAACTGCAGATCGCCGGGCTGAACACGGGCTATGACCGTGTCGTGACCCGCAAGGGCGAAGGCACAACGGTGTCCTTCTGGTACTATAAGGGTGATCAACTCATCGCGGTCGATGCGATGAATGACCCGCGCGCTTACATGGTCGGCAAACGCCTGATCGAGGCGGGCAAAACCGCCGATCCGGCAGTGGTGGCCAACCCTGACGCGGACCTGAAACCGCTGCTTAAGGCGTGAGGATCATAGCCGGAAACTTCCGGGGCCGGGCCTTGGCCTCGGTTGGCAAAGGCGACGCGGGTGCCCATCTGCGCCCGACCACGGACCGGGTGCGGGAAAGCCTGTTCAACGTCCTCAGCCACCAGATTGACTTTGACGGTTTGCAGGTGCTCGACCTGTTTGCCGGGACGGGCGCGCTGGGGCTTGAGGCGCTGTCGCGCGGTGCTGCGCATGTCACTTTTGTGGATGATGGGCGCACGGCGCAGGGTCTGATCCGCAAGAATATCGACCTGACCGGAAGCGCCAGCCAGACCAGTTTGATCCGCCGCGATGCCACCCGGTTAAGCGAAAACCCGGGCGCCGCCTGCGATCTGGTTTTCCTCGATCCTCCCTATGGCAAAGCGCTGGGCCAAAAGGCACTGGCTGCGGCCCTGCAAGGCGGCTGGCTGGCCAAGGACGCGCTGATCGTGTGGGAGGAAAACGCCCCTATGACCGCGCCCGAGGGCTGCACTCTGCACGATAAGCGCAAATACGGCGACACGCATATCTCGCTGATGTGGCGCGCTGGGGCCTAAGATGCACGATCTGGTAATCTTCGATTGTGACGGCGTTCTGGTCGACAGCGAGGTCATTGCCAATCAGGTCCTGGTCGACAACCTTGCGGGCTATGGGCTGCACCTGTCCCTGTCCGACTGCATGTTTCTGTTTGTCGGCGGCACCATGACGGGCGTACGCGACAAGGCGCGAAATCTGGGGGCAGACCTGCCCGATGACTGGTTGGATCATATCTACTCGGAGATTTACGCCAGGCTGCGCGCGGGAACCCCATTGGTCGCAGGTATCCCGGAATTGTTGGCACGGCTGGATGCGCACGGCATCCCTTTCTGCGTCGCGTCGAATGGTCGTCCTGAAAAAATGCAGATCACATTGGGTCAGAACGGGCTGTGGGAGCGCTTCAGAGAGGCCATGTTCTCAGCCCACGTGCTGGGTAGTGGCAAACCAGATCCTACATTGTTCCTGACTGCGGCGCGGCATTTCAAAGCCACTGCCCCGGTCGTCATCGAAGACAGCGAAAACGGCGTCACCGCTGCCATCCGTGCCAATATGCGCTGCCTGGCCTATGCGCCACATGATGACGGCGCACGGCTGGCGACGCTGGGGGCCGAGGTTTTCACGGATATGTCACAGGTGCCCGCGCTCTTGGGACTCTGAGGCGGGAATGTGCTATGGTCACCTTATGGACCGCACCATCACTCCACCGCTCTGGGCTTTCTCAAAAGACAGCGACACCACCACCGGGCCGCCGACCAGACCGATGCGCGCGCCGGTGTTTATCCACGACGCCGTCATCCCCTGGCGGGATGAAACATTACTGCTGAAACTGCTGCGCGATCAGGCTGCCGATCAGGACGAATAGGTCGGGTGATACTTCCCGCCCGGTGACAGGGTGAAAATCTCAACCCCATCTGCGATCACACCTACCGAATGCTCAAACTGTGCCGACAGCGACTTGTCGCGGGTTACGGCGGTCCAGTCATCGGCCAGCGTCTTCGTTTCGGGACGACCCAGATTGACCATCGGCTCGATAGTGAAGAACATGCCTTCTTCCAGCACCGCGCCGGTGCCGGGACGCCCGTAATGCAGCACATTGGGCGGCGCGTGGAAGACACGGCCCAGCCCGTGGCCGCAGAAATCGCGCACAACGCTCATGCGGTGTGCCTCGACATAGGCCTGAATGGCGTGGCCGATATCACCAAAGGTGTTGCCCGGCTTGACCATCTCGATGCCCTTGAACAGGGCGTCATGGGTCACCTGAATCAGCCGCTCGGCCTTGCGCGGCAGCTTTCCTGCCACATACATGCGCGAGGTATCCCCGAACCAGCCATCGACGATCACGGTCACGTCGATGTTCAGGATATCGCCATCCTTCAGCCGCTTGTCGCCGGGAATCCCGTGACATACAACGTGGTTCACGCTGATACAGCTGGCATGCTGATAGCCCTTGTAACCAATGGTGGCCGAGGTCGCGCCGGCATCCTCGACCATCTGAGTGATCAGCCCGTCGAGTGCGCCGGTTGTCTGGCCCACAAACACATGCTCGGCAATGTCATCCAGAATCCGCGCAGCTAGTGCCCCTGCCGTGTGCATTCCGGCAAAGTCACCCTGTTCGTAAATGCGGATACCGTCCTTGGTCAGACGGCCACGATGTTCTTTCATCAGTGCGGGGCTCCAAATGTTCTGCGCAGCGCCCCTTTTACGCTGCTTGCGCAGAAAGTTCCAGAGGGCGCAGGGTCACTTTGTCGGAGTGAACAATCAGCCGGGTGGCTGCATCCAAAACGATGCGTTGCCCGCCCAAAAACAAGACAATTCTGACAGATGGCACCCGCGATAGCGTCGTATGGGTGGCGGAGACGAAGGGATTCGAACCCTCGAGACGGTTTCCCGCCTACTCCCTTAGCAGGGGAGCGCCTTCGACCACTCGGCCACGTCTCCGCTGGCCGGTATATCCTTGGCAGTTGGCGGGATACAAGGCGATTTTCCATGCCGACAGAAATTTTCTGAAAACCGGTAGAGAATACCACTGTTCCCTGTCCGCAGTCAGATCAGGGATGCGCGGCCTGAGAGGCCCTATCGAGCCCGTTTGAACCGGAAGCTTGCAAAAACCATTCGTTTTAGCGCATATTTGTTTAGATTTAATTTATTGCAAGACTATTCAGATTTAGCATTCTGAGGCGACAGATATCGGGCGCGGGGTAAACGTAAACCCCGATGGGTACCTTTGGGGGAAGGGAACTTTGGTTTGGCCTGGTTGAAGTTGTTGTTTGTTATCATTGCCCTGGCGGCATCTCCGGCACCGGTCATCGCATCAATCGGAAAGGTTCTGAGCGTCAAACAAGGTGCGGATGTAATCCGTGCCGGCAAAAAGATTCGCCTGCGCGAAGGAATGCAGGTGGTCTCGGGCGATACCATTTCAACCAACAAGACGGGCGTTGTTCAGCTGTTGTTTGTTGATGAAACCAAGATTGCAGTCGGCCCCAACGCGAAGATGATCCTAGACGTCTCGATGCTGAGAGGCAATCGGAAGGCCAAAAGCTTCACCGTTCAGGCGCTTGGGGGTAGTTTTCGCTTCATCTCGGGCAAAAGCCGTAAGCGGGCCTATTCGATCAAAACGCCCACCGCGACGATGGCGGTGCGCGGGACCACCTTCGATCTGTGGATCACCTCGCAGCAGCAAAGTGCGATGCTGGTGCTGGAAGGAACTGTCCAGATGTGCGGTCGAAACGGATTCTGCCGTTCGGCAAACCGTCAATGCAGCATGTTCGCAACCAACTCGGGCGGTCAGGTCGGGCGCCCTGTTGACCGGGCGCAGTATGACAAGGCTCTGAAGGGCGGATTTCCGTTTATCCGATCTCAGCAGACCCTGTTGCCCCCGTTCCAGTTCCGCGCTGAAGGCTGTGCGGGGCAAACGGCAAGCTTGCCAAAGGTTGAGCCGGATCGCCCTGAGCGATCCGGGCGGGTTGAGGAGAAACAGCGCGAAGTGGCCTCCCGAGGCGAGGTCGGGTCGCGTGCCGAATCTCCGTCGCGCGAAAGTGGGAACAATCCCGGCGCGCAGGCCAGCGCCGGATCGGGCGCTTCATCCGGCGCTGGTGTGAGCGCTGGGAGCGGCCCGAATGTTTCGGCCAATCCATCCGGAGGAACCTCTGCCGGATCAGGCGCGCAGGCAACGGCGACTGCGGGCGGGGTGACTGCGACCGCGGGATGGTAGGCCAGATAAGGACTTGAGTTCTTTTCCCCCTGCGCCAGGGAGGCGACCGTGGCGGGTAAGATAAAAGACAGAATTGGACGACGACTGGGCTTCAGACTTGTGGGCCTGATCCTGATCCTTCTGGGTTGCTTCATAAGGGTTCTGGACCCTTATCCCGTGCGCATGACGCGCTTGATCTACTTCGATGTGCTTCAGCGACTGGCTCCACGGGAATACAACCCGGATCTGCCTGTCCGGGTTCTGGATATAGACGAACAATCGCTGGCAAACTGGGGGCAGTGGCCGTGGCCGCGCACCTTATTGGCGCAGATGGTCCGGAACCTTGGGGAAAACGGCGCAGCAGCGATCGCCTTTGATATGTTGTTTGTCGAACCCGACAGATACTCGCCCGTGCGTTTGCTCAACGATCCGGCGCTTGAGGGAGTTTTGACCGTAGAGCGCCATGCGCAAAAGATTGATTACGATGCCTTGTTCGGGTTGGAGGTCGCTCAGTGGCCGGTCGTGATGGGCACAGCCGCGCGAACCTCGCAGGAAGGGACCGAAATAAGCGCGAAAGCGGGTATCGTCGAGATCGGCGAAAACCCAACGGCGGGCCTGGTTTCGGTTCCTTATTGGACGTCAATTGCCCCGCCGCTGGATCGCAGCGCTGCCGGAATCGGAGGCGTCAATGTCTCGCCCATCGGCGGGATGGGGGTCGTGCGGCGCGTCCCTGCGCTGTGGGGCGGGCCGAACGGAGCACTGCCGGGGTTGGGCATCGAAGCTTTGAGAATTGCTCTGGATGCGCCTTACATACTGGTTGAAGGATCTTCTGACGAGGAAGGGATCGTGCTTGCGGTTGAGGTCGGGGATTTTCGATTGCCGACAACCGAAAATGGCGAGGTTTGGGTCAGGTACCGACGAGACCAGCCAGAGTTATACCTATCTGCTGACGCGATCATGCAGACCCCGGACGACCCGGCTTTGCGTGCGGAAATCGAGGGCCGCATCATTTTGGTGGGCACGTCCGCCGCAGGCCTCTTTGACATGCACCAGACTGCGTTGGGAGAATCGGTTCCGGGCGTGTCGATTCACGCTCAGATACTTGAACAGATATTGGCGGGTGAGATGCTCAGCCGGTCAGATGTGACCGCCGCTCTGGAGCTTCTGGCTTTTGTCATTCTGGGCATAGTGGTCACCGTGGTGATGTCCAGCTTCGGCGCGGTCGCATCCTTTGTCGCGGGCGGGGTTGCGGCTGCGGTTGTGATGGCGATCAGCTGGCTGGCGTTCTACAATCAGTCGGTTCTGTTTGACGCCACTTTTCCGCTGGCCGGGGGCATGGCGAATTTCGGGTTGCTGGCCGGATACCTCTTTGCCTCGACCGAGCGCGAGAAACGGGTGATCCGGCAGACCTTTTCGCATTACGTTGCGCCCGAGATTCTCGATGAGATGGAAGCCAACGGCCATCAGTTGCAACTGGGCGGTGAATCGCAGGAGATTACTGTGATGTTCTCGGATATTCGCGGCTTTACGCCCTTGTCCGAGTCGGTCTCGGCCACCGATCTGGTGACCTTGCTGAATGAGCTGTTCTCGAAAATCGGGGATCAGATTCTGGACGAACGGGGGACCATCGACAAATTCATCGGCGACGCGGTGATGGCGTTCTGGAATGCACCATTGCCGGTCGAGGATCACCCCTGCCGGGCTGCCTGGGCTGCGCTGAAAATGCGCCACGCCCTGCAAGACTTTAATGCCTCGCCCATCATGCGGGGCCATCCGGAAATCGCTTTGGCCACCGGATGCGCGACCGGATTGGCCTGCGTCGGCAATATCGGATCGCGCAGCCGCTTCAATTACACGGTGATCGGCGATGTGGTGAATGTTGCGGCCAGAATCGAACAGAACTGCCGGCATGTGGATTATGACATCCTTGTTTCGCACGAGGTTCAAAAGGTGACCGGTGCGGATCTGGCGCTGCTAGAGGCGGGGTTTGTTGACCTCAAAGGCAAAAGCGAACCGGAACCGGTGTTCGTGTTGGTGGGCGACCGGCCACTGGCAGAGACGGCTGAGTTCCGGGCCCTGGAGGCCACGCATGAGCTGCTGTTGCAGGCCATTCGCGACCGCACGCCGCAGCATGTCGTGACGGCCCTGTGTGAGGAATGCCTGACCCAGGCGCCAAGGGTCGAACCCGGCCTCGCCAGTTTCTACCGATCGCTGTCGGGGCGCACCGCAGACTTCCGGTCCGAACCGCAAGCAGAGATGCTTGTGTTTAGCCATAGCGGTGGCGCAGAGAAAGCAGCGGAGTAGAAAAAGAGAACGGGACGCAATCGGTAATCGATTGCGTCCCGCCTCAATCGGACAGAAGGATCAATCTCGCCCCCTCGAATACTATCTAAAACAAAACGGGCTAAAACTTTCGATATATCCGAGACTGACCCTCTATCCTCATCGGGATAAACTCATACTGCACCATCGCCACAGGGGTGACAGTGAAGCAGTTCACATTAACATGAAATAAGTTAACTAAAATTGACTTAGCGCCAGTCGAAGAAACCCGGACCAGCCTGTTTAAGCAGGGATTTCGCCATTGCCCGGCCCAGTGCGGCCCCGTCTTCGGTGGCGCCGGTGACTTCGTCAGAGATCGCTTCTGATCCATCAGGGCGCAGCACTTCACCGCGCAGATGCAACTGCCCGTCGCGGATCTGGGCCAGCCCGGCAATTGGTGTCTCGCACGAGCCGTCCAGCCCGGCCAGCAGGCTTCGCTCGGCGGCAAGGCGCTGGCTGGTTTCGACATCATGAATGGCCGCCAGCATTTCGGCGGCACGGCTGTCAGCGCTGCGCCGCTCGATCCCGATGGTGCCCTGCGCGATGGCGGGCAGCATATCCTCGGGCGCAATCGCGGTGGCGGGAACCTCATCCATCTGCAACCGGCGCAAACCGGCCATGGCCAGAAAGGTGCAATCGGCCACGCCGTCCGCCAGTTTCTTCAGCCGGGTCTGCACATTGCCGCGAAACTCGACCACGTTCAGATCGGGTCGGCGGTTCAGCAATTGCGCCCGGCGGCGCAGTGACGAGGTGCCGACCACCGCCCCCTGCGGTAGGTCATGAATTGAGTTCAGGGTTGGAGAGATAAAGGCATCGCGCACATCTTCGCGCGGCAGGAACGTGTCCAGCACCAGCCCCTCGGGCTGTTCCACAGGCATGTCCTTGGTCGAATGCACAGCGATGTCGATCTCGCCTTTCAGCATCGCCTCTTCAATTTCCTTGGTGAAGAGGCCCTTGTTGCCGATCTCTTTCAGCGGTCGGTCCGCGTCGATCATGGCGCGGTTGTCGCCGGTGGTCTTGATCACCACGATCTCGAACGCATCTTCTGACAGGCTGAAGGCGGTGCTGAGCCTCTGGCGCGTCTCGTGCGCCTGTGCCAGCGCCAGCGGCGAACCACGGGTGCCGATTTTCAGAGGTGATGCGGGGGTTGGCAATGTCAGAGTCATAGGCACAGCTTTAGTCGCGTCACATTGCCCTGACAATGGGGGCAGAGCTTGACAAATTGCCACTGAGGGCCGACCCGTTGCGCAAGACCGGAAGATTGGGGGCAGGTATGGCCGAGACAAAGAAATTGCTGCGGGCGCTGGCGGGCGAGGTTCAGGATGTTCCGCCGATCTGGATGATGCGCCAGGCAGGACGTTATCTGCCTGAATATCGCGCGACCCGTGCGCAGGCCGGGGATTTTCTGTCGCTGTGCTACAACTCCGAGCTCGCGGCCGAGGTCACTTTGCAGCCGATCCGCCGTTATGGGTTTGATGCTGCGATCCTGTTTGCCGACATTCTGCTGGTGCCGCAGGCATTGGGCGCGGATTTGTGGTTTGTCACCGGTGAAGGCCCGCGCCTGTCCACCATCACGCAGCAATCGGATTTCGATGCGCTGAAACCGGTCGCCGATATTCACGAGACATTGTCACCGGTTTATGAAACCGTGCGCATCCTGTCGCGGGAGTTGCCGTCCGAGACGACGCTGATCGGATTTGCCGGCGCGCCCTGGACGGTTGCGACCTATATGATTGCCGGGCGCGGCACGCCGGATCAGGGGCCTGCGCACGCACTGCGCGAAGAAAATACCGCGTTGTTCGAGGCTCTGCTGGAGCGGATCACCCTTGCGACGATCGAGTATCTGTCGGCTCAGATCGAGGCGGGGGCAGAAGTGGTGAAGATTTTCGACAGCTGGGCCGGATCGCTGAAGGGCCAGGCATTCCGGAAATACGCGGTAGAGCCTTGCCGCGTGATCACGCAGGCAATTAAGGCGCGCCATCCGGGCATTCCGGTGATCGGATTCCCGCGTGAGGCTGGGGAAGGCTATGTGGGCTTTGCCAAGGCCACCGGCGTGGATTGTGTCGCGCTGGACAATTCGGTGTCGCCGGAATGGGCTGCCGAGCAGGTTCAGGTGGATGGATGTGTGCAGGGCAATCTTGCCTCATCGCATATGGTGACGGGCGGTCAGGCACTGGTCGATGAGACGCGCCGCATTGTCGAGGCGTTTTCGAACGGGCCGCATATCTTCAATCTGGGACACGGGATTACCCCGGATGCAGATCCGGAGAACGTGCAACTGATGATCGATACAGTGCGCGGGCAGTGAGCGTGTGAGGGGGCCAGCCCCTCTTGGCCTGCGGCCAATTCACCCCCGGGATATTTTTAGCCAGATGAAGCAGGCGGGAGGTCGTTCAGGATGTCCTGCGTGTGTTCTCCGCGTTCCGGGCTGGGTTTCGGGTGCCAGTCATGTGTTGAGAAACGAGGGGCGGCAGAGGCCTGTCTGGTGCCTTCGTGGTCGATCCACGTTTGGCGCGCGGTGTTCATGGGGTGAGCCAGAGCTTCTTCAGGTGACAGGACGGGGGCGACGCAGGCGTCGGTGCCATGGAATATCTCAACCCAATGGTCGCGCGGTTCGGCAGCAAAAAGGGTCGCGAGGCGTTCTGTCAGTTTCGGCCAGAGGGCGCGGTCATATTGACGGGTAAACTCGGGATCTTGCGAAAGGCCGAGCAGCTCGAGAAAACGGGTGTAGAATTTGGGTTCCAGACACTGTACCGCGATATGCCCCCCATCCGCGCAGATGTAAGTGCGGCACCAATGAGGCCCGTCCAGCAGGCTTTGACCGCGCGTGTCCGAGAGGTTGCCGGTTTGGCGCAGGCTCATCAGCAGGTTCATCATATGGGCCGAGCCGTCATAGATGGCCGCGTCGACCACGGTGCCTTGTCCGGTGCGCTGCGCGTTGAGCAATCCGGCCAGAAGGCCCGCCACCAGATACATGGCACCGCCGCCGATATCGCCGACCAGTGTGGCGGGGGTTTGCGGCGGTTGGCCGGGTTGGGATGCGTACCACAGTGCGCCTGACAGGGCGATGTAGTTCAGATCGTGACCTGCGGCCTCGGACAGGGGGGCGTCCTGCCCCCAGCCGGTCATCCGGCCATAGACCAGTTTTGGATTGAGGTGGCGGCAAGGTTCTGGGCCAAGGCCCAGCTTCTCCATCACGCCGGGGCGGAAGCCCTCGATCAGCGCATCGGCGGTGGCGATCAGGCGTCTGACTGTGTTCAGATCGCCCTCATCTTTGAGGTCCAGCGCGATCGAGCGTTTGCCGCGGTCCAGCAGTGAACGTTCAGGCATGCCGGGGGTGATCGCGCCGCCTTTGCGGTGGATGGTGATCACATCGGCCCCCATATCCGCCAGTGTCATGGCGGCAAAGGGGGCAGGGCCGAGCCCCTCGAATTCGATAATACGCAAACCTGCCAGCATGGGGTCCTCCTGCACGACAAGGTTTCGCCACAGGGTAGCGAATGCAAGCGGAGAATCCGGAAGCCGGATGCAAATGGGTTGCTTGCGCTGTCGTTTCGGGGCTAGGCCGGTCGCAGTATTACGAATGAGGTTTGCCAGATGCAGCTTAACGACACGCGTGAGATTCAGGCCCCGCCCGCCGCCGTTTATAACGCTCTGCTGGACCCGGAGGTGCTGAAAGCCTGCATCGGTGGCGCACAAGAGATTACCGGCAATCCAGCGGACGGTTATCAGGCGACTGTTGTGCAAAAGGTCGGTCCGGTGAAGGCAACGTTCAAAGGCACGGTTGCAATGTCCGATATGGTCGAGGCCGAGCGTTTGACCATAGCAGGTGAAGGCAAGGGCGGTGCCGCGGGCTTTGCCAAGGGCAGCGCGCATGTGATGTTGGCGCCCACCGACGCGGGTGGAACCGTGTTGACCTATGAGGTCGAGGCCAAGGTTGGCGGCAAACTGGCGCAGTTGGGAAGCCGTCTGATCGACGGATTCGCCAAAAAGATGGCGGACCAGTTCTTTGCCAACCTGCAAGCGCATTTCGATGGTCCCGAGCCGCAGGATGAAGCGCCGGAAGGCGAGGGCAAGACCGGCTGGCTGAGGCGTTTGACAGGGCGCGATTGACCTCTGCGTTGGTGCGCAGACTTCTGTGCGTAAGGGGGCTGTTCCCTGTCGGTCTGGCGCGATAGGCTCCGGGGTCAGAACGAGGGACCGCATGACAACGATTTTATCCATCCGGGATTTACGCAAATCCTATGACGGTGGCTTTGAGGCGCTGAAAGGCGTGTCTCTGGACATCGAAGAAGGCGAGATTCTGGCGCTGCTGGGTCCTAATGGCGCGGGCAAAACGACCCTGATCTCGACCGTGTGCGGAATAACCACGCCAACTTCGGGGTCGGTGACGGTGGGTGGGCACGATATCCAGACCGACTTTCGCGCCGCGCGCAAGATGATAGGTCTGGTGCCTCAGGAAATCGCACTGGAGCCGTTCGAGAAGGTCTGGAACACCGTCCGCTTCTCGCGCGGCCTGTTTGGTCACGGGCGCGATAATGCGCGGATCGAGGAAATCCTGCGCAAGCTGTCTTTGTGGGATAAACGAAAAAACGCGATCAAGGAATTGTCGGGCGGCATGAAACGCCGGGTGCTGATTGCCAAGGCGCTGGCCCACGAGCCGCGCGTGCTGTTTCTGGACGAGCCAACCGCCGGTGTGGATGTCGAACTGCGCAAGGACATGTGGGAGATCGTGGCCGAGCTGAAGCGGGCCGGGGTCACCATCATCCTGACCACCCATTATATTGAAGAGGCCGAGGCCATCGCCGATCGGGTCGGTGTCATCGACAAGGGCGAGCTGCTGCTGGTGCAGGACAAGAACACCCTGATGGCACAGATGGGCAAGAAGCAGATCGAGGTGATGTTGACCGAACCCATTCAGTCAATCCCCGACAGCCTGTCCGAGCATCAGCTGATCCTGAACGGTAATGGCGATGTGTTGATCTATACCTATGACACCCATGCCGAGCGCACCGGGATCACTACATTGCTGAATGATGTGGCGCAGGCCGGTCTGGTGCTGCGTGACGTGCAGACCCGGCAGTCAAGCCTTGAAGAGATTTTCGTCAATCTGGTGTCGGGAGAGGCCGCATGAACTGGTCCGCTATTGCCGCCATCTATCGGTTCGAGATGCAGCGGTTTTTCCGCACGCTGGCGCAGAGCTTCCTGTCGCCGGTGCTGTCGACCTCGCTGTATTTCGTGGTGTTTGGAACTGCCATTGGTAGCCGCATTCAAGAGGTCGAGGGCGTGTCTTACGGCGCTTTCATCGTGCCGGGGCTGATCATGCTGTCGGTGGTGATGCTGGCAATTTCGAACGCCTCATTCGGGATCTATTTCCCGAAGTTTCTGGGCACGATCTATGAATTGCTCTCGGCGCCTATCAATTTCATCGAAATCGTCATCGGGTATGTTGGCGCTGCGGCAACCAAAGCGCTGTTCGTGGGGATCGTGATTCTGATCACGGCGACTTTCTTTGTCGAGATACGGATCGAACATCCGTTGGCGATGATCGCTTTCCTGGTTCTGACCTGCCTCAGCTTTTCCCTGCTGGGATTCATCGTCGGTATCTGGGCCAGCAATTTCGAGCAAATGTCGCTGATCCCGCAGCTTGTTGTGACGCCGCTGATCTTCCTTGGAGGCACGTTTTATTCCATCTCGATGCTGCCGCCGGTATGGCAGACGATCACGCTGTTCAATCCGGTGGTATATCTGATTTCAGGCTTCCGCTGGTCCTTCTATGGCATCGCGGATGTTCCGATTTTCTGGAGCCTGCTGGCCATCCTGGCCTTTACCGGGCTGTGTCTTGCGGTGATCGGCTGGATCTTCAAAACCGGTTGGCGCATCCGCAGCTAGGGCGTTGCATTTTTGCCCATCGGGTGTGGGAAATTGGTTCACGTCGCGGTTATGGCGCGGCCTGTCCCTTGTTAACGGCCCGGGCGCCCTCTACATCGGCTTCCATGAAACTAAGCCTGCCGTTCCTGAAAAAGCAGCCCAGTGTGGCCGTGGTCCGTCTGTCCGGTGCCATCGGAATGGCGGGGCGTGGATCGATGAATGCCACCGCGCTGGCACCCGTGCTGGAAAAAGCCTTTCGCAAAGGCAAGCCTGCGGCCGTCGCGCTTGAGGTCAACTCGCCGGGCGGATCACCAGTTCAAAGCTCTTTGATCGGGGCGCGCATCCGGCGGCTGGCGGATGAACTGGAAATCCCCGTCTATGCCTTTGTCGAAGACGTTGCTGCCTCGGGTGGTTACTGGCTGGCCGCCGCAGCGGATGAAATTTATGCCGACGAAAGCTCGGTTCTGGGCTCGATCGGGGTGATCTCGTCGGGGTTCGGCGCGCATGTGTTTCTGGCCCGGCAGGGAATTGAGCGGCGCGTTCATACGGCAGGCACGTCGAAGTCGATGCTCGACCCGTTTGCACCCGAAAAGAAAGAGGACGTCGCGCGGCTCAAGGTGCTGCTGGGCGACATCCATGAGACTTTCATCACCCATGTCAGATCACGCCGGGACGGCAGGCTGGATGCCGATGCCGACCTGTTCAACGGCGAGGTCTGGCTGGCCCGTCGCGCGCAGGAGCTGGGCCTGATCGACGGCATCGCGCATTTGAAACCCAAGATGCAGGAACGTTTTGGCGACAAGGTCAAGTTCCGCCGCTATGGGCTGCGCAAGCCGATCTGGTCACGTTTAGGGGCCTCGCTGGCCGAGGACGCAATCGCAGGGCTGGAGGAACGCGCAGCCTTTGCGCGGTTCGGGTTGTAACGTGATCATCAAGGCCGTCACCCTGTTCCTGATTGCCATGGGCGTATTGGCAATGTTCGGCAAGCTGCGCTTTCCGGGGCAGAAAAAGCTGAGTTCCGCCAAATGTCCGCGCTGCGGGCGGTTTCGGATCGGCAAGGGACCCTGCCTATGTGAAAAGGGGGGCCGTGGATGACGGCATGGCTGTTCTCTGGTCTGGGTCTGCTGATTCTGCTGCTGGCCGGTGACGCGCTGGTCAGGGGGGCGGTGAATCTCAGCCTGCGTCTGGGTGTGCCCGCACTGATCGTCAGCCTGACCATCGTGGCCTTTGGCACCTCGGCACCCGAGTTGCTGATCGCGATCAGCGCAGTCAAAGAAAACGCTCCCGGCATCGCGCTGGGCAATGTCGTGGGCTCGAATACCGCCAATATTCTGCTGGTTCTCGGCCTGCCTGCGCTGCTGGCGACGCTGCACACAAGCGAGTGTGACAGCCGCAGGAACTATGTCTTCATGCTGCTGGCCTCGGTCCTGTTTATCGGGCTGGCCTTTTGCGGGGTGTTCAACCTGTTCAGCGGTGCGATCCTTCTGGCGGCGCTGACGCTGGTTCTGATGAATGCCTTCCGCGAGGCCAAGGCCCATCGCAAGGCCTGTGGCGAGGCCTGCGCCGACGAGGATGAGCTTGAGGGTCTGGAAGAAGCAGACCCCGACATGCCCTATTGGAAGGTAGCGGTTTACCTGATTCTGGGCCTGATCGGTCTGCCTCTGGGGGCGCATCTGCTGGTGGACAACGCAACCATCATTGCCCGGACCTATGGCGTTAGCGAAACGGTGATCGGTCTGACGCTGATAGCCGTGGGCACCTCGCTTCCCGAATTGGCCACCACCGTGATGGCCGCGCTGCGCCGTCAGGCGGATGTGGCGCTGGGCAATGTGATCGGGTCAAACATGTTCAACCTGCTGGCCATCGTCGGAATTGCCACGCTGTTTGGCCGCATTCCCGTCGATCCCGAATTCCTGCGGTTCGACCTCTGGGTTATGCTGGGCGCATCCCTGCTGCTGATCCCGTTCGTGTTCTTCAAAAAGGACATCACACGCGCCTGGGGGATGATCCTGACCTTGCTCTATGTCGTATACATAGTCAGTTTGCTGGCGTGACCTGACGGAGGACTGCGATGACCCGAGCACTGGTGACCGGCGCCGGAATTCGGCTGGGGCGGGCGATGGCCCTGTATCTGGCTGGGCGCGGCATGGATGTGGCGGTGCATTATGCAACCTCAGGCGACGCGGCGCAGGACACCGTGGCCGAGATCAAGGCGCTGGGACGCAACGCCGTGGCCTTGCCCGCCGATCTGCTGGACGAGGCACAGGTGACCACTTTGCTACCCCGCGCGGCCGAAGCTCTGGGTGGTCCGATCACCTGTCTGGTCAACAACGCCTCGATCTTTGAATACGACAACATCCGCACTGCGACCCGCGAAAGCTGGGACCGGCATCTCGACAGCAACCTGCGCGCCCCCTTTGTTCTGACGCAGGCCATGGCCGATCAGGGGCTGCAACCCGAACCTGACGCGATGGGAGAGCCGCAGGCGACCGGTCTGATCGTGAACATGGTCGACATGCGAGTGCGTAAACTGACGCCCGAGTTCATGTCTTATACCATCGCCAAGATGGGTCTGTGGGCGTTGACCCGCACCGCCGCGCAGGCGCTGACGCCGGCCATTCGTGTCAACGCCATCGGCCCAGGCCCGACGCTGCAGGGTCATCGCCAAAGCGACAGTCATTTCAGGGCACAGCGTCAGAACACCGTGCTTGAACGGGGCGCAAACCCGTCGGATATCACCGCAGCGTTGGGATATTTTCTGGATGCGCACGCAGTCACGGGACAGTTGCTATGTGTCGATGGCGGGCAGCATCTGGGCTGGCAGACGCCGGACGTTCTGGGCGTAGAATAGACATAATCGCTGCAAGTTTTGCACCGCTCTCATTCCTGTTACCGACGCGTTACAAAATTGTCTTATTTTTCATGTACTTGTTGCCTAGGTAAAAATATTACCTTTAAAAACAGAGCGTTAACTAAGTGCCTATTTTTTGTGCAGTTCAACGAAACGGCAATGATTCAAGGGGATTTCGCAGGCCGTCCGAAGTTATCTGCACAGTTATCCACAGAAGCCGTGGATTTGTTTTCTCTTGATCTGACGCGCTCAAGATTGCAGCCATGGACAGAGAATCATATCTCAGAGCCATGACCGCCAACAGCGATTCCAACACCGCCTCTCAACCTACCGGCTATGCCTGTATCCAGCGCTATGTGAAAACGCTGGACAGTTCGCCCGGCGTGTATCGGATGCTGGATGCCGACAGCCGGGTTTTGTATGTGGGCAAGGCGCGGAACCTGAAGGCGCGGGTGTCGAATTATACACGGCCCGGACATTCCGGACGGATCGAGAAGATGATTGCCGCGACCGCCTCAATGATGTTTCTGACCACCCGGACCGAGACCGAGGCGCTGCTGCTTGAACAGAACCTGATCAAACAGCTCAAGCCGAAATACAACGTACTGCTGCGGGACGACAAAAGCTTTCCGAACATTCTGGTCGCCAAGGATCATGCCTTTCCGCAGATCAAGAAGCATCGCGGTGCAAAAAAGGAGAAGGGCGCTTACTTTGGTCCCTTCGCCAGCGCGGGCGCGGTGAACCGGACGCTGAACCAGCTGCAAAAGGCGTTTCTGCTGCGCAACTGCTCGGATTCGATGTTTGACAGCCGTACACGGCCTTGTCTGCTGTATCAGATCAAACGCTGCTCGGGACCGTGTGTGGACCTGATCTCCGAAGCCGACTACCGCGAAAGCGTTCGCGATGCGGAACGGTTCTTGTCAGGCCGGTCGACCAAGGTGCAAGAGGATCTGGCTGAACAGATGATGGCCGCATCCGAGGCGATGGAGTTCGAACGCGCCGCCGGTCTGCGCGACCGTATCCGGGCACTGACGCAGGTTCAGACCA
Source organism: Ruegeria sp. L12 (assembly GCF_056531745.1). NCBI lineage: Bacteria > Pseudomonadati > Pseudomonadota > Alphaproteobacteria > Rhodobacterales > Roseobacteraceae > Ruegeria > Ruegeria sp. L12. The sequence goes on from NZ_JBQFMH010000004.1 coordinate 379,351, forward strand.
GCCAGGGCATCAACCCGCGCGGCGTGGCCGAAGCGGATGTGATCGGCCTTTATATGGACAGCGGTCAGGCCTGTGTGCAGGTGTTTTTCATCCGCGCGAACCAGAACTGGGGCAACAAGGATTTCTATCCGCGTGTTGGCCTGGATGTATCGCCTGCCGAGGTGATGGAGGCCTTTTTGGGCCAGTTCTACGACAACAAGGAACCACCCCGGCAGTTGATCTTGTCCGACGCCATCGAAAACGCCGACCTGATGCAGGAGGCGCTGACCGAAAAGGCGGGCCGCAAGGTTGAAATCCTCGTGCCTCAGCGCGGTGAGAAACAGGAACTGGTGGCCGGAGCGCTGCGCAACGCCCGGGAATCGCTGGCGCGGCGCATGTCGGAAAGCGCAACGCAGGCCAAACTGCTGCGCGGCGTGGCCGAGGCGTTCGATCTGGATGCGCCTCCGGGCCGGATCGAGGTTTATGACAACTCTCACATTCAGGGCACAAATGCGGTTGGCGGCATGATCGTGGCTGGCCCCGAAGGGTTCATGAAAAACGCTTATCGCAAGTTCAATATCCGGGGCGACGACCTGACGCCTGGTGATGACTTTGGCATGATGAAAGAGGTCCTGACCCGCCGTTTCACCCGTCTGCAAAAGGAAGACCCGGATCGCGACAAGGGGCTATGGCCCGATCTGCTGCTGATCGACGGCGGCGCCGGGCAGGTGAGCGCCGTGCATGAGATCATGGTCGAACACGGGGTCGAGGACATCCCGATGGTCGGCGTCGCCAAAGGCGTCGACCGCGACCACGGCAAGGAAGAGTTTCACCGGACCGGCCAGCGCCCCTTTGCGCTGAAACGCAACGATCCGGTGTTGTATTTTATCCAGCGTCTCAGGGACGAGGCACACCGGTTCGCCATTGGAACTCACCGGGCCAAACGCGCCAAGGCCGTCGGGGCAACACCTCTGGATGAAATCCCCGGCGTGGGCGCGGCGCGCAAACGGGCCTTGCTGGCCCATTTCGGCAGCGCCAAGGCGGTGAGCCGCGCCAATCTGGCGGACCTGAAAGCGGTCGAGGGGATTTCGGCCGGACTGGCGCAGAAGGTCTATGACTTCTTCCACGACAAGGGTTAGGCGCGCCGACCTCGCCACAGAATGTACAGCCCCGAAGCCACGATCAGCGCGCTGCCGATCCACATGGTCTGGTCCAGACGCTCGCCAAACAGGATCACACCCAGGGCGACGCCAAACAGCAGGCGTGAATAACGAAACGGTGTGACGGCGGATACTTCGCCTGTGCGCATGGCCTTCATCAATGATGCATAGGCGGCGGTACCCATCAGGATCGCCCCACCCACATGCAGGCTGGTTTGCAGGTCCAAGGGTGCCATCGGTGTGCCTTCCCAGAACCGATAGGCCAATCCGGCCACGATGATGCAGACAAAGCCGTAGAAACCCAGCACTTCGGTTCCCAGCGTTGCGGGTGCGGCGCGGCTTGCCAGATCGCGCCCGGCAAAGCCCAGCATTCCCAGTACCGCAAGGATGGATAGGGCCGAAAAGCTGTCTCCGGTCGGTTGGATGATCACGAGCACGCCAATCAGCCCGATCAGAATGGCGCTCCACCGTCGCCAGCCGACCGTTTCGCCGAAGAACAGGGCGGCTCCGGCGACGACGACTAGGGGCGTTGCCTGCAGGATAACGGTCGCCGCAGACAGCGGTGTCAGCGTGATGGCCAGAACGTAGAACAGCCGCCCGAAGATTTCGAACAGCACCCGAACTTTCATGGGGCGCGAGAGCACGTCCGGTTGAAACAACCGCGTCCCGCGCGCATATGCCAAAGCCGAAAAAATCAATGCGCCGCCCGCGCCGAACAAAAGCAGGATCTGCCAGATCGGCAGGGAGGCCGAAGCGCCTTTTAGAAATGCGTCTTCCAGCGCGAAAAGCGCCATCGCCGAGATCATCCAGGCGCTGCCGATCAGGTTAGATCGGGGGTCGGTTTGAATATGGGCCGTCATTGCTTTGCTGCTTTGAAACCGGGTGCCGGACTGACTGCAAGGCAGCCGCCTACCCAGGGGGTATCTTGCCGCGCGCTCGGGCTTGCAACCCAAATGCAAACAGTGCCGCAACTACCCGTGATCCGGTCAGTTTTTCGCGGCGCCATCTTTTATGTCCTGAACCGGCGATGTAGAGTTCAACCATGAAATGGAACCTGCCCAATATCCTGACCGTGCTGCGCCTGTTGGCCGCACCCGGTCTGGCCGTGATGTTTCTGTATTTCACCCGACCCTATGCGGACTGGTTCGCGCTGATCCTGTTCCTGTCGGCTGCGATTACCGACTGGTTCGACGGCTATCTCGCCCGCGCGTGGAAGCAGGAAACCAAGATCGGCGCGATGCTGGACCCGATTGCCGACAAGGCGATGGTGGTGATCGCGCTGATGATCCTGGTTGGGTATTCGGCCGAGCATTGGACGCCGTGGCTGGTGCTGCCCGCAACCGTGATCCTGTTCCGCGAGGTGTTCGTTTCGGGGCTGCGTGAATATCTGGGCGATGTGGCCGGAACGTTGAAGGTGACAAAACTGGCCAAGTGGAAGACAACCGCGCAAATGGTGGCCATTGCCATCCTGTTCTCGCAGGGGATTTTCGAACACCACTTTGTGATGGCCACTTTCGGCATGGATACGACTACGATTGATCAGGTGCTTGCAGGGCAGGTCGAAGACCTGAACAATATCCGCTGGCATCTGGAAGGCATGTTCTGGTCTGGCCGCATCGGGCTGTGGCTGCTGTGGATTGCGGCGGCGCTGACGTTGATCACGGGCTTCGATTACCTACGTAAAGCCATGCCCCACCTGAAGGAGAGCTAAGCGATGGACGTGCTGTATTTCGCCTGGGTGCGTGAACGCATCGGCCTGCCGAAAGAAAAGGTCGAGACGCAGGCAGCGACGGTCAATGATCTGGTCGCCGAACTCAGCGCGCGCGAGGATCGCTATGCGGCTGCTTTCGCCGACCTGTCGGCCCTGCGCGTGGCGCTGGATCAGGAATTGTCGGACTTTGACGCGCCCCTGAGTGGCGTGCGTGAGGTCGCATTTTTCCCGCCGATGACAGGCGGCTGATATGCGGATCGTCGTGCAGGAGGCCCCGTTTGATCTGGGGGCCGAAGCCAATGCTTTCGCCGCCGGGAACGACGCCAATGGGGCGATTGTCACCTTTACCGGCGTGGTGCGCGATCTGGCCTCGGGCGATCTGGACGTGATGGAGATCGAGCATTATCCCGGCATGACCGAACGCGCCCTGACCAAAATCGCCGAAGAGGCGCTGCAGCGTTGGTCATTGGGCGATGTTCTGGTGATTCACCGCCATGGGCGTTTGGCACCGGGGGACCGGATCATGATGGTCGCCACCGCCGCCCGGCATCGCAAGGATGCGTTTGAGGCTGCGGAATATCTGATGGATTACCTCAAATCCCGCGCGCCGTTCTGGAAGAAGGAAATCACCAATTCCGGCGCCGAATGGGTGGCCGCCAAAGATGAGGATGAGGACGCGCTGACCCGCTGGTAAAGACAGCTCAGTCCGCGTTGTTGATGCGACCACGCAGTTCTTCGGCTTCTTGCCGCGCCGCACGCAGCCCATCCATGGCGGCGGCCAGTTCCGCTTCGGTCTGGGTCAGCTGGTTGGTCAGTTCCGCCTCGCGTTGCTGCAGATAGGTGATGGCCTGATCGCGGGTTTCCTCTGCCTCGTGCAGCTCCTGACTCATGCGGTCCAGATCGGCCACGTCGCTTTGGCGAACGCGGGACAGGCGATGGGCCAGCCAGTTGGCGAACCACCCCATGCAGAAGGCGGCGAACAGGATGATGGCGGTGGCGATGATGAATTCGGTTCTGTTCAACTTACTGGTCCTCTGCGCCTGCATCCGTTGCGTCGGTTTCTGGTGTCGCGGCTTCGGCTTCGATCGCCTCTAGCGCGGTTTCGGTATCGGCCACCGGTTCGGGGCGGATCAGGCGGAATTCGATGCGACGATTATCTTCGCGGCCTGCTTCAGTGTCATTGTCGGCGATGGGTTGTGTTTCGCCATATCCGACCGCCGAATAGCTTGAGGTCGGCACGCGCCGTCCGCGCAGCTCGTTCAGGATCGACTGCGCACGCGACTGGCTGAGCTGCTGGTTCATCTCTTCGCGGCCCTGACTGTCGGTATGGCCCTGAATCTCCAGCCGGATCGGACCGCATTCGCGCAGGATGTCCGCAATCTGGTTCAGTGCATCGCGCGAATCGGCGGCCACGGTCGCCGAGCCGGGCTCGAACGCGATCTTGCTGGCGGCTTGAACCTCGGCCAGTTGTTCTTCGCAGATCTCGGGGTCAGGCGGGGCGTCTGCGGGGGCCGGAGGTTCCTGATATGTGATCGACAGGGTGTATTCCTGCGCCTCGCCCAGCTTGTCAGACAGCATACCCGCGATCCGGGCCTTGGCATCGGGATCGTGGCTGAGCCCCGACAGCGCGACATTGTCCGGCGTCACAGTCAGTGCGCCATTGTGCAGTTGCGACAGAGCCTCCAACCCGGCCAGCACCCGCACGGGCCAGTCTGCAGGCAAGTCCGGCGCGATCCGGGTGGCAGTGTGTACCTGTAGTGAGCCGAAAGCGGCGCGCGCAAAGCTGTCGGTCATGTCGCGCAGTGTTTCGTCACCCACCCGGCCACGCAGTTGCACCAGCCCTTCGGGGCTGCGGGTTGCCACGAATTCGACCGGCCCCGTTGGGTCATCCGGTTCGGGTTCGGGCAGAACGGCATGCAGGACGAAAACCTCGGGCAGCGCATTTTCAAGTTCTCCGACGATGCGATCAAATTCCAGCGGGTTGGTATCCTGCGCGGCGACCAGAGTGATGTCGGCATCCGACAGGGTGACGGAACCATGGCCCAGCTCGGACAGGGCCCGGATGCTCAGCTGTGCCGCGTTGGCCCAGCGTGGTGATGGCACGCCCAGACCGATGGTGCAGGAATAGGGGCCGGTCAGCCCGGCCTCTTGCGCGGCCTCAACGATCAGGTTGCGCGCGTCTTCGTCCTGGGCCGAACAGGCATCGAATTGGCCACCTTCTTCGTTGATCAGATAGCGCAGCGTGAAGGGCGTGATCACCGGGCGCGGTGCCGATATCGCCAGACCGATCCGAAGGCCGGGAGGCGCGGCGCGGCTCAGGTCCTGTTCCAGCCGGTCTTTTTCCTGCTGGCTGTCGGCAATGGCGGTGATGCGTACCAGCCCGGGGCTGGCCGAGATTTTGGCGCGGGGCAGATCAGAAAGCGCCTGAATCGCGTAAGACAGGGCCTGATCCCAGCCCTTGGGTTCAGGGAAATCGGCGATCTCCATCAAGTCCGAGACCGTTGCATCCCGATCCAGCCGTTGCAGACGATCCATCAGATCGTCGCGATCTTCGCTGGCGGGGATCAGTCCAATGATCGAAATGCCGCTGTCATTGCGCAGAATCTCGGCTGAAAAGCGTGGCGGGGTCAGGTCGGCGGTGGGCGCAACCTGCATCTCATCTATGACACGAGAGGTTTCGACCTCGGTTCCCGCGGCAGTCAGGGCGTTGAACCGCGTCGCCTCGTCAGGAGCAGTGCCGGTCAGTACGACACGCAGACCATCGGATTCGACCTCGGCCCAGTCATGCCCCTGCAGGTTCAGCGCGCGGCGCACCGCCAGCTCGGACGCGTCTTCGATCTTGCTGACCGCGAATCCGGCGGCCACCAGCGACAACGCGGAGGACACGATAAAGATCAACGCGACGGCAAGGGCATAGGGCATGCGCATGGACGGGTTCGAGGCTCCTCGGGCGGTTGGTTCCGGACTCATACAGAGCCCGGTGCACAGGTGCAATCAGAGCAGAAGGGCGACGCACAGGAAGATCAGCGGAATCAAGCCGGTGTCGCGGTTGGCCCGGAAAAGTTGCAACAGCTTGGCGTTGTCCTCGGTGTCGAGGCCGCGCAATTGCCATGCCATATGCCATCCCATCATCCACGGCCCGCCAAGCGCGACGACAAGCGCCGGAAACGATGCACCGGGAAGCGCTGCATCGATAATCGCCAGCCCCATCAGGGCAACTGTTGCGACCAGAAAATACTTGAGCCACCGGGCGGTATCGGTTCCGAACAGGCGGGCGGTGGATTTGATGCCGATCAGTTCATCATCTTCTGCGTCCTGATGGGCATAGATCGTGTCATAGAACAGCGTCCAGGCGATGCCCGACAGATAGAGGATGATTGCAGGCGAACCGACCGTGCCGGTATGGGCCGCCCAGGCCAGAAGCGCGCCCCAGTTGAAGGCCAGCCCCAGAAAGACCTGCGGCCACCACGTAAAGCGTTTTGCGAACGGATAGATTGTCACCGGCAGCAGCGACAGCACACCCATCGCAATGGCTGCCCGATGGAAGGTCAGCAGAATCAGCAGGGCGAGCAGGCATTGCAGAACCATCCAGAACACCGCCTGACGCACGCTGACCTGACCCGAAGGGATCGGGCGCGAGCGGGTGCGCTCCACTTTCCCGTCGAACTCGCGGTCGGTGATATCGTTCCAGGTGCAGCCCGCGCCACGCATCAGGAAGGCGCCGATGGCACAGCCGATGGCGATCCACAGGTCCTCCCATCGTGGGCTGCCATCGCTCAGGATCGCAAGCGCCAGCCCCCACCAGCAGGGAATCAGCAAAAGCCAGGTGCCAATCGGGCGGTCCGCGCGGCTGAGCCGCAGATAGGGGCGGGCAAAAGCGGGGGCATGGGTGTCGACCCAGTTGCCGGTGACCGCATCTGCGACCTGACCGTCTGGTGTTGGGGCATTGCCTTGCATATGTAGGGTCTCATGACTGCGAAGATCAGACTGTATGTAGAGCACCCTCTGGGTCCGGGGCAATCGGTTCCTTTGACGCGCGAACAGGCACATTACCTGTTCGGGGTCATGCGCCTGTCTGTGGGCGGGCAGGTCGCCCTGTTCAACGGGCAGGATGGCGAATGGCTGGCCGAGGTTGCCGAAGCGGGCAAACGGGGTGGTGTTCTGGCCTGTGCCCGGCAGACAAAGCCATTGCAACTGCCGCCTGACCTGTGGCTGCTATTCGCGCCGATCAAAAAGGCGCGCACCGACTTCATCGTTGAAAAGGCTGCCGAAATGGGTGCGGCCCGCATCCTGCCCGTGCAGACCGAGTTCACCAATTCCGAGCGCATCCGGCAGGACCGCCTGCAGGCCCATGCCGTCGAGGCCGCCGAGCAATGCGGCGGCACCTATGTGCCCGAGGTTGCCGACCTTCAACGGCTCGACCGGGTACTGGACACATGGTCTGACGACCGTCAGCTGATGTTCTGTGATGAGGCCGAGGTCGGGTCGGCCCTGCGTTTGGCTGCGCAGGGGAAAGACCAGCCCTGGGCCATCCTGATCGGCCCCGAAGGCGGGTTCTCGGACCGCGAGCGCAAGCGGCTTTCCGGTTTGCCCTATGCGCATGTCGTCAGCCTCGGTCCCCGCATCCTGCGGGCGGATACCGCAGCGGTGGCGGCGATGACCATGTGGCAACAGGCGCTGGGGGATTGGACGTGACCTGGCGCGTTGCGCAGGACAGCGATGTACCTTTGATCGGCCAGTTCCTCTCGCAGTACATTCAGAGCTCGATGTTTCCACTCACCAACCTGCGCGACTTTGGTCTGAACGGCCTGCACCCCCGCTCGCTGAAAATTTGGCTGCTAGGCGAACCGATACGCGCAGTTTTTGCCATTACGAACGAAGGCATGATCCTGCCGCAATGCCCGGACTGCACAGACGCGGAACTGGCAGAGGTTATCCGCATGATCCGTGGTCATGTCCTGTTTGGCATAGCGGCCGAAGCCGGGCAGGCACGCCGGATCATTCAGCTTGGCGGGTGGGAAAACCGACCTGCTACGCTCAATAATGACGAGCCGGGGTTTTCGCTGAATCTTGAGCAGCTTCTTGTGCCGAATGCAACGGGCGCTGAACTTGTTCCGATGGATGCTTTTGACAAATCGATCACCGAAAACTGGCGGCGCGACTATCTGGTTGAGGCGATGGACTTTGATCCTGCACGGGCTGCAAGACAAGCCAGCGAAGATTTCGAGGCTTATACAAAGCGCGATTCCCACAGGGTCCTGCTGATCGACGCTCAGCCTGTCGCCATGACCGGATTCAATGCCCGACTGCCCGAGATTGTGCAGATCGGCGGTGTTTATACACCGCCCACGCTGCGCGGACGCGGCTATGCGCGCCTTGCTGTCGCCCTGCATCTGATTGAGGCACGTAACGCCGGTGTTTCCCACGCCGTTCTGTTTGCGGCTTCCGATTCCGCCGCGCGTGCCTATATGGCGATCGGGTTCCAACCGGCGGGCCAGTTCTCGCTGATCCTGTTCACCAACCCGGAGGACACCGCATGAGTTTCATCCGACCCGAAGCCAAACTCGCCCTGTGGCGCTGGCGCGAAGTGCTGGTTGGCGGGGCTGTCCTGGTGGTCGGCCTCAGCTGGATCAGCGGGCCCGGAGGTTTGCTGGGCTGGTTGGGTTGGGTACTGGTGGTGATCGCGCTGGCTCTGGCCGTGATCGGGGTGCAGCGTGCACGGTTCAGAACCGGTGCGGGCGGTCCCGGGTTGGTGACCGTAGACGAAGGCCAGATCACCTATCTCGGGCCGCTGGATGGCGGCATTGTCGCTACTCGCGAAATCGAAAGGCTGGCGCTCGACCCGACCTCTGATCCGGCGCATTGGGTGCTGGATCAACCGGGCCAGCCGACGCTTCACATTCCGGTGAACGCCGAAGGGGCCGAGGCGCTGTTTGACGTGTTCTCGAACCTGCCGGGGCTGAAAACCGAACAAATGCTGGCCGAACTCAACGGTGGATCGCCCCATCCGGTGGTGATCTGGGAACGCACGCCGTCGCGGCCGGCGCATCTGCGGCTGCATTGACACTGACGCGGTTTGCGCTCAGGACTGAGCCGAAGACAGACACATCAGGATCGGAGCACGGTTCATGTCCATCCCCCAGTCCGGCGGCGGGCCGATTGAACGCCATGAGCAACTGGCCGAATATCTGGAATCGGGCTGCAAGCCCAAGGCCGATTGGCGCATCGGCACCGAGCATGAGAAGTTCGGATATTGCAGGGATACCCTGAAACCGCTGCCGTTCGAAGGCACCCGGTCCATCGTTGCGGTGCTGGAAGGCCTGCGCGACCGCCACGGCTGGGGCGAAGTGCGTGAGGCCGGGCATCTGATCGGGCTTGAGAAAGACGGCGCCAATGTCAGTCTGGAACCGGGCGGCGCGTTGGAGCTGTCGGGCGCTCCGCTGGAGACGATCCACGAGACCTGTGATGAGGTGAACACCCACCTGCGCGAGGTGAAGGACATCGCCGATGAGATCGGCGTCGGCTTCATCGGTCTGGGCGCGGCCCCGATCTGGACCCACGAGGAAATGCCGCTGATGCCCAAGGGCCGCTATCGGCTGATGAACGATTACATGGAAGAGGTCGGCACCATGGGCCGCGCCATGATGCGGCGCACCTGTACCGTTCAGGTCAATATCGACTTCGGGTCCGAGGCCGACATGGTGCAGAAACTGCGCGTGGCACTGGCCTTGCAGCCGGTCGCGACGGCGCTGTTTGCCAACTCACCCTTCTTCGAAGGCAAGCCCAACGGCCAGAAAAGCTGGCGCAGCCATATCTGGCGGCATCTGGACGATGCGCGCACCGGCATGCTGCCCTTCGTGTTCGAGGAAGGCTTTGGGTTCGAGCGTTACGTGCAGTATGCGCTCGATGTGCCGATGTATTTCGTCTATCGCGACGGGCAATATATCAACGCGCTGGGCATGTCTTTCCGTGACTTCCTGCAGGGCAAACTGCCTGCGCTGCCGGGTGAAACGCCAACGCTGTCCGACTGGGCCGACCACCTGACCACCGCCTTCCCCGAAGCGCGGATCAAGAAATTCATGGAGATGCGCGGCGCCGATGGTGGCCCGTGGCGTCGTCTGTGCGCGCTGCCGGCCTTCTGGGTCGGCCTGACCTACGATCAGGGCGCGCTGGATGCGGCCTGGGATCTGGTCAAGGGCTGGGATGCGGAAACCCGCGAGGAGTTGCGTGTCCAAGCCGCCGTCAACGGCCTGCAGGCGCAGGTTGGCGACATCAACATGCACGATCTGGCGCGCGAAGTGGTCAACATCGCCGATGCCGGTCTGAAAGCCCGCGCCTATCCCGGTGCAGGCGGTCTGGTCCCGGATGAGACACATTTCCTCAACGCGTTGAAAGACAGTATCGACAGCGGCAAGGTGCCCGCAGATGAGCTGTTGGAGCATTATCACGGCGACTGGCAGGGCGATCTGACGCGGATTTACCCCGAATACAGCTATTGATCCGCACCCAGCCGCTTGCATTCACGCGGCTGGGCCGATAGCAGGTTCCGGACCAAATTCAGAGGGCGTCATGGACGATCTTAAGGCAAAATATCTGGGCCAAATCGCCGAGGCTGGCGACGAAAACGCGCTTGAGGCGATCCGCGTCGCCGCCGTGGGTAAAAAAGGCGAGGTCGCGTTGAAGATGCGCGAGCTGGGCAAAATGACCCCCGAAGAGCGTCAGGTCGCAGGCCCCGCGCTGAACGCCCTGAAGGATGAGATCAACTCGGCCCTGTCCGCCAAGAAATCCGCGCTGGCCGATGCCGCGCTGGATGAGCGTCTGCGCACCGAATGGCTGGACGTCACTCTGCCGACCCGCGCGCGTCGTCAGGGCTCGATCCATCCGGTCAGTCAGGCGACCGAGGAGCTGACCGCGATTTTTGCCGAACTGGGTTTCTCGGTGGCCGAAGGGCCGCGCATTGAGACCGACTGGCACAATTTCGACGCCCTGAACATTCCCGGCCACCACCCCGCGCGGGCCGAGATGGATACGTTCTACATGCACCGCGCCGGGGGCGACAACCGCCCGCCGCACGTGCTGCGCACGCATACCTCACCGGTCCAGATCCGCTCGATGGAGCTGCAGGGCGCACCGATCCGCGTGATCTGTCCGGGCGGCGTGTATCGCGCCGACTATGACCAGACCCACACGCCGATGTTCCATCAGGTCGAGGGGCTGGCCATCGACAAGGACATCTCGATGGCGAACCTGAAATGGGTTCTGGAAGAGTTCGTAAAAGCGTTTTTCGAGGTCGACGATGTCGAACTACGCTTCCGCGCCTCGCACTTCCCTTTCACCGAACCGTCGGCTGAGGTTGATATCCGCTGTTCCTGGGATAACGGTCAGCTAAAGATCGGCGAGGGCGACGACTGGATGGAGATTCTGGGCTCCGGCATGGTCCACCCCAAGGTGATCGCCGCCGGTGGGATTGATCCGGAGGTCTACCAAGGCTTTGCGTTCGGGATCGGCATCGACCGTCTGGCGATGCTGAAATACGGCATTCCCGATCTGCGGGCGTTCTTTGATAGCGACCTGCGCTGGCTGCGCCATTATGGGTTCGCGGCACTGGATATGCCGAACCTGCATGGTGGTTTGTCGCGTTGAATCAAAACTCGTTGAGGTATGCCGCTCAACTTGTTCTCGGGCTTGTTTTTGGCACAATCCCAAGCCTGTCCACAGCAGAGCAAGTCGAAAAAGACCGCCTATGTTTCGAGCTTTGGCAGGACAAGGTTGCGGAGATCCAAAGTGCGTTCCCTGACGGGTTTTCATCGAACCAGGTTGTCTATTTTACCGGGAGTGATGGCAGGACTTTTGACTGCCTAAATGTCAATGCTCCTTCTAGCGTTCTTGAAGAATCAGAGTTTTGGTCGCAGCAAATCACACCGCACGCCGATGAAATGGCGCGAGAGTCAGGTGAGATCTCTGTCAACTTCTGTAACCTAAGTCGCCAAAAAATAGGTGGGTTTCAAGTCGTTGCAGTACACTTGCCTTATGAAGCAGGGGAACTGACTTCTTCAACATGCGAGAAGAGGCTCCGTGACCTCCCGGACCGAATTAAAGACAGCTTCAAGTAAGTAATATGTGGTGCCCGTCGAAGCTTATGGATTCATAGTTTGTAGCGCGGAGCAAAGGCCGATAGGCCGCCGCGCCATCGCCAGACCGCCCGCACGGGCTGGCGATTTGTCTCCGCCAGCGCTCCGTTTGAACGTTACACGGGTTTGGCTGGCATAAATTGGCCACCACTACTAGAGGATCGCCATCCCGCGGTCTGGCGATAGTGCGGCTCAGGGCTTTGTGCGGATGTAGGGTGGGGTTTCACCCCACCATAGGCGGATGGTGGGGTGAAACCCCACCCTACACCAATAAGTTACGTGACAGTATCGGAGACGTCGCTAGGCTCCGACGCATGATTTACCGACTGCTCTGCCTCTTCCTGCTGACCGCCACCCAAGCCGCCGCTGTGGATACCTGCCACGGCGATACCGCCTGCGAGGTCGGCGACCGTTCATATCATGTGCTGGAACCGGACGGGTGGGACGGGGTAACGCCGCTGCCGGTGCTGTTGCATTTCCATGGATGGGCGCGGCAGGGGACTGTGGTTGTCGATCATGAACGCATCGCAGGTGCCACGAAGCTGCGCGGCGTGTTGCTGGTGGCCCCCAACGGGCTGGGCAAAAGCTGGGATTTCTGGACTTCGGACACCGGGGATGTGCCTTTTGCAGACCGGGTATTGGAGGACGTCGCCAGGCGCTATCCGATTGATCCGGAGCGCATCTATGTCTCGGGCTATTCCTTCGGCGGCGCGATGGCGTGGCGCTATGCCTGCCAGTCGGGCAATGATATCGCCGCCTTGCTGGGTGTGGCCGGGACCATCCGCCAGACCGAGGATTGCCCGCAGGCCCCGCGCGAGGTGCGCCATGTGCATGGCCTGAGTGATACGGTGATGGATTTCCCTTATGGCGCGAATGGCGATACCACTTATCCGGTGGCTCTGTGGCGGCAGAAATACGGCTGCGAAACCGCCACCCCGCGCGGTGACTGGAGCGTTGTGCCGATCCTGACGCTCAGCCGTGTGGAATGGACCGATTGTGCGCGCGGGCGGGTCACGCTGGACACGCATCCCGGTGGCCATTTCATCCCCCATGGCTGGATCGGACGGCAGTTGGACGAGCTTTTGGGCCGCACCCCGACCTATCCATGACGCGCAGCGCTTGCACCCCGGCGCATTCTTTGCCATTGCCTGTGCCGACTGGATGTTTGCCAAAAAAGGCCCCGAGCAATGAAATTCACTCTGTCCTGGCTGAAAGACCACCTCGACACCGACGCTTCGGTTGATGAGATCGCCGAAGCGCTGACCGATCTTGGCCTAGAGGTTGAAGAGATCGTCAACCCGGCGGACCGGCTGGCGGGCTTTACGCTGGGCCATGTGAAACATGCCGAAAAGCACCCCGACGCCGACAAGCTGCGCGTCTGCACGGTTGAGACGGACGAGGGCGATCTGCAGATCATCTGCGGCGCGCCCAATGCGCGCGAAGGCATCACCGTCGTGGTCTGCAAACCGGGCATGTATATCCCCGGTCTGGATATCACCATCAGCGTCGGCAAGATCCGTGGCGTCGAGAGCTTTGGCATGATGGCCTCGGAACGCGAGCTGGAGCTGTCGGACGAGCATGACGGCATCATCGAGCTGCCCTCGGGCGCGGTCGGTGACAGGTTCGTGGACTGGCTGGCCGAGAACGACCCGTCCAAGGTTGACCCGATGATCGAGATCGCGATCACGCCTAACCGCCCGGATGCGCTGGGCGTTGAAGGGATCGCGCGTGATCTGGCGGCGCGTGGCATCGGTACGCTGAAACAGCGCGATTATGTGCCGGTGCCGGGTGATTTCGAGTGCCCGATCAAGGTGAGCATTGACGAGGACACGCTGGACGGAGCGCCGCATTTCACCGGACGTCTGATCCGGGGCGTGAAGAACGGCCCCAGCCCGCAATGGCTGCAGGATCAGTTGAAGGCAATCGGGCTGCGGCCCATTTCGGCGCTGGTGGATATCACCAACTACATGACCTTCGACCACAACCGCCCGCTGCACGTGTTCGATGCGGACAAGGTGCAGGGCAACCTGCGGGTGCACCGCGCCAAGGGTGGTGAGACGCTGGTGGCGCTGGACGAAAAGGAATACACCCTGCAGCCCGGTATGATGGTGATTTCGGACGACAAGGGGCCAGAATCCATCGCAGGCGTCATGGGCGGCGAGGAAACCGGTTGTACCGAGGACACGGTGAATGTGTTCCTCGAAAGCGCGTTTTGGGATCACGTGCAGATCGCTTTGACCGGGCGTGCGCTGAAGATCAACTCGGACGCGCGTTATCGGTTCGAGCGCGGGGTTGACCCGGAATACACCCGCGAGGGGCTGGAACACGCGACACAGATGGTTCTGGATATCTGCGGCGGAGAGGCGTCGAACGTGGTTGAGGCGGGCAAGGCACCAAACCATGCACGGGCCTACAGACTGGATGCGGAACGTGTGAAGTCTCTGGTCGGGATGGACATTCCCGAAAGCGATCAGCGTCAGACCCTGACCCGTCTGGGCTTCCGTCTCGAAGGTGAAATGGCCCATGTCCCGAGCTGGCGCCCGGATGTCATGGGCGAGGCCGATCTGGTGGAAGAGGTGGCGCGGATTGCCTCGCTGACCAAGCTGCAGGGCAAACCTCTGCCGCGTGTCACCGATGGTATCCCCAAGCCGGTGATGACTCCGACACAGCGCCGCCAGTCGATGGCGCGCCGGACCTGTGCGGCGCTCGGGTATAATGAGTGCGTGTCGTATACCTTCATCGATCAGGCCTCGGCGGCGTTGTTCGGCGGTGGCGAAGAAGCGACCCAGCTGGAAAACCCGATCTCGTCCGAGATGAGCCATATGCGCCCCGATCTGCTGCCCGGCCTGTTGCAGGCGGCAGCGCGCAATCAGGCGCGGGGTTATGCGGATGTGGCGCTGTTCGAGGTCGGCCCCGTTTTCCATGACGGCGAACCCGGCGATCAGAAAACCCAGATTACCGGCCTGCTGGTCGGTCGCAATGGTCCCAAAGACGTGCATGGCGCGTCGCGGCCGGTGGATGTGTATGACGCCAAGGCAGATGTCGAGGCGGTTCTGGCCGCGATTGGCGCGCCTGCGAAGGTGCAGATCCTGCGAGACGGGGATGTCTGGTGGCATCCGGGTCGTCACGGCAAGATCTGTCTGGGCCCGAAAAAGGTGCTGGGTGTGTTCGGTGAACTGCACCCGCGTATCCTGCAGGCGATGGACATCAAAGGTCCGGCAATGGCGTTCACCATATGGCCGGACGAGGTACCTCTGCCCCGTAAATCCGGCGCCACCCGCGCCGCTTTGGAACTGCGTGATCTGCAAGCGGTCGAGCGTGATTTTGCCTTTGTCGTCGATGCGGATGTCGAGGCGCTGACTTTGGTCAATGCCGCGGCCGGTGCCGACAAGGCGCTGATCGAAGACGTGCGTGTCTTTGACGAATTCATCGGTGGCAGTCTGGGCGAGGGCAAAAAATCGTTGGCCATCACCGTGCGCTTGCAGCCGACGGATGCGACGCTGAAGGAACAAGACATCGAAGCGGTGTCCGAGAAGATCATTGCCAAAGTGAAGAAGGCCACGGGCGGAACGCTCAGGGGGTAGCCCTGAGCCGCCCGTTGCGGAAAAGCTCTGCAAACGCCCGCTTTGCGGATCACGTCTTCTTGATGCTTAAGCGCTAAGCCTTTGGTTCCGTTGTTGTTATACCGGCCTCTGGCTTTTGTTGCCCGAGGATTCCATGGTTGCCACGACATTTACTGTTTACCGCGTTGGCGAAGACCTGTCCGGACCGATCGCGACCGGCAAAACCTTTGAATATATTAAGGGCAACGGCATCGATAACATCACCGTCACTGACGATGATGATTTCATCAACGACGTCGCCCCGAATACCGAGATTGGCGATCTGGTCAGCCTTGACTCGGCAGATACCGACCTGGGCATCACACGCGATTTTGTAGGGGTGAACCATTATTTCGAGGTGACCGGCAGCGACGGCAGCTCGTTTCGCCTGTATGCCGCTCATGCTTTCGACACGGCGTTCGAAGGCAGCACCGGCATCAACCGTGATGATATCGGATTTTTCTCGGACGGTCAGTTGACCCCCGGCGTGACCTATACGGTTGGCCCATTGGTCCGCACTTCGACCGATGGTACGCAGGAACATGTGGATCTGGTCATTCAGCTGTGCTTTGCCAAAGGCACCCGGATTGCTCTGCCGGACCGATCGACGCGACCGGTCGAAGAGCTGACACCCGGTGATCTTTTGCAGACCCGGGATAAGGGGCCGCAGAAACTCGTCTGGATCGGTCGTGACACGCGGTCGAAGGCGGATTTTGGGCGGCAACCAAATCTGCGCCCGGTACGGATCAGCGCGGGCGCGCTTGGCGATGGGCTGCCGCACCGCGATCTGGTGGTGTCGCGGCAACACCGCATTCTGGTTTCATCCGATGTGGCGGAACAGATGTTCGGTGCCCGTGATGTACTGATTGCAGCCAAGGATCTGCTGGAAGTGCCGGGTGTCTTTCTGGATGAAACGATCGAGGGAATCGAATACTTTCACTTGCTGATGGAACACCATGAGGTGCTATGTGCCGAAGGTTGCCCCTCTGAAAGCTTCTATCCCGGCCCCGTAGCGGTTCGGGCGCTGTCGGGTGTGCAGATACGCGAAATCCGGCAGGCGCTGCCCGTGATCCTGCGCGAAGATCATGTCCCCGCCGCCGCCGCGCTGATCCCCGCAAAAGGGTCCGAGCGGCGCAAGCTGGTTCGCAGGATGCTGAAACAGGGATTGACGCTGGTGTCGCAGGAAGCACAATGCGCCCAACGGGCCTGAGGCCTTAAGTCTGAACAAATGTGAGAACCATGCTGAACGTATACCTTTCCGGAGAAATCCACACGGACTGGCGTGAACAGATCATCGATGGTGCGCAGGGTCTGGATATCCGGTTCAACAGCCCGGTCACTGATCATGGTGCCAGCGACGATTGCGGAGTTGCCATCCTGGGAAGCGAGCCGAACAAGTACTGGCATGACCACAAGGGCGCGATGGTCAATGCCATCCGCACGCGCAAAGGCATTGCCGACGCGGACGTGGTCGTCGTTCGGTTCGGTGACAAGTACAAACAGTGGAACGCAGCCTTTGATGCGGGTTATGCGGCGGCGCTGGGCAAGTCGATCATCGTGCTTCATGGCCCCGACCATCAGCACGCGCTGAAAGAGGTCGATGCCGCTGCGCTGGCCGTCGCGGAAGAGCCGCGTCAGGTGGTTGAAATCTTGCGCTATGTGCTGACAGGTAATTTGCCGGGATAAATCAGAAAACGGGCTTGCGGTCCTGAGTGACCGCAAGCCCTGTTTCGATGGCCGCGCAATCAGTCCCGTGGCGGACTTACCAGCCCTTTCTGCACCGCAGGCCGGTCCAGGAACCGGTCGAGGTAAGCCGCCACGTTGGCGTGATCGCCCCAGCCGACAATCTCTTTGGCTTCGTAGAATTCCAGCCCGCGCAGCCAGGGTGCGATGGCCATGTCGGCGATCGAATAGTCTCCGGCGATCCAGTCCTGCCCATCCAGTTGCGTGTTCAGGACGTTCAGCAAGCGCTTGGCCTCGTTGATGTAACGCTCGCGCGGGCGGGGGTCTTCGATCTCGCTGCCAGCGAATTTGTGGAAAAATCCCAATTGGCCGAACATCGGGCCGATCCCGCCCATCTGGAACATCAGCCATTGGGTGATGCGGTGCTTGTCGGCGGCAGACTGACCGATAAACATCCCGGTCTTCTCAGCCAGATACAGAAGGATCGCGCCGCTTTCGAACAGGCCGATGGGCTCTCCATCCGGGCCGTTGGGATCGATGATCGCCGGGATTTTGTTGTTGGGATTCAGGGACAGGAATTCGGAGCTTTTGACATCCGCGTCCGCCAGCGTGACCAGATGCGCCTCGTAGGGCAGGCCGGTTTCTTCCAGCATGATCGAGGCTTTCACGCCGTTTGGTGTGGGAAAGGAATACAGCTGAATGACCGTCGGGTCCTGTGGGGGCCATCTGTCTGTAATGGAATAAGATGCGAAGATGGGCATGAAACCTCCTGAAAACTGCTGTCTGGGGAAAAATAGGTGCTGTTTCCCATAAAAACATACATTTATTAGTGCAATGAGCGCACAATTACCCTGCGCCTGCGCGCGAACACAATACGCAAGCGCCTGAACAAAAAACCGGAAAGAGGGAAGCATGATTCAGGAATTCAAGACCTTCATTGCCAAAGGCAATGTCATGGATATGGCTGTCGGCATCATCATCGGCGCGGCGTTTACCGCAATTGTCACGTCTCTGGTGGGCGATCTGATCAACCCGCTCATCGGTCTGTTTACGGGCGGTATCGACTTTACCAACAATTATGCCGTTTTGGCAGGGGACGTGGCCGAGGGTGCAAGCCTTGAAGCTGCACGCGAAACCGGCGCGTCGGTCTTTGCTTATGGGGCGTTCATCATGGCGATCATCAACTTCCTGATCATCGCGTGGGTCGTGTTCCTGCTGGTAAGAATGGTCAACCGGGTCAAGGACGCAGCAGAAACCGAGGAAGAGGCAGCGGAAGAGGCGCCTGCCGGTCCCAGCGAGCTGGACATCCTGATGGAAATCCGCGACGCGCTGAAGAAGTAATCACTGCGATGAACGCAGAACTGGCCTCGCCAGACTGGCGGGGTCAAATTTTCTGAAATGACTGAGAGAAGGAAAGGCCAGGATGGATCAGACGATCGAAATGGCGAACCAGGCCATGGATATGGCAAATGGCTATATGCCGGTATTGTTGAACGCGGGCAAGGCGCTGATCGTTCTGATTCTGGGCTGGATTCTGGCCGGAATGATCTCGGGTGTTGTGCGCCGCCGCATCAACAAGACGCCGCAGATTGACCCGACGCTGGGCAACTTTGCCGCCAGCATGATCAAATGGGCCATTCTGGCCATGGTCCTGGTCGCCGTGCTGGGTATCTTCGGGATCGAGGCCACCAGTATCGTCGCCATTCTGGGTGCCGCCTCGCTGGCCATCGGTCTGGCGCTGCAGGGCACGCTGAGCGATCTGGCGGCTGGCGTGATGCTGGTCGTGTTCAGGCCCTACAAACTGGGCCAGTATGTGGATATCGGCGGTACAGCAGGTACCGTCAGGGATCTGAACCTGTTCACCACCGAACTGGTGACGCCGGACAACGTGCAGATCATCGTGCCAAATGGTCAGGCCTGGGGATCGATCATCACCAATTTTTCGGCCCATGACACCCGGCGCGTCGATCTGGTATTCGGCATCGACTATGGCGACAGCGCGGATGAGGCGATGCAGATCATTCTGGATGTGGCCAAGGCGGATGACCGGATCATGAGTGACCCGGAACCCTGGGTGCGCGTGACCAATCTGGGCGACAGCTCGGTCGATTTGACGGCGCGTCTTTGGTGCGCGGCTGCGGATTACTGGGATGTGAAGTTCGAGCTGACCAAAACGGTGAAAGAAGCGTTCGATGCCAAGGGCGTGTCGATCCCCTATCCCCATTCGGTCGAGATCCAGAAACAGGGCTGAGCGCTCCCGCCCGTCATACGGGCATTGGAAATGCCCTTTTCCGGTTGGGCCCGGCGCAGCCGCGTTCCGCCCGCGGCTTTTTTTTTTTTTTTCAGGTGCCGATGGAGCAAACCCGGCCCGCGCCCGCCCGGCGGCCCCGCCCCCCC